>NZ_CP048437.1:0-310252 GCF_010509575.1 Faecalibacterium duncaniae | reverse complement strand
TGCTCATTCACATTTGCAAGGTTCTCCTTGCATTCAGTTCGTTCCAATTCCCTCTGGTCGATCTCTGTCTGCGCAGCTTCTTTTTCTGCCCACCGTACCAGAAACTTCTGGATCTGGCAGCGGTCTATGGCTTGGTTCATCTCCTGATACAGCCTGCTGATTTGCTGCAGCGCATCCAGCTTTTCCTGCTGACGCTGCGCCAGCAATTCGTGCCGTTTATAATCCCGGATGTTTTGCTGCATCAGCTCAATATTGGGCTTATCCGGAATATCGCAGATGTTCTCCGTAATAAATTTTTGGATATCCACAATTGGCCGGAACGAAACAGCCTTCTTCATCATCCGTAAGACCTGCTCGTTGTGGACGTTCCACTTTGCAAGCATGTTGCGGCGATACTCTTTTTGGGTATCGTAAAATTCTGTCCGTGCATAGTTCTGCTTCAAAAAACGGCGAAGTGCAGAAATCTCCATTGCCTCGCCCTGTTCAATAAAGCAATTTTCCGGCAGTGTCCCCGTGTAAATAAAGAATGTATCACGGTAACTTCCATCGCTGCGGCAGTCAAAGGTAACGCCTGTCACAAAACTGCTGCCCTCCATCTCATCCTGAAATTCGCAGACAATGTAGGTAGAAAAGTCCTTACCACGGCGGGAATACGGGCTGTTATCATCCATGTCGGCGCGCAGATAGCCTTCCAATGTGCGCTGCGATTTTTCGTTGGCTGCCTGATTAAAATTGCGGGAATTTGTCTCGCCCAGCAGCACGATCTGCAGTGCATCGATGACCGTTGACTTTCCGGCGCCGTTCTTGCCGGTCAGGAAATTGATGTCGCCCACTTCAATCAGTTCTTTACTGAAATAGAGCCAGTTGATCAGCAGGATTTTCTTCAGCTTCTTCATCTGTTTCCTCCTTTTTCAAAACAGACACCACCAAGTTCAGCTTTTCGCTGGAGACCGCAGAGAGAATGGTGGGCAGTATTGCGATCCTGCAGCTGCCCTGGTTGAATTTTCCTTCCAGTCTTTGAATCACAGAATGGTTTTCCAGTACCGTAAACGCGCGTTTGACCTCTTCCATATTCGGCTTAGCCGGAAAAACTGGATAGTCGGTCACCACTTTTTCCAGCACATCCCGCACAGTACACACGGCATCCTGCTCCAAACCCAAACGTTCCATATTTTCTTCGTAGATCAGCCGTAATGCCAGCAAAATCGCCGTTTCTTTTTTATTGAGGTTGCAACGGTTAGCCTCGTCTGTGTTCAACACATAAAAGTATCCGTTCAGTTCATCCCTGCGCAAATCCCAGTCCAGCAGACTCAGGTACTCCTGTACAGCCTCATAGTGCCGTGATAGAAAAAGATAGTCTGGGTTATCCACCCTGCCTTTTCCCGGCTGGTAGATGGTTCGCACAATGTATGTGCGGCTGAGCAGCTGATTGCAGACTGATTTGAATTGTTCCAGTTCTTTTGCCGTTGCATTGGTAACAAAATCAAAATTCACGGCTTCTTCTCCTTCCTCCGGATCTGCATTTGCGGGATCGAATAGCCATTTTTACAAAAAATGCCATCGAGTTCCTGGACCACATAACCGGCAGATGCATCCTTGCTTCCAAGGATTGCCAGCAAACTCATGATATAATCCTTGTCCTCTTCAAGCGAGAGCTCCTCCGAGCAACGAATGTCAGCGTCTCCCAGCCATCCCTGCACGTAAGCATTTACTGCTGCCCGGCCATATTTCGATTGCAGTAACTGTGCCGCTCTGACCTGTTCTTCCGTATTCGGTGCCTGATCATCTTGTATCAGCACCGACGCGGTTTTTGTCCGTTTTTCGGGGCGCTTACGGTACCACAGACTTTTTTCTGACAAAAAAGACTGCTCATACAATTGAAATGCCGGTTGTATCTGGTCCACCAGCTCAGCCGCCCTGCGGTTTCTGGACAGTGTCGTCAGCAAAACATTCAAATTGCCGCGCACGCTTTGATCTCGGTTCGTCAGGTTCTCGATTTTCTGTGTTGCTGCCCTGGTATAGCGCCGGACCTGCGTATCAATTTCCTCAAGATAGTCCTTCTCTAAATTGTCATAGCGTTCTTCGATCCAGAAAATTTTCCTCAGCAGATCGGCACGGCAGTCTTCCAATGTCTTGCCCCGCTTATCACGCAATGCTTCATTTGCCATCGCCATCAGCAAGGTATCATCCTCTTCCCAGCGCCTAAGCACAGACTGAATGGGCACACGATACTTCGGCACTGAATCTTTGATTTTCAGCGGACGGATATATGCCTCCACAACCTTTTGTCCGAAGTCGTTAAAGTGTGCAGCCAGCACCTGGTTGACATCCTGCATATCGATCTGCGTCTGAAAATAATGCTTCACATTATGATAGACCATTTGCAACAAGCTAATCAGCGCCGTTGTGTTATCGTAGGCACTATAGAGAGCCGTCATTTTATCGTAAGCATTGTTGCTGTCGTCGGCGGTCTTTAAGACTGAGAAAGTTCCGAACACATAGGAATATCCACGAGCCGGGCTATCATCGCAGAGTTGGTGGAATAATTCCAGCAAACGGCTGCTGTAATTAGGAATCGTGATATACTCTTCAAAGTCGTCCCCGCGTTCTTTCTCAAACCACCCCTTACTACACAGCTTGCGGATCAAAAAACGAGCGCGGCCAGAGATATCCCTCAGTTCCTCTTCGTCAATGTCTTCATCTTCAAACGTAGCATCCGCCAGTTCCTGCTCCAGCCTGCCGCGCAGCATGGAATACAAGACATCTTCCCGTATTTTCAGGTTTTCTTGGTATGCTGCGTACAGTACGTCCAGTGCATCCGCATATAAAATACGGTTGGGCGAAGCCAGCGGCGAGAAAAGTTCGCTTGGAACCGCTTCAAAAAACTTCATAGGCCTACCACCTTATTCGACTGATATACGCTTTCTTTTCTATTATTGTAACCTCTTTCCTCTTACAAAACAAGATGCAAAAAGCTCTTGGCCTCCATTACAGAAGCCAAGAGCTTTTTTCTTCTTTGTCCTATCAGATTTTATTTCCGGGGAGACTTAATCGCAGCCTGGGCGGGTGCCAAAATTACAGAGCGTTGGGAATCATTCTTCTCCCTCCGGGTGCTGCTCAACGCTTCCTTTTGAACTGAGCAGCATCGGCTTGCGATGTCTTTTTACTTCTTCTATGGGAGCAGGAGGCCGCGAGCTTGAGTCTCGCCACTCTGACCGCAAGAAAAGCCACGATGAAACGTCACAATATGAACATTCGTCGTGGCTTTTCCTACTGCTTTTTCCTTAGAAGAAGGATTCATCCTCTGTCTCATTGGTTTCCAGATTTACCCTGCGCAGATAGCTGCGGCTTTCCTCCAGAATCTCCTCCAGTCGCTCATCGGACAATTCTTCCTCACACAAGACGTTCATCATGAATGTCATGTTGACGCCGCTGACCAGACGCGTGTTCGGCTTCTGGAGATATGGATACATTGACTGATTGACGCTGCCTCCATACAGATCGCTGCAAAGCAGGACTTGATCCTCAGCAGAAACGGTTTTGTAGAAATCATCCAGATGCTCCTGCACGGTATCGTTGTCTACATAGGCATCAAAAACCGTCAGATTTTGTTGCGCTCCCAGAAGGATCTCGCAGGAACTCCTGATGCCGCTGGCAAAGCGGCCATGAGAGGACAGAAAAATCTTTAACATGAATCGGCATTCCTTTCTTCCGTACTGTCGGAGACGATCCGAAAGCATTTTTTACTTTTGAAACGGAACAGACACACAAAAACCTTGATGATCCAGTCCAGTTTCATGCAGACATATACGACAAATGCCGGCAACTTCAAGACAACACCGGTGAGCCATCCAAGTGGAATGGAAATCAGCCAAAGAAATGTGGCATCAATCATCATGCAGAACCGTGTGTCTCCACCACCCCGCAGGATACCCTTTGTCAGCACGGACTGCAGTGCCTGAAATACAATGATAAAGCTGATCGCGTCCAGGAGCTGCATGGCAATGTCATGTGTTTCAGCGGAAAGGTTGTAGGCATTGACCACAAACGGCCCGATGATCATTAAAATGAGGCTGGTTCCCAGGCTAAACAACACGGTCAAGATGATCATGGTTGTGCTTTCCCGGTAAGCCTTGTCCAATTTGCCGCTTCCCACATTGTTTCCGGTGATCACGGCCGCGGCCTGTCCGATGCCTTGTGTCATGACTGTGCAAAGGCGCTGGATCATGGCAACGATGGAATTGGCTGCTACAAACGATGTTCCGATGTGGCCGATGATGACCGAGACCATGCTGTTGCCGATACCCAGAAGCATGTCAGAGCACAGAACCGGAATGCAGTATTTGCAGTATGTACCCAGCAGATCTCCGACCGGCATCCAAAGATCCCGGATGCGGAAGCGCAACTGCTTTTCCTGGAAGAAGAAGTGTCCGCCGATCACGATCAGCTCAAACAGACGGGCAAGAACGGTTCCGATTGCGGCACCGGCAATCTGCATCTGTGGCACACCAAAGTGACCAAAAATAAAGACCCAGTTAAAAAAGATGTTGACGAAGAAACTGCCAATCGATGCGTAGAGCGGGATCTTTACATCATGAATAGACCGCAGAATCAAGGTCAGGGTCATTGTGATGGCCATCATTACAAAAGAAGCTGTGCTGTACCGGAGATAAATTGCACCCTTTTCGATCACAGCAGTGTCGGCTGTATAGATCCGGAGAAGCTCCTCCGGGAAAAACAACGAGATCACCATGCAGACGACGGCCACAGAGAGAATTACACGCAGCATGATCGCAACCGTCTTTTTCACATTGTTGTAGTCGCCTTTGCCATAAAACTGCGCACTGAGAACGGATGCACCGCCACCGACACCCATACAGGCGATCTGGAACAGGTTGATAAAATCATTTGCCAGCGAAGAACCGGAAAGCTGTATCTCACCAAAGCTGCCCAGCATCACAGTGTCCATAATGTTCACGCCCACCGTGATCATATTCTGGATGATCACAGGAAGTGCAAGCATCAGCATCAGCCTGTAAAAGCCTGGTTCCTTTACCAATAGTGTCTTTTTTTCCATTTTGTCATCATATGCTCCATTTTTTCCAGTGGCGCATATCCCTTTATGCGTTTTAAGCGCAGATGCGCGGTGGTTTATTTCGCGTGCTCTGCCAGATACTGATCAAAGCTGATCAGCTCAATGCCGTTTGCCTTGACCCATTCCTTGATCTTCGGCGAGCAGAGCGCTTCGAGTTCTCTGCCGCGGATGACGGAAAAAGTCGACATGTTTTGCAATTCACCATCGCAGTAACCGCAGTGGGTTGCAAGCATCGCATACGGTGCATTGAAGTCGAACTCACAGCCGCCAGAAAGAATATGCCCGATGACATCCGTTGCACCCTGTTCAGCCAGACCGTAAGATGGCTTGCGGTCATTCGGGTCGACCTTCATGTTTTTATAGTACCAGCGTGTGCCGACCGGCAGATCCTTCAGACCAAAGCAGTTCAGCAGTACGCCATATTCCTCTGCAATATCCACCATGGCCTGCTCGACTTCCGGTGTGGAAAGCGAATGCCCTGCAAAGTAGCACGGCTTGCGGCCCACAATTTCGATGAAATTTTCGACCTGCTGTTTCATTTCACGGTAGATCTGGTCGTAAGGAATCTCATACAGATTTTCCAGTTTGCGGCGGGTCGAAGAAATAAAAATGCCGTTTTCATCCACCAGTGCAGGGATGTCCTTCGGGTCGCTGGCGGGCAGCCCGGACACAAGATTCAGGTCCTGACCAACCGAAACATGCGGATACTTTTTCAACTCGTTCACCGCATAGCGGGCCTGTGCAGCATTGTTTGTCATCAGGCCCACATCGGTCAGAATCCCGCAGCGGGCTGCGCGCAGGCAGCCGTCGGTGATGCTGTCGGTCATGGCATAATCGGCGCCTCGTACAATCAGTTTCATCTGTTTCTCCTTTCTTATTTCAGGTCACGGTATGTGATCAGCTCAACGTTGTTGCGGAGGATCCAGTTCTTCACAAAGTCCGAGGTGAATACTTCGTGATCTTTGCAGCGGATGACCGAATAGGTCGTGTAACGGAACAGATCTGCATCCACAAAGCCGACATGACCGCCCAAAAGGACGTATTCGTGCCCCAGTGCCTCATCCAGATGTTCCCGGACATACGCCAGTGCATCGGTTTCCAGCTGCTTTTCCACCGTGAAAGGCTTGGTATTGTAACCGTTGGCAGCCCAGTACATATTCACCTTTTTGTGGCAGTCTGCGCTGTACGGAACGCCGCTTTCTTCCGACAGGGTCCGGATCGCCCGGATATAGGCCGGGCTGCTGCGGCTGATGGAGTGTCCGTGCAGATATTCCGGCGGCTGCCCTGCAAGACGGACAAAGTGCTTCAGCTGTGCCCGCAGTTCGGTCAGCACCTGTTCGTAGGGCCACAGCTCTTCCTTACCAAAGCGCGGATCTGCCATTTTGACGGTGGAACGGATAAAATGTCCGTCCTGATCCACCAGGTCCGGGAGCAGTTCCGGGTCAGAGACCGGATCTCCGGAGACAATATTGAAGTCGATGCCAAAGCACACCTGCGGATAATCTTGGATAAAGGATGCGGCGTGCTCGCTTTCCGGCATATTTACAAACAACCCGGTATTCCGGACGACACCGTTTTCAATTGCATCCAGAATGCCACAGGTCACACCACGGGTAAATCCGTAGTCGTCCGATTGCGTCAGCAGTTTCATTTCGACCTCTCCCTTCTCAACATAAAAACTAGGGAAGGAAGGTGCTTTGCGAGCCTTCCTTCCCCGTCACAATTTTACAGAATACCAACCAGCGAGAGCAGAATGCATCCACCCATAATGATGAAGATCAGTTTGACTGGGGTCAGGCCCTTCTGCAGAGCCTTATAGCTACCCCACCAGAGAACAAGGCTGAGCAGACCAGGCATCACATTGTCCAGAATGCCCTGAATGTTGATTTCTGCGCCGTTGACCACCGGTGCCAGAGCAATGTTGATCTTGATATTGGAAGCAATCAGAACACCGACCATCATGGCACCCAGAATGCCGGCAACTTCCATCAGCATAGAAATAATGCCGGATTCCGAAGCCTGATCGATCAAAGAGGTGCCGGTGCGGTAACCGGTCATGAACAGCACATACTTGAGTGCAAGAAGACCGAAGCCGAACAGTGCTACAAACAGCAGTGGTCCAAGAAGATTGCCGTCGGCTGCAATTCCGATGGCGATGCCGGCTACGATAACACGGACACAGTTGAAGAAGAACGAGTCACCAATACCGGCCAGGGGGCCCATCAGGGATGCAATGACACTGGTGATCGTGCCGGGTTCCACGTTGCCCTTTTCTGCGCGTTCCTTTTCCATTGCACAGGCAATGCCTGCCAACAGACCATACATGGTCTGGTTTGTGTTGATGTACTCTGAAGCGTGGCGGGTAAGCGCTTCTTTTTTGGCTTCGTCATCCTGATAATATTTTTCAATAACCGGTGCCGTGGACAGCACCATGGCACGTCCCTGACCAACCACATTGCTGGTGGTGCGCATGCAGGACAGAGAGCCCCAATAGCATTTGTTCAGGATTTTTTTTTTTCTTCCGGCGAAATCGTATTCTGCTTATTAGGCATAGAAATCGTCACCTCCAACCGTATTTTCAACCTGCTTCAGAGCACGAGAACGATCAAAGACCATGTAGGCACAGACAAAGCCGAGGATTGCCACGGAGAGCACCGGCATTGCCAGATATTTGGTCAGAACAAAGCCAACCAGAACGAACGGTACGGTGTACTTCGAGAAAATGGCCTGGGTCGTCAGCGCCAGGCCGACGACCACCAGCATACCGCCGGATGCCGACAGACCATTCATCAGCCAGGCGGGGATCGCATCGAATGTGGTCGTGATCACGGTGGATCCGAAGTAGCAGCACAGGAAGATGACGGCAGTATCCAGCAGGTGCTGGAGCACGATGGCCTGGAACCAGACCAGACGGTTGTACTTTTTGACATCGCCCTGCTTGGCGGCGTTCATCAGGGGCACTTCCATCAGGTTGCCAACCATTGTGGTGACCGGCATCAGGCCAAGGCACAGAGCACCGATCGGAACTGCGATTGCAATGCCCTCCTCCATGGAGATCCCGGACAGGATCGCGAGGCCCACGCCAACTGCCGTACCCGAACGATAATCGGCTGCGAGAGAACCGCCGATGCCGGAAATGCCCATATAAACAGCTTCCAGCGAGGCACCCATTATAACGCCGGCCTTCAGGTCACCGCAGAGCAAACCGATCACTGTGCCCAGCACGATCGGGCGGGTCATGGTCTGCCATCCCAGAATGCCGTCAATCAGCCATGTGATCCAGTAAGCAAACGCTACAAGCAATGCAGGAACTAACATACTGTGTTTCCTCCTTTTTTATTTCCATTCAGCCTTTTCCGCTGCTGCAACAAAGGCCTTCAGGGACGTTTTTTCGGTCGAGGGCAGACTTTGGACATAAGCGTCCGCAACACGTTCGCTGATCTCCTTCAATGCACCAAGATCGTCCCGATCCAACTGCACATACATAGAAACGCTTGCGGTATGTTCTGCCTTGCGGTTGTGGTAATTACCCAAGTTGACATTTTTCAGTCCCAGCGCCGAAACCAGTTTCAGCGCATCCTTGGGGTTGTCCGTCAGCAAAAAAATCTTCATGCGTTCTGCGCGCGGATCCTGCAGAAGTCCGATCACCTCGTCCACGCTGCGAACATGGGTCTTTTTGCCCGGCGGCGCTGCAATCAGCAGCATTTTCTTTTTGAGCGGGTTCTGGGCCGCTTCGTCGCTTGCACATACGATGGTGTCGATGTCCAATGCCTTTGACCAGCTGGTTGCAACCTGACCATGGATTAGACGTTCATCAATTCTGAGCAAAGCAATCATTGTGTGTCCTCCTTTTTTGATGTGGATCACTTTCCGGAAAAGTTTCTGAGTGTATTATAACAAGTCTGCCACAGACTTTCCTTGTCTGATTTTTTCGAGCACTTTACATAAAAAATTGCATCATTGTACAAATTTGACAAGCTCATATGCTTGTTTTTGACAAAGTGCACAAAAAACACCACACAGGATCCCACGCTCCCTCAGAGAGAGCAGGAATTCTATGCGGTGTTATCGTTTTTTCAAAAGGGCAGCATCATTTGAGCAGCCGGTTAATCTGATTGTTCAGCGTTTCCGGGCAGGGGCAGCTGGTAAGCGTAGCCCAGAACAGCGGGTCCTGTATCAGCTCGTAGAGCAGCAAATTGATGATCCGGATGTTTTGGGCATTTACACGTCCGGAAAGCAGCAGATAACGGGAGACTCGCTTGTCACCGACCCGGAGCCGACTTTTCAATTTCCCGAACTGCAGCAGACTGTGTGGCGCCGTCTGTTGCGTGAGAAGCAGAACCAGACAGTCATTCACACAGATCGTTTTCTTCTGGATTTCTTCCACCGTGAAAGCAGCAACGGGAAAGGCACGGCTCTCTGCCAGAAGCTCTTCGGCCCACCCATCACTCAGCTTCAGCTCCTGGGTGCGGATATCTTCTTTTTTCAGGTCATTTCCAAACAGGTCCCGCAGCATCTGAAGATAGGCATTGATGTTGTTGAGATCGTTCCGGATCTCTGCATATGAAAGAAACAGCGGATCGTTGGACAGGCGTTCATCGCACAGGATCAGATCATACTTTTTCCGAGCCTCCGGGATGTTTTCCAGCATGTCAACATAGGTACAGCATTCCACCGAGCTGTAATACCGCGGGTTCAGCTTTGCAAGGAGAAGGTTCCGGATCATTTCGGAAGCATAAATGTCGGAACGGGCGGTGATCCCGATGCGGAGCCGCGGCGCAGCATAATCCATCCCCTGAATATAAAAGGCAATCAGTTCACACAGCGGAGCACAGCAGATTCCGGCCGCCTCGTTTCCATAGCGTTCCGCAAGGAGCTGCTGGATGTTCTGGTAGAGAAGCATCACCAGCGGATAGTCTGAGATCATCTGTGCCCGGCTTTCAGAGTGCCCTGCATGTTCGGACAGCAAACCCATCTGATGGTGAATGATCAGGCGGTAGAGCGTTGTCCGGAGAATGGAACTGTACAGGCCGGTGATGGAGAAGCCGTAACTTCGCAGCAGATAGCCATCCACCATGCGGTACAGGTCGTTGGCTTCCTCGGGAAAGGTTGCTTCCACAAAGGCGCAGAACTCCTCCGGTTCGTCATACATTTCAAACAACATCATGGCAACCGATAAAATCTCCTGTTCGGAAAATGCTTCCCCGCCAAAACAGGACCGGGTAATGTCCGCACTGATCTTCATCAGCCGTTCGGAGTTGCGGACATAGCCGATGATGGCCGGATGGATGTTTTCAAAACCGGAAAATATCCTTCCCTGCCGGATGCGCAGGTGCTGGAAGAAGATATAATACGTCAGCCGCCGGACCTGTGCCTGGGAATAATTGCAGCTATTATGCAGCAGCGCTTCATACACTTTCTCCCGAAGCACGGGGTAGTGCGGATTGCTGAGCCCTTCCGCGATCTCAGGATAATCTTCTTCCGGAATAACGTTCACGTCCAGCAGACTATAGATCGCCATCAGACAGCGCCGGATGTTCCATTCGTTGCCCATAGGGTACACTCCGTAATGGGGCGCGTTTTCCAGCCGGATGTTATAACTTTGCAAAAAGGTGCGGCAAAGTTTGATTGCATTGCGCAGATTGCTGCGGGAAAAAACCATTGTTTCTGACACAGCATCCAAATCCGTATGGTCATTGGCAAGAAGAATCTTTCTGGCAATATAAAGCCCTCTGACCAGTTCGCTCCGGTTTGTAAGGTTTCTGCGGTGGCGATTGTAGAAGGACCACATCCCCTTATAGTGCTGCTGAAACTGTTTCTCATCGGTGACGGTCCAATGGATCCGGTTTTCTTCAAAATGATACTCGATCCCATAGAACTTTTGCAGTTCTTTCAGACGCTGCTGACAGATGCTGTACTCATAGCGGCTCATTCCAAAATGCCGGATAAAGTATTCCGGAGTTAGATCTGGCCGCAGGATGATATAACATGCCTTTTTGTAATCGTCAATCGAATAATCCTGAAACATATTGCGAATCCCCTTTTGCCCGAACACCGTAAAGATTCCCTGTGCCTGACACCCACTGAATTTCCGGTTCTGCTGTGTAGCTTGTCGGCAGTTGTCATAAGTGTACTACATCGTTTTGCACTTTACAAGAACTGCCCGGTGTGATTTTCTCAGATGCATGGATTCTGGAGCACTTACGCCGCCATGCTTTCAATAAAAAGTCAAGAAATATGAAATAACATTGGCTCGACAAATTATGAACAATCATCCGCGAAAGAAGCACTTGGGAAAAAGAAGGTCGACATACGACAAAAGCCGCCCGGAAGCGTCTGAGAACATTTCCGGGCGGCTTTCTGTTTGTTTTAAAGGACGGAGTTACTTGGGCTGACGGCCGATGTAAGCCAGGATGCCGCCATCGGCGTACAGGATCTGGCCGTTGACGAAGTCAGAAGCATGGCTGGCTAGGAACACGCAGGGGCCCACCATGTCCTCGGGGTCGCCCCAGCGGCCGGACGGGGTCTTAGCGCAGATGAAGGTGTCGAAGGGGTGACGGCTGCCGTCCGGCTGGGTCTCGCGCAGGGGAGCGGTCTGGAGCGCATGGCAAAGGTCGTTACTACCATTCATGACCTGGTGGGTGATTAAGGTCAACCGTACATACGTTATCAACGAGGAACAGGCTGCAACCATACGAATGGTTTTCACGCTCTATTCGCAGGGCTACGGGGAAAAGGCGATCGTCAATGAACTTTCCCGGCTGGGCCGCAAGGATGGGCACGGAAACGTCAGTTGGTCCTGTACAAAAATCAGCCGTATCCTTCGTAACGCAACGTATATGGGCTATGTCTGCTACAACAAGTCCAAGGTCAACAACTATCTTGAAAAGAAACGCATCAACAATCTGGATGAAACCTCCTTCGTCTATGTAAAAGGCAACTTCGAACCCATCGTATCAGAAGCCCTCTGGCATGAATGTGAGCGCATCCGTAAAAGCCGTATTGTCAATCTGCGTCTTCCTGATGGAGAAACACGACGCAAGGGCATTGACAGCACCAAATATTTATGGGTCGCAAAACTTCGTTGCCGCTGCGGTTCTTCCTACCGCATTTTCAACTGGCGTAAACTGAAGGACGGAACGCCGGTCTTTGGCTACCAATGCAATATGCGAACTGTCAACCCGACCCGTTCCTTCGTTCTGGAGCACAACATGACCGAACAGCTCAGTTGTGATGCCATTTCTATCCCGGAGTGGAAGCTGGAGCTGATGGCGAAGAAGATCTTTGAAAAGGTCTGGGGCAATCAAAATAAAGCCATTCTCCGTGCCTGCAAGATGATCGAAAGCTGCCAGAACGGAAAAGCCGCCACACGAATGTCCGCTGCACCGATTCAGAGCCAGATCGAAAAAATCAAAAACGCAAGCTGAACTACGCTGCCATGCGTGCAGACGGCGAACTGCCACGAGAAGAATATCAAGCCCTTTGCAAACAGGCAGATGACGAGATTGCCCGCTTAGAGCAGGAGTTGAAAGCCCTCTCCCCTGCGCCCGAACCGCAGACGGTTTCTTCGGACCTGAAAGCAATCTACGATTTTCTCTCTCAGAAGGTCGATGTGCACGGTGCCCGTCTTGCTCCCGAATTGATCGACCAGTTCGTTGAAGTGGTCACCCCCTTTGCCGATTACTCCTACCGCTGGAAGCTGAACACCGGCTGCAAGAAGTCCAAAGAGGAACGCACCAATCTGATGGCTGTATCGGAAAAGCCCCTCCTCACCTTCACCATCGACTTTGAAACCGCCAAGCGTTACCGAGAAGCCAACAAGATGCCCCACCAGTTCCGCCGTGCAGCGTGGATCGACCTGACTGTGGAGGTGTATCTGTGATGCTTCTGGGAAGCGCCCCCGTGTTAAACGCAATTCACCTCATACATGAGCAAACAAATAAGGCCCACCGCTAAAATTGGCGGTGAGCCTTATTTTATGCTTGATTTTTAACGATAATTCGCCATAAAATCCTTATGCTCTTGGGTTTTTAATAGCAGCCTGAGCGGGTGCCAAAATTACAGAGCGTTCGGAGTAGCGATGATACGCTATTTGTGAATTTCCAGTGTATTTTACCCCATCTCCGCAATGATCTTCTCCAAATTTTCTTCCTGCAAATAGAATTCCGGCAGTTTTGCCTTGTCATACCGCATATAGGAAATGTCTTTCGTCCGCTGTTCCAGCAAGTTCGTGAAGAATCGCTCCCAGCTGAAGAATTCGCTGCTCTCGATGAAATCTGCCGGATGTTGCAGGATTTCAAGAATGTCCGGCTGTCCGAGCAAATCCGCTTTCAAAAGCAGCCATTCCAGGGATTCCGGCAGGTACAAGCTGAACTTTGCGTTGTCCTCCTGCATCAGGCGATAAATGTCGTTCATCTGCGGGCCAAATGCCGCACCATCCGCAATTACCAGAACCTTCTCGGATTTCAGCAGAAGAATCTTTTGTTTGATGTTATCTTTTCCTGCCGCAGAGATACAGACAATGCCGTATTTCTCACCGATGTTTGTAAACAGCTGATACCCGGAATTTGCATCCTCTGTCAGCAGCTTTTCAACACCTTCCAGCTGCACATTGCTGGCTGTCAGCGAATCATAAATCGGGTACGCTTTGTTATAGGTCCGTTTGAAGCGGCTGGTGGTCTTTTTCAGTTCCAGAATGGCGTTTACGCTGTACGGCAGGGTACTCAGATCTTCTCTTGTGACCAGCACATAGTAGTTGTCCGAATGTTGGATTGCACGGGCGAAATCCAGACTCGAAACAAAGGTACTGCCTTCATCTACAAACACGATGCTGTCATGGGTCGCATTCAGCTGCAATTCCCAGTTAACACCCGACAGTACCCGGCACGGCTTATCACAGCTCACTGTTACGCCGCTCTGTCGGCCATAGGTCTCGTATGCTTGCAGCATCTCTACCAGCGTTGTTTTTCCGGTGGCGCTGTCCCCTCGCAGAATCGTAATGTTCCGTTCCAGTTCGATTGTGAAAACGACCCGTCCACTTCGGACTTCGATTTTATGTTTTCCCTTCATCCTATCGCCTCACACAAACTGAAATGCAATCGGCATCAGTTCTTCCATGCTGTGCACCACATCACCGGTATTCAGGACTTTCACATCCACCGGGAATTTTTTCTTGCCGAAATCCATGAGATGCCGCAGGTTGATGGTCAAGTCCTTCTTTTTCGCCAGCTTCAGAATAAAGGGTGCACAGTTATCGCCACAAGTTGAGGCATTGAATACCTTTTCCGGGTCATTTGCCATCAGCAAAAGCGTTTTCGTACCGCCAGACAGTTTTTCCGGCGAGATGACCCCCAGAACCGGGCTTTCCACCGCATGAGGGCCTTTGACATCGGACTTGTCAATTTTCTTGATGACCTCTTTGGCAAAGTCAGAAGTCAGCCATTCATCTTCGTAGGTATAGTTAAAATAGACCGAAGTATTGTAGACAGCCTCCGGCATATCTCCAAAGTAGATGTTCAACATGGTATCACCTCGCAGATGTGAGTCATTTTCTATTATTGTACCTTCTTTCCACTCACAAAACAAGACGTAAAAGGCTCTTGACCTCCTATTACAGAAGCCAAGAGCCTTTTATTACACTATGCAAATTTCAGTCGATTCCTATTTTTTCAATGTGCAATCACAATATTTCGTATCAGCAGAAAATAATTTTCACCACCAAAAGAAAGGGTTTCTCTCTCAAAACGCATGAAAGGCTCACAGTGTTTTAGATTCCTTCGATTTGATGTTGGAGCTTGTTAAGCTCCCGTTGAAGCTTCTGGTACTCTCTGGGGGAAACAGCAGACTTCATATGGTCTGCTAACGATTGCATAGTAATGTATAAATTGTATGTCTCTGCCGGATTTTTCAGAGTTCGTTGTTCTGTTTTGACTCCTTCATTAATAGAAATCTGTCCGATAACTAGTTTGATATACTTAAACAGTTCGGAATCTTCGGAGTAGTCAGCCGGAGCATAAAAATTGATTCGACCATCATTGAACAGTTGATATACTTTCTCACGCTTGTTCTTTTCAGGGTCGAAAACACCAATTGAATAACCGCCCTTGCTCTTTACAAGGCGCATACAAGGGATATCTGTAGCACTGTCTCCAATATAGACGATATTCTCATATGGAGTAACAAGGGCAGACTCAGGCACACTATCGTTTACTCTCTCATCGTACTCTTCAAAGATTCCTTTGGCAATCCGGAATATGAATTGAGTCTTATTGGTATAGTTTACGGCCTGTGCTGGCCATTCGGCAACACCATCCGCAGAATACAGGTACGACGATGCATAGACGCGGCTGAAATACTGGGCGATATTACTTCCTTCAATAATCTCCTTCAGCCCGGACGATATGATGTAATGATGAACTTCAATACCATTTTCCTCACCGTACTGATTCACCCGTTCAAACCACGTATCCACTCCATTGTATAAGGGAACGTCCTTTCCTACCTAGTTGAAGTAGCTACGACTGAGGGGTTTTCTAAGAGCTTTAGACTTGACAACAAGCTGATACATCCAAGCGAGATTGTTGTCCATAAGGTTGTCTTTTGCAAGTTGATTGGACTCTGGCCAAAAATCCTCAGGTCTCATTCCAAGTGAGGGAATCAATGTGAACGACTGCATATCATCGGGAGAAAGAGTTTTATCGAAGTCATAGCATATTGCCATGCGCGGCTTTTGAGTCACAACTTCTTGTCTTGCATTTTCGGACATTTAGAGTCCCTCCTTTATTTACGTTGGTTTATTACTTTTTATTTTAGCGTAAAAATCGACAAAAACAAGGGGCGCGTATGTAAAAGAGTCTCGCACAAAATAGCAGCACATCAAAAAATCCCTTGACTTCCATTACAGAAGTCAAGGGACTCATTTCACTTTTAAACTATTTATGCCATAGAAAAAACCTTATTTCCTTGGACTTTTAATCGCAGCCTGGGCGGGTGCCAAAATTACAGAGCGTTCGGAGTAACGATGATACGTTATTTGTGAACTTCCAGTGTGTTTCACCCCATCTCCGCAATGATCTTCTCCAAATTTTCTTCCTGCAAATAGAATTCCGGCAGTTTTGCCTTGTCATATAGAACGAATGGGCGGCGTTTGCAAGGAGCAGTCACGCACAAAGCGCCCCCGGCTTCCTGTCATGGAAACCGGGGGCGCTGCGGTTTTATGGGAAACGCCTCAGGCGCTGCAAAGCCTCAGTGCAGCAGAGAGCTGACCCATGCCCGGGCGGCCGTCTTGGCCTGGAGCTTGTTATACATCTTCAGGGTGGTGTTGTACACCTTCTGGCTCATGGCATTGCTGGCGTTGGTGGCGGCAGCCTGCTTGGCCTCAAGCGTGTCGGCAGCGGCAACAGCGGCCTTCATATCGGCGTAGTCGGCCATGATCTCCTGCTGGAGCGCGGCGTAGCTGGCCTTGGCTGCAGCCTGATCCTTTGCGGTGACCTGATTGCCATTGCTGCCGTAGGTCAGCAGGTTGGAGAGGGCGTCACGCACGCCGTAGAAGGAGTCGGTCCAGTCGTCCGGGTAGGTGTAGTAGCGGCCCTTGGCATCCTGATACCAGACGCCCTCGGTGGGCTGCTCGTCGGAACGGGTGACCTTATGGACCGAGACCTTGTAGACATCTGCGGTGTCGGTGGTCAGCATCGGATAGTAAGGGACGAAGGCGTTGTACACGTCGTCGTCAAAAGCGGTCCACTCGGTAATGGCGGTGTTCAGATCGCCGGTGGCGCTCACCTGGAACAGATGAGTCTCCACATTGCCCGTCTTGCCGATGGGCTCGGTCTGAAAGAAGTGGATGGAATCCTCCACCGAGAACTTCTTGGTCAGCTGGATGTTGGAGTAGACCGGGACGATGGCACCGTTCTCGCCGACGTTGCTGATGGCAAAGTCGGTCTCACTGTAGTTGTCCTTTGTAAAGGTGTCGGTGCCGTACAGGTAGTTCAGGCCGGCTGCCATGCGGTCCGATGCGATGTCGCCGTTGTAGGAGGCATCCAGATCGATGACATTGGCAGCGGCATCGCCCACAAAGGTACCGGCTTTCTGGGCCACGGAGATCAGGTTGGCAGAGGCCACCACATGGTCGGTGTCATCCAGATCGATCTTGCCCATAGCGGCGATGTTGGGCTGCATGAAGACCACGCTGGAGGAGAGCTTCAGGGCAAGGTAGGTGTGGCCCGTCAGGTTCTCCACGAACCAGGTCTCATTCTGGTCGGCAATGAACACGCCGGAGCCGCCGGCTGCACCGGCGTTGTCGTAGATGGAGGTCAGCAGAGCAACACCCTCGCGGGCCGTGGAAGCTTCGCTCAGCAGCACCGTGGTGATCTCGGCTTCCTCAATGCCGTTGTCCACATAGGGGTCTACGCTCAGCACGGCGTCGGTGCCGTAGAGAGACTCGGTGGCAGAGACCATGACACCCTTCTCGTTGGTGCCAGCCTCCTCATAGGGGGTGTGCTCGTGGGTGCTGTCGCAGTCCGGGCAAACACCCAGACCGTTGTCGTCCCGGCGGGCGGTGTAGCGGTAGCTGTCGTGGGTGAAGGTGTAGGTAAAGCCGTAGCAGCCCTCGTACACCTCGCCCGCGGTGTGCTTCCCGGCGGGGCTGATGTTGAACAGCTTGTTGTAATCGTTGGTGCCCAGATCCTCGATCCGGCCAAACATGGTGGTGCCATCCTCGGTGAGGTCGCTGCCGACATAGAGTGCCGTGCAGGCGAAGGCGGAAGGAACCACGGCAAGCGTCATCGCACAGGCGATGAAAGCCGCAGCAATTTTCTTCTTCAAAGACATAATAGTATCGATCCCTCTCTTGTTGATTGTCGGCATTTCGTCGGCGGGTGTTATAATACACCCATTTTAATGAAAATGCAAGTATTTTCCCGAAATTTTAGCATATATTCATTTTTTATATGGTATATATTCATACTGTGTTTTTCATTTGCCCCTCCGTGAGCGCAAAAAACCGCCCCGGCTTCCTCTTTCGGAAACCGAGGCGGTTCGTTTGCGTTATTTGTGTCGGTTCAAGCCCTCACGCAATTACTTGCGGGGGTTCTTGATCGCAGCCTGAGCAGCAGCCAGACGTGCAATGGGCACACGGAAGGGAGAGCAGCTGACGTAGTCCAGACCGACGTTGTGGCAGAACTCCACGCTCGTGGGATCGCCGCCGTGCTCACCGCAGATACCCAGGCCCAGATCGGGACGGGTCTCACGGCCATCGTGTGCGGCCATCTTGACCAGCTTACCCACGCCGATCTGATCCAGGTGCTGGAACGGATCGCTCTCGTAGATCTTGTTCTCGTAGTAAGCGCCCAGGAACTTGGCAGCGTCATCACGGCTGAAGCCGAAGGTCATCTGGGTCAGGTCGTTGGTGCCGAAGCTGAAGAACTCAGCCTCCTTGGCGATCTCGCCGGCAGTCAGGGCTGCACGGGGGATCTCAATCATGGTACCGACCTGATACTTCATGTCAACGCCAGCAGCAGCGATCAGCTCATCAGCGACCTTGACAACGACATCCTTGACGAACTTCAGCTCCTTGACCTCGCCGACCAGCGGGATCATGATATGCGGGGTGATCATGCAGCCGGTCTCAGCGGAGACGTTCAGGGCAGCCTTGATGACAGCGCGGGTCTGCATAGCAGCGATCTCGGGATAGGTGACAGCCAGACGGCAACCACGGTGACCCATCATGGGGTTGAACTCGTGCAGAGAAGCAACCACGTTCTTCAGGTCATCGAAGGTCATACCCATATCGGCAGCCAGCTCCTTGATGTCCTCGTCCTTGGTGGGCAGGAACTCGTGCAGAGGGGGATCCAGGTAGCGGATGGTCATCGGGCGCTCACCCATGATGCGGTACATGGCCTCGAAGTCACCCTGCTGGAACGGCTCGACCTTAGCCAGAGCAGCTTCGCGCTCTTCCACGGTACGTGCGCAGATCATCTCACGGACAGCCTTGATGCGGTCCTCAGCGAAGAACATGTGCTCGGTACGGCACAGGCCGATGCCCTCAGCACCCAGGTCAACAGCCTGCTGTGCGTCGCGGGGGTTATCGGCGTTGGTCATAACCAGCAGCTGACGAGCTGCGTCTGCCCAACCCATGAAGCGGTTGAAGTTCTTGTTGCCGGTAGCGGCCACGGTAGCGACCTGCTCGCCGTAGATGTTGCCGGTGGAACCATCGATGGAGATCCAGTCGCCCTCAACGAACTTGTGGCCGTTGATCTCGAAGGTCTTTGCTTCCTCGTCGATCTTGACCTCGTTGTCGTTGCCGCAGCCGGAGACACAGCAAGTGCCCATACCACGGGCAACAACGGCTGCGTGGCTGGTCATGCCGCCGCGGACGGTCAGGATGCCCTGAGACACCTGCATGCCCACGATATCCTCGGGGCTGGTCTCCAGACGGACCAGAACGACCTTCTTCATCTTGCCGGACTTGACCATCTCCTCTGCTTCCTCAGCGGTAAAGACGATCTGGCCGCAGGCGGAACCAGGAGAAGCTGCCAGGCCCTTGCCGACGACTTCGGCGGCCTTCAGGGCAGCGGCATCAAACTGGGGATGCAGCAGGGTATCCAGCTGCTTGGGCTCCACGCGCAGGACAGCCTCCTGCTCGGTGATCATGCCCTCGTCCACCAGGTCACATGCGATCTGCAGAGCAGCCTGAGCGGTACGCTTGCCGTTACGGGTCTGCAGCATGTACAGGTGGCCATCCTCAATGGTGAACTCCATATCCTGCATATCGCGGAAGTAGTTCTCCAGACGGGTTGCGATCTCAACGAACTGATCGTACACCTCAGGCATCTGATCCTTCAGGTGGCTGATGGGAGAAGGAGTGCGCACGCCTGCGACGACGTCCTCGCCCTGTGCATTGATCAGGTACTCGCCCATCAGCTTCTTTGCACCGGTGGCGGGGTCACGGGTGAATGCAACGCCGGTGCCGGAACGGTCGCCGGAGTTGCCGAATGCCATCTGCTGCACGTTGACAGCGGTGCCCCACTCGTAGGGGATCTCGTTCATCTTGCGGTAAACGTTTGCACGGGGGTTGTCCCAGCTGCGGAACACAGCCTTGACTGCCTCGATCAGCTGATCACGGGGATCCTGGGGGAACGGCTTGCCCTCGTTCTCCTCGTAGATCTTCTTGAAGACGCCGACCAGTTCCTTCAGGTCGTCAGCAGTCAGGTCAACGTCGTTCTTGACGCCCTTGGCTTCCTTCATCTTGTCGATCTCGACCTCGAACAGGCTCTTCGGGACCATCATAACAACGTCTGCAAACATCTGCACGAAGCGGCGGTAGCAGTCGTATGCGAAGCGAGCGTTGCCAGTCTTCTTTGCCAGACCTTCCACAGCCTCATCGTTCAGGCCCAGGTTCAGGATGGTATCCATCATGCCGGGCATGGACTGACGGGCACCGGAACGGACAGAGACCAGCAGGGGGTTGGTGTTGTCGCCAAACTTCTTGCCGGTGATCTCTTCCAGACCCTTGAGATGCTCGAAGATGTCAGCAGTGATATCGTCATTGATCTGACGGCCGTCTGCATAGTACTGGGTGCAGGCATCCGTGGTGATGGTGAAGCCCTGGGGAACCGGCATACCGGCAGCAGTCATCTCTGCCAGACCGGCACCCTTGCCGCCCAGAGTATTTTTCATGGTGACCTTGTCGCCGCCGAAGGCATCGTTGCCCTCGCTGAAGTAGTACAGATACTTTTTGCTCATGCGTGTTTACCTCCCATTTGGTGACCCCCGGTGCCACGCCCGGCGGTCTCATCGCACTTTTTTCTCAAAGCTGATGAACATTGTCTTGTGAATGCTAAACTATTATACCAGAAAATTCCCACATTGCCACCGGGCAAAACACCGAATTTGTTTGATAAATTTTGTGCAATTCCCTTGAAATTTACCCAGTTTTCCGCTATTATAAAATGGGAGAAAGTTCGAGAGGTTTTTTGTTTTACAGAGCCATTTTTCCGCATCTGGGATACATGCTGTTATCCATTAAAAATTCCGGCGGAATTCCACCTGCGGAACGGGCCGGAATTTCTCCCTCATGGATACAACAAAATACCACACCTTCCCAAGGAGGGACACTATTTATGGAAACCATTTCCAACGAAGCTCTGGCCGCAGCACGCGCCAAACTGGACGCTGCCGAAAGCCGGCGCGAGAACATCCTGCTTTTTCACATCGCCAACGGCGTGAACATTGAGAACCGTACCGTCCAGATCGACGAAGGCGTTGTCATCGCCCCGGGAGCCACCATTCTGGCGGGCACCATCCTGCGCGGCAAGACGGTCATCGGCGCAGGATGCGTCATCGGCCCCAACAGCCTGATCGAGGACAGCATCGTGGACGAGGGCACCACTGTCAACGCCAGCCAGGTCTACGGCAGCCATCTGGGCCCCCACAACAACATCGGCCCCTTCACCCATGTGCGGGTGAACACTGTCACCGACTACGGCGTGCATCTGGGTGCCTATGTGGAGACCAAGAACTCCAACTTTGCCCGGGGCAACACCGTGAGCCACCTGACCTACATCGGTGATAGTGACGTGGGCAAGTACTGCAACTTCGGCTGCGGCACCGTTACCTGCAACTACGACGGCAAGGATAAGTTCCGCACCCAGATCGGCGATTACTGCTTCATTGGCTGCAACACCAATCTTGTTGCCCCGGTCAAGGTAGGCGACGGTGCCTACACCGCCGCAGGCAGCACCATCACCAAGGACGTGCCCGCACAGGCACTGGGCATCGCCCGGGAGCGCCAGACCAACCTTGAGGGCTGGGCCGCCCCCAAGATGGAGGCCTATATCGCCAAAAAGCAGAAGCTGGAGGAGGAGCAGAACAAGTAACTCTCCCGCTACCTTATAAGGTATTATACAAAAAGCACCGCCCTACGCTTTTCAGAGTGCAGGGCGGTGCTTTTGATTGTTTTTTTGTCAGAGATTATGGTATACTGTGGCCAATGCTGGAAACAGCAGGAAAAAAGGCGCTGTCTGCAATGCAGGTGGTCATGCTCCCACTCCCAGCCATTTGAAGTTCTGCGCACGCGGAACTCAACTCCGGGAAACGGACTTTTTTGATTTTTGAATCGTATCTTTTCCCGGAGCCTTACGGCGAAGGGAGGGGATGTCAAATGTCGCTGACAGAAGTTTGCGCTCTGTTGACCGTGGTGATTGGCTTGCTGACACTACTCGTTACAGTCGCAAAAGCATCATTCGATGCCGGATGGAAAATTTCGCACGACCATGACGATAAAAACAAAAAAGATTGACTGCCTCCAACTTCCAATTCGAGCAGTCAATCTTTTTGACTAACAGGAGCGGGAGCTGACCGTTTGCAGGCCAGCGCCTTTTCTATTTGTAGTATAGTCAATTTTCAGCAGTTTGTCAAGGTATGGAGCGCCGGGGGCCGGCCGCCATTTTTGTTGTTTTTCCCGCAAAACAGATTTCTTTTTCTTCGCGCGTATGTTATACTAAAGAACTGTACCACACATTATTTTATGCAAAAAAGAAAAGGCAAAACAACAACTATGAATGCAAACGACATCTGGCTGATCGCGGGCCTTGGCAACCCGGAAGCAAAATACGATGGCACCCGCCACAACGCGGGCTTTGCCGCGCTGGACTCTCTGGCGGGCAAATGGGGCATCAGCGTCAGCAAAACCAAGTTTCAGGGCCTGTGGGGCCAGGGCGAGGTGGACGGCCACAAGGTGGTGCTGCTGAAACCCCTGACCTACATGAACCTCTCCGGCGATTCCATCGCCCCGCTGGCGGGCTTTTTCAAGATCCCTGCTGACCACGTCATCGTCCTGTGCGATGATATCACCCAGGCCCCCGGCAAGCTGCGCATCCGGCCCTCCGGCTCGGCAGGCGGGCACAACGGCCTGAAGAGTATCATTGCCCGGCTGGGCGGGGAGAACTTCCCCCGCATCCGCATCGGCGTGGGTGCCAAGCCCCGCCCGGACTATGACCTTGCCGACTGGGTGCTGGGCAAGTTCCCGCCTGAGGATGCCAAAGCCATGGCCGACCGCTACCCCGACCTTGAAGCCGCCGCAAAGCTTATCATGGACGGCAAGCTGGGTCTGGCGCAGAGCAAGTATAACGGGTGAGGGAGAACCCCCCAGTCGCCTGCGGCGACAGCCCCCGCTAATAGGGGGGCCCTTGGCATTGCGTAAAGTTTTACGGTTTTGCCAAGGCCGCCCCTAGTAGGGGCGGTGGCATTGCGAAGCAATGACGGTGGGGTTTAGCTTTCCAAAAGTGTTTGCTTCGAGAGGAGGTCTACGATGTACGAAGCGCTGCTGAAAAGCACAGCGGAATATCAGAAGATCGCGGAGAGCCTGCACACCCCGGGCCCGGCGGCGCTGTTCGGCCTGCCGCCTGCGGGCCGTGCCCTGCTGTACGCCGCCCTGCAAAAGGACCTTGACCGGGTGCTGTGCATCGTGACCCCCGGCGAGGCCGAGGCTACCCACTTTGCAGACGACCTCAAGGCGCTGGGCCTGACCGCGGCGGTGTTCCCGCCCCGGGACTTCATGCTGCGGCCAGTGGAGGGCGCGGGCCGTGAGTACGAGTACCGCCGCCTGTCGGTGCTGGGCGCGCTGGCGGGCGGGCGGCTGAACGCCGTCTGCGTGCCCGCCGAGGCGCTGCTGCAATACACGGTGCCCCGGGATGAGTTCCTGCGGAACACTCTCACCCTCAAGCCCGGCATGGTCTACAACCGGGAAGCGCTGGTGGCGCGGCTGTTCGCCGCCGGGTACGTCCGGCGCAGTCAGGTGGACGGCCCGGGCCAGTTCAGCGTGCGCGGCGATATCGTGGACATCTACGCGCCGGACATGCACCAGCCCGCCCGTGTGGAATACTGGGACGATGAGATTGATTCGCTGGCCTCCTTCGACCTGCTGACCCAGCGCCGGGACGGCAGTCTGGAAAAGATCTACCTTTCCCCCGCCCGCGAGGTGCTGTTCGGCAGCACCGCCGAGACGGCCGAGGCTCTGCGCGGAGCCATCAAAAAGGCGCGGGGCAAAAAGCGTACCGCCATGGAAAAGGCCACAGAGGCCGACCTTGCCCAGCTGGATTCCGGCCTGATGCCCGAAGCCATGGACAAGTATTACGGCATCCGCTACCCGCAGCCCGCCACCCTGCTGGACCATCTGGACAGCCCCATCTTTGTACTGGACGAGGTGGGCGGCATCCGGGATGCCCAGAAGGCCACCGAGTACCGCCGGGGCGAGGAGCTGACCGGCCTGCTGGAGGAGGGCGTGCTCTGCCCCGGGCTGGACGTGCTCTACCAGACCATGGACGACCTTGCCATTGCGGCCCAGAAACAGAGCACCCTGCTGTGTGAGAACTTCCTGCGGGGGATGAACGAATTCAAGCTGAAGGACCTCATCAACGTGGAGGCCTTTGCGGCCCCCAACTGGGGCGGCGACCTGGCCTCCCTGCGGGAGGATCTTGACCCGCTGATCGCCCAGGGCTATGCCGTCACCCTTTTCTCCGGCACCCCCAAGGGTGCCGCCGCCCTGACCCGGGACCTGACGGACAAGGGCTACTCCGTGAGCATGAGCCGGGACGTGCGCCCGGCCAAGGGCATCGTGCAGGTGCTGCCCGGCCACCTGACCGCAGGCTGCACCTTCCCCTTTGCCCACGCGGCGGTCATCTCCTCCCGGCGGCACGGGCTGGACGAGGAAGCCGCCGCCGAGAACAAAAGGCGCAAAAAGAACAAAAACGCCCTGTCCAGCCTTTCGGACATCAAGCCCGGGGACTATGTGGTGCACCAGAGCCACGGCATCGGCATGTACGCGGGCATCCAGCGGCTGGAAGTGCAGGGTGCCATCAAGGATTACCTGAAGATCCAGTATTCCGGCTCCGATGTACTCTATGTGCCCGTCACCCAGCTGGATCTGCTCAGCCGCTACACCGCCCCCGGCGACGAGGAAAAGGTGAAGCTGGCCAAGCTGGGCGGTGCCGAATGGCAGCGCACCCGCGCCAAGGTGAAAAAGGCCGCCGAAGAGATGGCACAGGAACTCATTGAGCTGTACGCCCGGCGCAGGCAGGCCCAGGGATACGCCTTCCCGCCCGACGGCGACTGGCAGAACGATTTCGAGACCCGCTTTGAGTACGATGAGACCGACGACCAGCTCCACGCCACCGCCGAGATCAAGCAGGACATGGAAAAGCCCTACCCGATGGACCGCCTGCTCTGCGGCGATGTGGGCGTGGGCAAGACCGAAGTCGCCCTGCGCGCGGCCTTCAAGTGCGTGATGGGCGGCAAGCAGTGCGCCCTTCTGGCCCCCACCACCCTGCTGGCCTGGCAGCACTACAACACCCTGCTCTCCCGGATGGAGGCCTTCCCGGTGAAGATCGGGATGCTCTCCCGCTTCCGTACCGCGAAACAGCAAAAGGAGACCCTGCGGGGCCTGCAGTCCGGCAGCGTGGACATCGTGGTGGGCACCCACCGCCTGCTCTCCAAGGATGTGCGCTTCCACGACCTGGGCCTTGTCATCATCGATGAGGAGCAGCGGTTCGGCGTGAAGCACAAGGAGAAGCTGAAGGAGAACTTCATCGGCGTGGATATGCTGACCCTCTCGGCCACGCCCATCCCCCGCACCCTGAACATGGCCATGAGCGGCATCCGCGACCTGTCCACCATCGAGCAGCCGCCCATTGAGCGCCAGCCCGTGGAGACCTTTGTGCTGGAGTACAACGATGTCATCCTTGCCGAAGCCATGAAAAAGGAGCTGGCCCGGGGCGGTCAGGTGTACTACCTGCACAACCGGGTGGACAACATCGAGTCCACCGCCGCCCATGTCAGCCAGCTGGTTCCCGGCGCCCGGGTGGGCATTGCCCACGGCAAGATGACCGAGGAGGAGCTGAACCCGGTCTGGCAGCATCTGCTCAACGGCGAGATCGACATTCTGGTCTGCACCACCCTGATCGAAACGGGCATCGATGTGCGCAACTGCAACACCCTTATCATTGAGGATGCCGACCGGATGGGCCTTGCCCAGCTGTACCAGATCCGGGGCCGGGTGGGCCGCTCCGGCCGCAAGGCCTACGCCTACTTCACCTTCCGGCGGGACAAGACCCTGACCGACATCGCCCAGAAGCGGCTTTCCGCCATCCGGGAGTTCACGGCCTTCGGCTCCGGCTTCCGCATCGCCATGCGCGATCTCCAGATCCGCGGCGCGGGCAGTCTGCTGGGCCACAGCCAGCACGGCCACATGGAGGCTGTGGGCTACGACCTCTATGTAAAGATGCTGGGGCAGGCCATCGCCCGGGCCAAGGGCGAGCCGGTGCAGCGCGACAAGAGCGAGTGCCTGATCGACCTGCGGGTGGATGCCTACATCCCCGAAAAGTACATTGCCGACGGGCCGGGCCGCATTGAAGCCTACAAGCGGATCGCCGCCATCCAGACCCCCGAGGATGCCGCCGATGTGCTGGACGAGCTCATCGACCGCTACGGCGACCCGCCGCCCTCGGTCAGCGATCTGGTCAATGTCTCGCTGGCGCGGGTGCAGGCCACCGCTGTGGGCGTGTACGAGGTGACCCAGAAGAAGGACACTCTGGTGCTGCAGGTGGAGCAGCTGGACCTCCGGATGATCCAGGGCCTGCTGGTGGCCTTCAACGGCCGCGTTGTCACCGGGGCCGGTGCAAAACCCTACCTCTCCGTCACCCTGCAAAAAGAGGAAAAGCCGCTGGAGCTGCTGCAGAGCATCCTGAAAGCCATGGCGGAGATCTTGGCACAAAAGTCGTAAGCTTTCCCGTACTGCCAAGGGCAGCCATATCTTCTTTGGAAATTATCTTAGGAGTAACATCTATGAAAAAGAAACTGATCGCACTTCTTGCCGCCGTGGCAATGGTATTTTCCCTTGCCGCCTGCGGCTCCACCCCGGATTCGGTGGGCACCATCGGCACGGTGGACATCACCTCGGGCCTGTATCTGCTGGCCCAGTACGACGCTTACCAGAAGGCCGCTGATCTGGCCACCTCGGAGCAGGATGCCACCGATGTGAAGGCCTTCCTGAAGCAGACCATCACCGTGGATGCCGACAGCGGCGAGACCGCCACTGTCAGCGACTATGTGAGCCAGAAAACCATGGAGAACCTTGAGACCTACGCCGCCATCGAGACCCGCTTTGAGGAGCTGGGCGGCCAGCTGACCGCAGAAGAGGAAGCACAGGCCGACAGCTACGCCTCCCAGCTGATGGAGCAGTACGGCGACACCTACAAGGCCAACGGCATCGGCCTGAACACCGTCCAGCGGTTTGAGCGCATCCTCATCAAGAGCAGCGACCTGCTGGAGCTGGTCTACGGCGTGGACGGCGAGACCCCGGTGTCGGATGCCGACCTGACCAGCCATCTGGAGAACAACATGTATGAGCTGGCCTATTACACCATCCCGCTCTACAACACCAGCACCTATGCCTCTGCCGATGAGGACCAGACCAGCGAGATGTTGGATTTGGTACAGGATGCCGTGGATCAGACCAATGCCTACGCTGCTTCCTTGACCGGCCTGAGCGATTCCGATTTCAGCAGCGCCCTGCTGGGCTACTTCTCCAGCGTGGTCACCTCCGCCCTGCCGGAGGTCTACGCCGTGCTGGGCTCCACCTATTCCTCCGATTCCACTGCACCTTCTCTGGAGCTCATCGGGGACAGCACCGTGACTTCTGCCTTTACCGCAGAGGGTGCCGCCGACACCATCCGGGGCCTGTCCATCGGGCAGGCAGCGGCTGTGAAGTACAACAGCTACGCCCTGATGGCCGCCCTGCGGCTCGACCCGCTGAGCCTGAAGGCGCTGGATGACCTGCGCGGACAGGTGCTCAACGATATGAAGGGGGAGGAGCTCTCCGAGGCGCTGACCGCCTACGGTGCTTCTCTGGAGCACAACCTGAGCAGCTCCGCCATGAACAGGATGCCCGCTTCCAAGATCGTGAACAGCAGCACCAACTAAGTTTTTATTGATATGCAAAAAGGCTGTTGCCCAAACTCCTTCCGTCATCGCTGACGCGATGCCGCCTCCCTCTGAGAGGGAGGCTTTCACCGTTCACCGTTACGCCAAGGCTCCCTCCGAGAGGGAGCTGGCACGGCGAAGCCGTGACTGAGGGAGTTACAGGGTAACAGCCTTCTTTTTTTATTCTACGGTCTTCTCAAACGCCGCTTCCAGCGCCTGGTTCACAGCACGCACAGCGGCGGGGTCGGGCTTGATGGCGGCGCGGTCGTAGGTAAACAGGCCGTTCACCTCGTCCTCCACATCGCTCACCTGGGTGTACACCAGGGCCGAAAGCCCCTTTTTCAGCTGGGGGAGCACCGTTTCCAATTGCAGCTTTTTCCAGCGGGCGGTCAGCTCGGCCCGGCTCTTTGCCGTGCCGTAGCCGTACGCCCTGCGGGGCGGCTCATGGCCGGGCATGGGCCAGGCAATGCCGCCGTATTCGCTCAGGGCCACCACCCGGCTCCGGGGCCTGACCCGGAGCGGGTAGAAATAGTTGTGCAGGGAATCCACATCTCCCCCGCCCTGATCGTACCAGCCGCTGGCCTCGTCCACAAGACGGGTATCGTCCAGCCTGCGGACGGCCTCCACGGCCCCGGCGGCATCGAACTGCCCCCACCCCTCATTGAAGGGCACCCAGCAGCCCACGCAAGGGTGGCACTGCAGGGCCTTTACCGTGGCTTCCAGCTCCCGGGCATATTCTTCCCTGCCCGCTTCCGTTTCGCGGCCCAGCAGGCCCCAAAGGGGCCTTGCGTCGGGCAGGCGGCGCAGCAGCGGCTGGAACACGTTGGTCAGGTAGGTCACGAACCAGAGCTTGTAGGGCCCGCCGCCGTTCACCATGTCCTGCCAGACGATGAGGCCCAGCTTATCGCAGTGGTAATACCAGCGCTGCGGCTCGATCTTGGCGTGCTTGCGCAGAAGGTTGAAGCCCAGCTCTTTTATGGTCTGCAGTTCCCGCACCACTGCCCCATCGCTGGGCGGGGTGTACAGACCCTCGGGCCAGCAGCCCTGATCCAGCAGGCCGTTGAGCAGGATGGGCCTGCCGTTCAGGCAGAAGCGCATGATCCCGTGGGCATCCGGCGCACAGCTCCACTTGCGCAGGGCAAAGTAGCTGTGCACGGTGTCGCGCTGCTCCTCCTCTCCCTGCGTGGTGCCCACGGTCAGGTCGTACAAAAACGGGCTGTCCGGGCTCCACGGGAAGAAATGCTCCTCCGAGATGTGCAGGGTCACCACGCCGTCCCGGTCGGCCTCGTCGCTGCCCCAGTCCTCGGCAATGGTCACGCCCCCGGCCCGCACCACGGCCCACAGGTTCGCCGCCCCGCCGGGCAGGGAAGTATGGGCTTTCACGGTCACGGTGCGGGCATCATAGTCCGGGGTGACGGTCAGCTCCGTGATGTAGTTTTCCGGCACCCGCTCCAGCCAAACGGTCTGCCAGATGCCGCTCTGGGCCGGGTAGAACATCCCGCCGGGCCGGAGGGTCTGCTTGCCCCGGGCCTGCACGCCGGTGCCGGTGGGGTCCTGCACGGCTACCCAAAGCCGGTCATGGCCGGCAGGATTCAGCGCATCGGTGATATCCAGCGCAAAGGGCCAGTAGCCGCCCCGGTGGCCCCCCACCAGATGGCCGTTGACCTGCACGGCGCAGGCATAGTCCACGGCCCCGAAGTGGAGCAGCACCCGCCCGCCGGTGCCCGCCGGGGGCACAAAGCTCCGGTGGTAGTGGAGCCACGCCCCGGGCTGCAGGGTGCGCCCCACGCCGGAAGCTTTCGTCTCCGGGGAGTAGGGCACCAGAATGTCGCCGTCCCACTTTGCGGGCAGCCCGGCAGAGCCGGTGATGGCGTACTGCCACAGGCCGTTCAGGTTCTCGTAGCTGTCCCGCCGCAGGGCCGGGCGGGGGTATTCGGGCAGAGGATGATGCTGCATACTGTCACCGCCTTTTCTGCTCCCATTGTAGCACAGGCCAACCGCCTTGTATAGGCGCAAAAAGCCCCCGCCGCCGGGGTTCCGGGGCAGGGGCCGTGATGCAGCGCTTATGCCAGTTTTGCTTCCAGCCGGGTGCGGATGGCCTGGATGAATTCCTCGCTGTTCACCTGGGTGGGGGTGATGCCCTCCGCCAGGCCGCAGAGGTCTTTGGTCATAATGCCGTCATTGAGGGTCTGCAGGCTGGCGGCCTCCAGCGCCTCGCCAAACCGGACCAGCGCGGGCAGGCTGTCCAGCTCGCCGCGCTTTTTCAGGGCACCGCTCCAGGCAAAGATGGTGGCCATGGGGTTGGTGGAGGTGGCCTCGCCCTTGAGGTACTTGTAGTAGTGGCGGGTCACGGTGCCGTGGGCGGCCTCGTACTCATAGTTGCCGTCCGGGCTGACCAGAACGCTGGTCATCATGGCCAGCGAGCCAAAGGCAGTGGAGACCATATCGCTCATCACGTCACCGTCGTAGTTCTTGCAGGCCCAGACAAAGCCGCCCTCGCTGCGGATGACACGGGCCACGATGTCATCGATCAGGCTGTAGAAATAGGTAATGCCTGCGGCCTCGAACTTTTCCCGGTACTCAGCATCGTACACCTCCTGGAAGATGTCCTTGAAGGTGTGGTCATACTTCTTGGAAATGGTGTCCTTGGCACCGAACCAGAGATCCTGTTTGCTTTCCAGTGCGTAGTTGAAGCAGCTGCGGGCAAAGCTGTAGATGGAGGTATCCTTGTTGTACTGGCCCTGCAGGACACCGGCACACTCGAAGTTGTAGACCGTGGCGGCCTGCCGGGAGCCGTCGTCGCCGGTGTAGATCAGCTCCGCCCTGCCGGGGCCGGGGATGCGGAACTCGGTGCACTTGTACACGTCGCCGTAGGCGTGGCGGGCAATGGTGATGGGCTTTGTCCAGTTCTTGACCACCGGTTTGATGCTGTCGATCATGATCGGCGCGCGGAACACGGTGCCGTCCAGCACGGCGCGGATGGTGCCGTTGGGGCTCTTCCACATCTGGTGCAGGTGGTATTCCTCCACGCGCTGGGCGTTGGGGGTGATGGTGGCGCACTTGACTGCCACGCCATACTTCTTGTTGGCAAGGGCGGCATCCATGGTCACCTGATCCTGGGTGGCATCCCGGTTGGGCAGGCCCAGATCGTAGTACTCGGTCTTCAGATCCACAAAGGGCAGGATGAGCTCCTCCTTGATGATCTTCCAGAGCACACGGGTCATCTCGTCGCCATCCATCTCCACCAGCGGCGTGGTCATCTTGATCTTTTCCATAACAGTTTCCCTTTCCTCTGTTTCAAAAAATACTGTGACCCCCGGCTGCACTGCCAGATGCTCTGCCGGGAGGTTCGGCTTTATTGATACGCGGCCGCCAGCTTTTCCAGCGCGGGCAGGCTGCGCTTTACCTGTTCGGTGTCGATGCAGTAGGCAAGGCGGACATAGCCCGTTACGCCAAAGGTATCGCTGGGCACCAGCAGCAGGTCAAATTCCCGGGCCCTGCGGCAGAAGGCGTTGGCATCCTCCTCCAGTGCCTTGGGGAAGAGATAGAAGGTGCCGCCGGGCCGCTCGACCTCAAAGCCCAGCGCTTTCAGCTTGTTGTAAAGCAGATCCATATTGGTCTCGTAGACGCTCAGGTCGCTGGTCACATCCAGGCAGCGGCTCACGGCGCGCTGGATGATGCTGGGCGGGCAGTTGTGGCCGGTAAAGCGGGAGATCTGGGCCATCATATCCACCAGCACCTCCTCGCCCTCACAGCCGGGGCGCACGGCCACGTAGCCCAGGCGCTCGCCGGGCAGGCTCAGGCTCTTGGAGAAGGAGAAGCAGGTCAGGGTGTGGGGGTAGAACGCCGCCGGGTAGGGCACAGCCCTGCCATCAAAGGCGATATCCCGGTAGGGCTCGTCGCTGACAAGGAAGATGTTGTGGCCGTAGGCCCTGCTCTTCTCGGTCAGGATCTCCGCCAGCCGGGTCAGGGTGTCGGCAGAGTAGACCACACCGGTGGGGTTGTTGGGGGTGTTGATGAGGACGCAGGTGACCTTCTCGGTCAGCATCTGCTCAAAGGCCTCCAGATTGGGCTGGAAGGCCGGAGCCTGGGGCGGCACCACCCTGAGATGGGCACCGGTGCCCTCCACATAGGGGCCGTACTCCGGGAAGTAGGGGGCAAAGGTCAGCACCTCGTCCCCGGGCCGGGTCACGGCGCGCACAGCGTGGGCAATGGCACCCGCCGCGCCCGTGGTGGGAAAGATATCCTTCTGCGCATAGGGCAGGCCGAAGGTCCTGTTCAGGTGGGCCGCCACGGCGGTGCGGAATTCCGGGTCGCCCTGGCTGGGGCAGTAGCCGTGCAGGACCACCGGGTCCTCCTGTGCCAGCAGCTCCTGCATGGCGGCGGTGAATCGCTCCGGGCAGGGCACGCTGGGGTTGCCCAGCGAGTAATCAAACACGTTCTCGTAACCAATCTGGGCCGCGCGCTGCTTGCCGTACATAAAGGTCTCGCGGATGACGCTCTTGTGGGCCAGCATCCCGCGGTAAGTCTCGTTCAGCATAAGTTTCTTCCCCTCTAAAACACAAATTTATTTTTCGTGGGCAGCAGACGCATAGCTCTGCTCTACTTTCACCACACAGCTGTATTTCGGGTCCTGCTCATGGACGAACTGGCACATGGCGGCCAGCATCTCGTCCTTGTTCCCGGTATAGCCCGCCGGGAACTCCAGATCGAACAGGACATTCGTATGGGTATCACCCGGCACGATGCGCAGGTCGTGGATCGAAAGGCAGGGGTCGAGCTGGCGGGCCTTTTCCATCAGGCGGGTGCGCAGCACGCCCACCGCCGCATCGGTGGTGACGATGGGGTCATAGTGAATGGTCACCTGCAGGCCGTCCCGCTTTATAAAATCGTTCTCGATGTTGTCGATGACATCGTGGGCCTTGAGCGGGTCGGTCTCTGCCGGGAACTCGATGTGGAGGGAGGCGAACTGATGCCCCGGGCCGTAATCGTGCACCATGAGGTCGTGCATCCCCAGCACGCCGGGGTAGCCCATGACCGTCTGCTCAATGTGCTCCACCAGTTCCGGGCTGGGGCTCTCGCCCAGCAGGGGGCTCAGGGTGTCCATGACCAGCCCCCAGCCCGACCAGAGGATGAAAGCTGCCACGGCCACGCCCATGATGCCGTCCAGCCGCGCCCAGCCCGTCAGGCTGCAGACCACGGTGGAGATCAGCACCGCGCCGGTGGTCAGCACATCATTGCGGCTGTCGGCGGCGGTGGCCATCAGGGTCTCGGAGCCGATGGTGCGGCCGATGGTGCGGTTGAAGCCGCTCATCCAGAGCTTGACGAGGATGGATGCGGCCAGCACGCCCACGCTCAGCCAGCTGAACGCCACGGGGGTGGGGTGGAACACCTTGACCACCGACTCCTTGAGCAGGGAAAAGCCGATGCCCAGGATGGTCACGCTGACCACCAGACCGGCCAGATATTCATAGCGGGCGTGGCCGTAGGGATGCTCGGCATCCGGGGCCTTGGCGGCCAGCCGGAAGCCGATGAGACTGACCACGTTGGACGAAGCGTCCGAGAGGTTGTTCAAAGCATCCGCCATGATGGCGATGGAGCCGAACAGGGTGCCTGCCAGCAGCTTGCCCAGGCAGAGCAGCAGGTTGCAGGCCATGCCCACACCGCTGGCAAGGTTGCCGTAGGCCGTGCGGGTAGCAGGGTCCTGGGGGTTATTGGGATGCCGGATGAACCGGCGGATCAGGAATTGCGTCATATCTATCTTTCATCTCCAGAGGTACGTTCAAAAAATACGACTTAGGTATAGTATAGCACCCAGCTTTACCGTTGTGAAGCGTTCACCCATGAAACTGCGGCTTGTCAGGCGGCAGTTTTGTGAATTTGCTTCTTGTTGCAATCAAAAAAGAGCTGCCGCGCGCCCCTTTGCCAACACTTTGGTTGGCAGAGAGCGCCGCAGCAGCCCCTTTTACAGTTCCGTCAGGGGAACTCAGACATTCTTGGCAGAGGGCTTGCTCAGATCCACACCGCGGATGATCTTGCGCACGGGCAGGATGCTCTTGGCGTTCATGGACAGCTCGTCCACACCCATCCGCAGGAAGGTCTCGGTGAGAGCGGTATCCGCGCCCAGCTCACCGCAGATGCCCACCCAGATGCCGTGGCGGTGGCCCGCCTCAATGGTCATCCGGATGGCCTTCAGCACAGCGGGGTGGTGGGGATCAAAGAAGGGCTCCAGCTTGGCGTTCTGGCGGTCCAGCGCGCAGGTGTACTGGGTCAGGTCGTTGGTGCCGATGGAGAAGAAATCGCACTCCTGGGCCAGATCGTCCGCCACCAGAACTGCGGCGGGGGTCTCGATCATGGTGCCCACCTCGATCTTGTCGCTGAACTTCTTGCCCTCGGCGGTCAGCTCTGCCTTGCACTCCTCCAGCACGGCCTTGGCATCCTGCAGCTCCCGCAGACTGGTGATCATGGGGAACATAATGCTCATGTTGCCGTAGGCAGAAGCGCGCAGCAGGGCCCGCAGCTGGGTCTTGAAGAAATCCTTGCGGGTCAGGCAGATGCGGATGGCGCGGTAGCCCAGCGCGGGGTTGTCCTCGTGGTCCAGCTTCATGTAGTCCACAGTCTTGTCCGCACCGATATCACAGGTGCGCACAACCACCTTTTTGGGGGCCAGGCTTTCCAACACCTGCTTGTAGGCCTCGAACTGGTATTCCTCGGTGGGGTAATCCGTGCAGTTCAGGTAGACGAATTCGGTGCGGAACAGGCCCACGCCGCCCGCGTCGTTCTGCTGGACCGCGCCCACATCGCTCATGCCGCCGATGTTGGCAAAGACCTGCACGGTCTTGCCGTCCAGCGTGGTGTTGGGTTTGCCCTTGAGCTCGGCCAGCAGGGCCAGCTTCTTCTGGTCCTCCTGCTGGCGCTTTTTCAGGCTCTCCAGCAGATCGGGAGTGGGGTCCACATACACGCAGGCGTTGTAGCCGTCCACCACAGCCATCTTGCCGTCCCAATCTTCCTGGATCTCCTTGCACTGGATCAGGGCGGGGATGTTCATGCTGCGGGCCAGAATGGCGGTGTGGCTGTTGGAGCTGCCCTCCCGGGTGATGAAGCCCAGCAGCAGGCTCTTGTCCATCCGCACCGTCTCCGAGGGTGCCAGGTCCTCCGCCACCAGAATGCTGGGCTCCGTGCCCTGCAGGGTGGCATTGTCCACGCCCTGCAGGATGTCCAGCATGGCCTGGGCAATGTCGATGACATCGGCGCTGCGGGCCTGTAAATAGGGGTCGTCCATGGCGGCAAACACGGCGGCCTGGTTGTCGCCCGCTTTCTTGACGGCATACTCCGCACACATGTGCTGGCCGTTGATGATCTCCTTGATGGCATCCACAAAGTCATCGTCATCCAGCATCATGGCATGGATGTTGAACACCTCGGCAATGTCCTCGCCTGCCTCGGCCAGTGCCTTTTCATACAGGGCAGTCTGCTGGTCAATGGCCTTGGCCCGGGCTTCTTCAAAGCGGGCTTCCTCTGCCGCCGTGTCCGCGACCTGGGCGGTGGAGATCACGGTATCTTTTTTCTTGTAAATTTTCAGCTTGCCGATGGCAATGCCATTCAGGATGCTTTTACCGGTTCCTACCTGCATCGTTCTCTCTCCTTTGTTGAGAATTTAGTGCGAAAAAGCCCCCGCAGGGTCTCCCGCAAGGGCTTTTGTCCGCAGATTCAAAGATCAGACGTTCTCGGTCAGGAACTTCTGAATGGCCTCGGCAGCGGCGGCCTCATCGTCGCCCTCCACCTTCACGGTCACGGTGTCGCCCTGCTTGACACCCATGCCCATCAGAGCCATCAGTTTGCGCAGGTCGCAGCTCTTGCCGTCCTTTTCCAGGGTAGCGGTGCTGGCAAAGCCCTTGGCCACCTTCACGAGCAGACCGGCCGGACGAGCGTGGATGCCGCATGCATCCTTAACAGTATACTGGAATTCCTTCATAATCATTTTCTCCTTACTTCATCCCGTTTCAGATCCGGACGGTCCTGCCACTCCGGACGCAGCCGATTTTGCTGCGGGATGCTACTATTATTATAAACCCGCTTCGTTATTTTTTCATCATTCCATATTGCTGATTTTTAGCCAGAAATTTTGGTGCTATTGAACAGAAGTTTTGCCCCCATTTTTCCACCGGATTTATTCGACAGGATACCCCTCGGCATCCAGGGGCAGGTCGGTGTACTGTGCCTCCTCGGGCACCACGGAGTCCGGCTCCCCGCTGGTCTGCTGGCTCTGCCCGGCCGCGCCCAGCTCCTCATCATGGCGCTCTCCCCAGTCGCCGCTGTAATCCTCACCGGACACCTGCTGGGCATCCTGCTGCTCAGCCTGCGCCATTGCGGTCTGGGCATCCTTCAGGCCCATCACCGTGCCCGACGGCTTTTCCAGCAGGTAGGCCCCCACAGCCTTTTTGCGGTAGACCAGCAGCACGCCGTAGCGGCTGGTCTCTCCGCTGCTGGCCGCCGGGATCAGGGCGGTCCACTTTTCCACGGTTTTCCCTTTGTAGCGGGTAAGATCCATCCCGCTTTGCTGCACCACCCCGTTGAAGGCCGAAAAGCTGTCGTCCCACTTGCGGGGGATCTTGACCTTATCCGCCGTAATGGACGTGCCGTCCACATCCAGCCCGTAGCCCGTGAACCAGGTCTGGATGTCCTGCGCGCTCTCGATCCGGTTCACCCCGGCCGCTGCCGCCACCGTGCGGGTGCTGATGTACCGCCCCAGAAAGGCGCTGAAAATCACCAGCGCACAGCAGAGCGCACCGGCCCCCACCTTTTTCAAGCTCGTCTTGTTCAGCGTTACCACAAACATGCCGTTCCCTCCCACCCGTTTTGTTCTGAAAAGAATATATGGGGCGGGCAGGCAGAATATGTTTGGCACCACCAAAAGAGCCCCCGCCGGAATAGACCGGCGAGGGCTCTTTCTCATAGCGGTAAGTTCAGGATCACTCGATCAGGCCGTTCAGCAGGGCCAGGCACTTGCGGCTGTGCAGCTTGCGGATGGCCTTGGCCTCGATCTGGCGGACACGCTCACGGGTGACACCGAAGTCGCGGCCCACCTCCTCCAGCGTGCGGGGGCGGCCATCGTCCAGACCAAAGCGCAGGCGGATGACCTTTTCCTCACGGGGGGTCAGGCTCTTGAGGGCCTGATTGATCTGCTGGGCCACCATGGCGCGGTCTGCTGCCTTGCCGGGGGCCTCGGCGTTCTCGTCGGCCACGAAATCGCCCAGGGAGGAATCTTCTTCCTCGCCCACGGGGCTTTCCAGGCTGGCGGGTTCCTGCGCCATGCGCTGGATCTCCCGCACGCGCTCCACGCTCATATCCATGGCCTTTGCCAGCTCCTCGGGGGTGGGCTCGTGGCCGTTCTGGTAGACCAGCTGGTTGGTGGCCTGACGCATCCGGTTGATGGTCTCGACCATGTGCACCGGGATGCGGATGGTGCGGGCCTGATCCGCAATGGCACGGGTGATGGCCTGACGGATCCACCAGGTGGCGTAGGTGGAGAAGCGGAAGCCACGGTCACAGTCAAACTTCTCGGCGGCCTTGATCAGGCCGATGTTGCCCTCCTGGATCAGGTCCAGGAACGCCAGGTTGTGGCCGACATGCTTCTTGGCGATGGAGACCACCAGACGCAGGTTGGCCTCGCTCAGGCTGCGGCGGGCGTTCAGGCCGTCACGGCGGATCTTGAGCAGCTCCTGGCGGCGCTCCTCCGTCAGGGGGCCGTTCTCCACGGCCTCCATGGCTTCTTCTTCGGCAGCCTTTTCCTCGTCGTCCTCGCTGGACTTGGTGTTGCCGTCCTCGTCCAGATCCTCGGTATAGCTCCGGCTGTTCTCATCCTCCTCGAACGAGAAGCGGGCGCTGTTCTTTTTGATGTACTCAGGCGCGCCGTACTTCTGGCGGTCGGCCTGAAGGATGTGGGCAGCCTCGGCACCGGCGTGGATGCGCTTGCTCAGGTCCACTTCCTGCTCCGCGCTCAGCAGCGGGATCTGGCCGATCTGCTTGAGGTAGTTCTTCACAGGGTCATCCAGCAGCTCATCCATGGCAGCCTTCAGGTCTGCGGGGTTCTCCTCTGCCGGGTCGTCCTCATTTTCATCGCCCAGGCCCAGCTCATCGCTGTTTGCCTCGGCACTTTCCACCTCTGCCATGATGCCTTCCACATCCAGGCTGGTGTCACCGTCGGCCTCGTCATCCAGAATTTTGATGCCGCGCTCCTCCAGAAGCGTGTAAAGCGTTTCCACATCCATCCGGCACTGGGAAGCCAGTGTCTTGGCCTCGCCCGCCGTCAGGGTGCCTTCGCCCTTCGTCAACAGTTCCTTCAAAGTCATGCCCATTTCGCTCTCTCCTTTTCACCGCGGCGCTGGCTGCGCCGTAAGTGATATCGTATCATAAGTTTTGCCGCTGCGGGATGGTTCAAATCACCAGGCCGCCGTTCACACCAAACACCTGCCCGGTGATGTAACCGGCGCTTTCGCCTGCCAGGAACACCAGCAGCTGCGCCACCTCGTCCGCGCTGCCCAGGCGGCCCACGGGGGTCTCCTCGGCCAGTGCAGCCTTATCCTCTGCCGTAAAGGCAGCCATCATATCGGTGTCGATGACACCCGGGGCTACGCAGTTCACGGTGATGCCGCTGGGCCCCTCCTCTTTGGCAAGGGCCTTGGTCAGGCCGATCAGGCCCGCCTTAGCAGCGGAGTAATGCACCTCGCAGCTGCCGCCGGTCTGGCCCCACATGCTGCTCACGGTCAGGATGCGGCCCGCCTTGCGGCGGATCATGCCCGGCAGAGCCAGCTGGCACAGGTGGAACGCGCCGCTCAGGTTCACGTCCAGCATGTGCTTCCACTCCTCCGGGGTGATATCGGTGAACAGCTTCTGCTGGGCAATGCCCGCGTTGCTCACCAGCACATCCACATGGCCCACGGCCTGCTCCACGGTGTGGAACGCCACCTCACAGCTGGCGCGGGAGGCCACGTCGCACTGGACCGCCAGCAGGCCCGGCAGCGCCTTTTCCAGCGCCGCCGCCTCCTCGGCGTGGGTGTGGTAGAGCACCGCCACCCGGTAGCCCGCCTGCCAGAAAGCGCGGGCCGCCGCGGCTCCGATGCCCCGGTCGCCGCCCGAGATCAGCACGCAGCGCCCGTTGGCCGCAGGGACTGCCGGTTCCGGCACAGGCTCCACCAGCGGTTCTGTTTCCGCGGCCGGTTCCGGCGCAGCTTCCTGCACCGGCTCCTGTTCCGGCGCAGGGGCCCGGGATGCCTTGTCCTCATCGCTCAGGTCAAAGGTCAATTCAAATTCATCATCGTACAAGAGTCAGCCCTCCTGCCGTTTGTTCTCTGCCTGCAAAAAATCCCGCAGGCAGGAAGGTCCCGCCCTCCACCGCACCCATGGGCTGCGCTCTGCTCCTCTTTCCGGTCAAGGCCGGTCCTGCGGCGAGCCCGCTGGTCTGTGCGAGTGGTTTCGACAAGTTACCATTAAATAATATAACACAATTCGGCGAAAAAAGAAAGTGGGAACCGCCGTCTTTTCACGCAGTTCCCACTTTTTTTCACGTTCTCAGGGGGTCACGGGCGGTTTCCAGCGGGGCTTTGCGGCCCGCTGCTCCCGCAGCCGGAGGAAAAACGCCTGCAGCAGCGCCTGCGCCTCCTCCGCCCGCAGGCCGCGTTCCACCACCGGATGGTGGTTGAAGGGCAGGGCGAACAGGTCGGTCACGCTGCCGCAGCACCCGGCCTTGGTATCCGCCGCGCCGTACACCACCCGCCTGATCCGGCTGTTGATGATGCCGCCGCTGCACATGGGGCAGGGCTCCAGCGTAACGAACAGCTCACACTGCCACAGCCGCCAGCCGCCCAGCTTTTTGCAGGCCGCATCAATGGCCAGCAGCTCGGCGTGGTGGAGGGCGTTTTTCTCGGTCTCGCGGGTGTTGTGGGCAGCAGCGATGATCTCGCCGTTCCGGGCCACCACCGCGCCCACGGGCACCTCGCCCAGCGCGGCGGCCCGTGCGGCCTCCTCCAGCGCCGCGCCCATCAGCTCATAGTCGGTCATCCCATTCCCCTTTCTGCCAGCGCCCGGGCCAGCACCAGCCCATTGTTCAGGATATGCAGCACCACCCCGGGTGCAGGACTTTCGGTCTGCTCTGCGGCCCACCCGAAAATGAGCCCCATGCCCAGCGCATAGCACTTTTCGGTCAGCGTTCCGTGCAGGGCCGCAAAGAGCACAGCCTGGCAGAGGTTTGCCGGGTGCTCCCCCAGCGGCCGCAGCAGGCGCAGCAGCGCCCCCCGGAACACCAGCTCCTCGGCCAGCGGCAGCACCAGCAGGCTGCGCAGTGTACCGGGCACGCCCTGCGGCAGCTCTGCCGCCCCGCCGGGAACCAGCACACACCAGACTGCCGCCAGCCCGGCCCAGGCCAGTGCCGCGATGCCTGCCGCCCGCAGGCGGCGGTTCTGTTCTGACATCTTCTCCGTCCCCTCTCCGTTTGGGGCCGCGCTGTCCCGCCGCTTCGGGCGCACAGCGCACCGCCCCGCAATGCCTGATGTTCATTGTATCATGTTCCGGCCCGTTTGTGCAAGAAAACGGAGCGGAATTGCGAAAATACGAAGAAATATTGATTCAAACAATTGACATTTCCCGTCGTCTCTGGTATATTCCTATACGACTTTTTGATTGATTTGGTCGGGTTATCCGTTCTTGGCCCCGTTGGAGGTATTACTATGATCCGCATTCTTACCGATTCCGCATCCGACATCCTGCCCGCTGAAGCCGAGCAGCTGGGCGTGACTGTCATCCCCCTGAACGTCACCCTGGAGGACGGCACCGTGCTCCGGGACGGCGTGGACATGACCCCCACCGTGTATTACGGCGTGATGGCCCGCTGCCACAAGCTGCCCACCACCAGCCAGCCCAGCCCCGAGCTGTTCCAGCGCTTCTTCCTTGAGGCGGCTGCCGCCGGGGACGAAGTGGTGGGCATCTTCCTCTCCCATGAGCTGTCCGGCACCTGCCAGTGCGCCCGGCTGGCCGCAGACATGGCCAATGTGGACAATGTCCTCTTTGTGGATTCCGAGAACGTCTGCCTGGGCGAGAGCCTGCTGGTGCGGCTGGCTGTTCAGCTGCGGGATGCCGGAAAGACTGCCGGGCAGATCGCCGCCACCCTTGAGCACGCCAAGGAGCATCTGCATCTGGTGGCTGTCATCGACGACCTGAAGTATCTGCGCAAGGGCGGCCGCCTGCCCGCCGCCGTGGCCGTGGCCGGTGGGATGCTGGGCATCAAACCCCTCATCACCATCAAGGAGGGCAAGGTCGTTATGGCGGGCAAGGCCCGGGGCCTGCCCGGCGCTTACGTTGCCCTGTTCAAGAAGATCGAGGAGCTGGGCGGCATCAGCACCTGCGCCGACGCGCTGGCCGGTTACACCCTCGCCCCCCGCGAGGTGCAGCCCATCCAGACCTACCTGCAGGAGAATCTGGGCCGGAACGAGGCTCTTGTGCGCCAGATTGGCTGTGTCATCGGCACCCACGCCGGCCCCGGCGCGTTCGGCCTGGCCTTCCTCGATGAGGGCTTCACCTTCTGATCTTACCCAATCAAAAAGAGGAACTGCTTTCCCGGCAGTTCCTCTTTTTTGTTGGTTCATTCGTGTCCGATCTTCGACCAGTCGATCTCTTCGGCATCTACAAAGCCGCTGTCCTTCGCTTCCTCCAGCTGCTTTGCTTCCTCTGTGGTCAGCTTGGTGAAATCCGGGTCCCATGCCAGTACCAGCTTTTTGATCAGCTCGTAGGCAAGGTTCTTGTCCGGGTCCGGCAGCATATCGATCATGTGTGCTGCATTCATTGCAATTTCAGACATCCTGCCACCTCCTTATTTATAGATATCGCCACGATTCCCGATATCCAGCACCAATAGAATCTCCAGCGCGTTTTCCTCTCCGTACCGGTAAAGCACGCGCCAGCTTCCGACCCGAAGCCGCATTGTTCCATCCTTCAGTCCCTGCATCACCTTGATATCACCTGCTGGCGGTTTCAGGGTCAGCCCCTCAATGCCTGCAACGATGCGAAGCACGGACCTTTTGTCCAGCTTATTCAGGAACTTCATGGCGTTCTTCGAGTAGCGGATCTTCATAACATCATCCTCAGCGCTCGTTTTTTTCTGCGGTCCTCTGGCCCTATTATAGTCCATTCTCCTGCAAACGTCAATTGTTTTTTGCCGAAGATCCGTTCATTACAGCACCGCGTCCGAAACGATCTTGCCCAGCAGGAGCACCAGCACCACAAGCATCATGGGGCGGATGAACTTTGCGCCCTTCTTGAGGGCGAAGTGGGAGCCCAGCAGGTTGCCCACAATGCCGCTGATGGCACAGGGGATGCCGATGGAGAACACCACCAGCCCGCTGGAAAGATACGTTACCAGGCTGGCGTAGTTGCTGGCAAGGTTGAGCACCTTGGCGTTGCCGCCCGCCGTGCGCAGGTCAAAGCCCATCAGGGTGGTAAAGGCAATGATGGCAAAGGTGCCGGTGCCCGGGCCAAAGATGCCGTCGTATAGGCCGATGCCCAGCCCGATGGCAAGGGCCAGCACCGCCTTTTTGGCGTTCAGGGTGCCGTCGTCCCGGTTCTCGTCGGGCAGGTCCCGCCGCCAGAGGATGAGCACCGCCGCCACCGGCAGGATGATGAGCATCATGGTGCGCAGCACCTGATCGCTGAGCAGGAGCACGATGTGGGAGCCCAGTGCGCTGCCCACAAAGCTGCCCACAGCCGCCAGCAGGCCGACCCGGATGTTCATGGCTCCCTTCTGGAAGAACTGCGCCGTGGCAAAGGTGGTGCCGCAGGCCGCGCTGAATTTATTGGTGCCGTAGGTGTAATGCACCGGCAGGCCCGCAAACAGGTAGGCGGGCAGGCTGATCAGGCCGCCGCCGCCCGCCGCCGAGTCCACAAAACCCGCAAACCCGGTCATCAGCATCAGAAACAGCAGCATTGGCAATGATAATGTAATTTCCATTCGTTCTACTTTCCTACTCTTTCGTTTACTTCAGATACAGCTTTCCCTCGCAGGCCAGGATCTGATCCAGGATCATCCGGGACACCCGGGCACCATAGACCATGGCAGGGTGGTCGTTGTACTCGATGATGTCATGGAACTCCTTGTTCATCAGAACGATCACATACTCGCCGTAGGGGGTGTGGATGATGCCGCCGTCGTTGCGGCAGGCGTTCATGCTGCCGCTCTTGCTGGCCACCCAGATAAGCTCCGGCTCGCCGGTCTCCTCGCAGTCCAGATAGAACTGGGGGAAATCGTGGGTCAGCATGGTGTTGTAGTGCTGCTGGCGGAAAATGCCCAGCATGGCGGCGCTGGCTTCTTTGCTGACCAGCGTGCCCTTTGCCACCTGCGCAAACAGGGCGGCGTAGTCCCGGGGCGTGGTGGTGCCCAGCTTGTCGTAGCGGTCAAAGTGGAGGGGGTTGTGCAGAACGGTGTGCCCAAAGCCCAATTCCCGGATGCAGGCATTGATGGTGTCCAGCCCCAGGTAATCGATGATCATATTGGTGGCGATGTTGTCCGAGCAGATGATCATCATGGTGGCGGTGTCCTTCACCTTGAGCTTTGCCCCCACGCCCAAGGCCCGGAGCATCCCGGAGCCGTCCACGAACTGGCTGGCCTCGTAGGTGATCTCCTCCTCCAGGTCAGCCCTGCCCCGGCTGGCCTGCAGATACAGCACCGCCAGAATGAACGCCTTGATGGTGGAGGCCGTCTCGAACTCCTCGTCGGCACCGATCTCCACCGTGCTGCCGCGCAGGTCATCCACAAAAACGCTCATCCTGCCCTGATAGGAATAGAGCTCGGCGGCAATGCGCTTTTCCAATGTCATATTCTGATCCATCTGGAATCCCTCAACTTTTCTATACTTTCCGTTATACTTTATCCTTACCGTTAAGACATTATTTTTGTTGATTCTGTTGTTTTTGTTGCATGTGTTCTCTCAACTACAACAAAATCAACAAAATCAACAAATTCTGAGATACCAACGGTGATTACAGGTTGTTTTCAAAGAAACGCTGTGCGTTGCGGAAGAAGATGGCTTCCACCTCATCCTCGGTGAAGCCCTCTTTCCGCAGGGCATCGGCCAGCAGGGGCATTTTGGAGCAGTCGCTCAGTTCCAGCTTGCCGCCGATGCCGTCAAAGTCACTGCCCAGACCGATGATTTCAATGCCGCCCACCTGCTTGAAATGGGCGGCGTGTTTGGCCATCAGGGCCGTGGTGCTGCGGCACAGGTCGGGGCTGGGCTGGTCATCCAGAAAGCCCGCGCAGTAGTTCAGGCCCACCAGACCGCCTTTTTCCGCCATGACCCGGATCATCTCATCGGTCAGGTTGCGGCAGTGAGGGGCCAGGGCGCGGCAGTTGGAGTGGCTGGCCGCAAAGGGGCGGGTGCTGTGCTCCGCAATGTCCCAGAAGCCCTTATCGGACAGATGGCTCACATCGGCAATGATGTGCAGGCGCTCCATCTCGGCCAGGAACTCGAAGCCCTTCTCCTTCAGGCCGGTCTCGGTGTTGGGCATACAGGGCCAGATGGGGCCGTTGCCGGGCACCACGTTGGGGCTGGCCAGCTCGTTTTCGTGGTTCCAGGTCAGGGTCATCATCCGCACGCCCAGCTCGTACATCCGGCGCAGCACGCCCAGACTGCCCTTGCAGCAGCCGGCCTCCTCAATGGTCAGCATTCCGCTGATCTTGCCCGCCTCGGCGTTTTTGCGGATATCCTCGGGGCGGTAGACAGGGGCGATCCTGTCGAAATACTGCTCCATCATCCGCTTGAACACGTCGATCTCTTCCAGCGCCGTCACCAGCGGGTCCGCGCCCGGGGTGGGGTCGGCCAGATTCACAAAGGCGGCAAAGCACTGGAGCATGTAGTCGCCCTTCTCCAGCTTTTCCAGATCGATGTGGCCGTTGTTGTGGGCAAAGGTCTGCCCGTCGCCCCGCATCTCCGCGCGCCGCAGCTCGCTCAGGGTGTCACAATGTAGATCAAAAACTTTCATCGTTCATGTCCTTTCTTAACAGCTTCTATGTCAAGCCTCTCCGGGATGCTGCCCCTTCGCAGCAGCTGGCAGGGTTAACCCCCCAGTCACGCTTCGCGTGCCAGCCCCCCTAATAGTGGGGCCCTTGGCATGGCGGAAAGCCTTTCCTTTTTGCCAAGGCCGCCCCTACTAGGGGCGGTGGCATTGCGAAGCAATGACGGTGGGGTTTCACCTTCAGAAAACACTCCCCACCGCATACAGGCTCTTGACCAGATCTTCCCGGTACAGCGGGTCGTTGGGGTCAAGGCTGTTGATGACCACGCCGCCGCTGGCGGACGCGCCGGTGGAGTGGATGTAGCGGCCCTCGCCAAGGTAAAGGGCGATATGGCCGGGGAAATAGAGGGCATCGCCCCGCTTTTTGTCTGCAAAGGGGATCTGGTGCATGGGCCAGCCCTCCACGATCCTGGCATCCCGGTAGATGAGCACGCCGCACTGCATATAGGCGCTGCTGACAAGGCCGGAACAATCAATGCCCCGGCCCGATTTGCCGCCCCAGCGGTACTCGGTGCCCAGATACTTTTTCGCCTGCGCGCAGACAGCATCCCGGAACGCTTCCTCGCTGCCGTCGTACCACGCCTGCAGTGCCTGCGGCACCAGCTCTCCGGCGGTGACGTTCCGGGCCTCGGCCAGCGCGTCATCAAAGGCCAGCCCCTCCCGCTGGGAGAACACGGCGGTCATCTCAAACCGCACCGGTTCCAGCGCCACGTCCCGGACATAGCCGGTGCGGCCATCCAGCAGGGCCACCTTGGCCCAGCCGGTGTGGGCCTCGGCTTCCTCGGGCGGTTCGAGCAGGCGGCGGAGCAGGCAGCCCCGCTCCAGCTCCAGCATCCGCACCCCCTGCACCTTGGGCAGGCTGAGCACATCGGTGGCACGGCCCACCAGCACCAGCGGCTGGGGCAGGTAGGCCCGCAGCGCATCCTCGCTGACAAATTTCAGCGCATCCCGCCGGACAAAGCCGTGGTAGCCGTAAAAGGTGACCACCTCGGCCACCTCCGGGGAGAGGGGCACTCCCTCGGCAGTCACGCCGCCGGGGACGGTGCGCACCTGACAGGCCTGACCGTACAGTCCCTCGTCCCCGATGGTGGAAACAAGGCCCGCCTCGCTCTGTTTGGTGGTCTGGGGCAGGTCGTAAATGGTTACGACAGGACGGGCAAATATGGCGTATTGCATCATTCGGTTCCCTCCAACAAATTCAGCAGCTCCTCCGGCTTCATGCGCAGGATGGCACCATCCGCGCTGCCGGTGACGGTCTCGGCCAGATCCTGCTTGGCCTGCTGCAGCTCCACGATCTTTTCCTCAATGGTGTCCTGGGTGATGAGCTTGTACACCTGCACCGGGTTCTGCTGGCCGATGCGGTAGGCACGGTCGGTGGCCTGATTCTGAGCCGCCACGTTCCACCACGGGTCGTAGTGGATGACGATATCGGCGGCGGTCAGGTTCAGGCCGGTGCCGCCTGCCCGCAGGGAGATCAGGAACACGCTGGCCTCACCGCCGTTAAAGCGGCGCACCAGCTCGGCACGCACCGGTTTGGGGGTGGAGCCCTGCAGGGTGAAGTGGCTCACGCCCTCCGCGTCCAGCCGCTTGGCCAGCAGCTCCAGCATGGAGGTGAACTGGCTGAACAGCAGGATGCGGTGCCCGCTCTCCACAGCACTGGTGACCAGCTCGATGCAGGCATCCAGCTTGGCGCTGCCGCCTGTCCAGTTGTCGGCAATGAGCCGGGGGTCGCAGCAGATTTCCCGCAGCCGCATGAGGACGGCGAACACCGCCATCTTGTCCTCGGGCTTGGCGGCCCGCAGCTTCTCCCGGGCATCCACCACGGCGGCAAGGTAGAGCTTGCGCTGCTCCTCCTCCAGCTCGATGCGGTAGACGTTCTCTGTTTTGGGGGGCAGCTCCTTCAGCACCTCGGACTTCATCCGGCGCAGGATGAACGGCCCGGTGAGCTGGTTCAGCCGCCGCACCGCCGCCGGGTCGTTTTCCTGCGTGATGGGCTTTTCAAACCGGCTGCAGAAGCTCTTGTAGGGCGGCAGGTAGCCCGGCATCAGGAAGGAGAAGATGCTCCACAGCTCACCCAGGCGGTTCTCCACGGGGGTGCCGGTCAGCGCAAAGCGGACACGGCTGTTCACCCCGCACACCGCCTTGTATTTCTGGGTGGTGTGGTTCTTGATGGCCTGGGCCTCGTCCAGGATGCAGGCGTAGAATTTCTGGCTCTCGTACAGGGTCTCGTCGCGGCGGAGCAGGTCGTAGCTGGTCACCACCACATCGGCCCCGTCCCACTGCTCGGCCAGCTGGGCCCGGTGGGCGGCATCCCCGTCCACCACAACGCAGTTCAGCTCCGGCGTGAACTTTTGGCATTCCTCGGCCCAGTTCAGCACCAGCGAGGCCGGGCAGACGATGAGGCTGGGCAGGGGATTCCCGCCCTGCTCCCGGAGGGCCAGCAGGTAGCTGAGCACCTGCACCGTCTTGCCCAGACCCATATCATCCGCAAGGATGCCGCCCATGCCGTAGCCATCCAGCGTGCGGAGCCAGCGGTAGCCGTCCCGCTGGTATTTGCGCAAAACTTTTTGTAGAGACGCAGGCGGTGTATACTCGCTGTCCTTTATTGCATGGAAGCTCCGGCTGAGCTGGCGGAAGGCATCGTCCCGGTTGAAGCGGATGCCGTTCTGCCCCGAAAGCGCCCAGTCCAGACTGGGGGCCCGGTACAGGGGCAGCCGGGCGTGGGCCTGGCCCAGTTTGGCCCCGGAAAGCTCCAGCGTCTCGTTCAGCTCGTCCAGCACCTCCATGGAATCGTCCAGCCGGAGCAGACGGCCATCGCGCAGGCGATGGTAGCGCTTTTTCTGGTGGAGCGATTTCAGCAGGGCTTTCAGCTCCCCCACCGGGAACTCCCCCGTGTCCACCTCCAGGTCGAGCACGCTGCCGTGCACCGACACCCCCACCGAGATCTTCGGCGGTGCGGCCTGCATACTGCGGAAAGCATCGGTCAGGTAGACCTCGCCCTCAGCCAGCAGGGCCGGGATGCCCTCATCGAGGAAGCGGTAGACTGCATCCTCCTCATAGGCATCGTAGTGGGCGGCAAGGCCGTTGCCCATGGTGTCTGGCCCCGGCTCCAGGTACCGCCCCAGCAGCCGCCCGGCCCGCTGTTCGGCGCGGGCATCCCGCAGCAGACCGGCAGGCCCCGGTTCCTCCGGCGTGACGCGGTCCTCGCCGTACAAAAATTCAAGGTGCGCCCGCACCGTTTCCCGCGTGGGCGCGTCAAGGTAAAACTGCACCACCGGCTCCAGCGGGATCTGATTCAGCAGCAGGCGTTCGGGGTCCTCAATGGTCACCCTGCTGCCCAGCTCCGGCAGGACGTAGCTGCAAAAGGCGGTGGCATCCCCGGTGGTAAAGAACAGGCTCTTGCCGCACAGTGCCTCAAGGGCGGGCCGCATCCGGGCGCTTTCGGCCCGGTCCAGCTGCCAGATCGTATCCTCACTGTATAAATAGTCGTTGTCTAAACCCGTTTTCCACCCCAACGCGGGGGTCACGGACACCTCCACGCCGCCCCGGCGCTTTTCCACCCGCATGGTCAGGGCCGGGATGCCGGTCTTGAGGGTGTAGCCGCCCAGATTGCCGGTGGGGGCATAGAGGGCCACCAGACCGTCAAAGATCTCGCCGTTCAGCGGGATGCCCCCGGCAGGCCCGCTGCGGGGCGCATTGCCGTAGCTGCGCAGGGCCGCCTCGGCTCCTTCCTTTGCGCTGAGCTGCCGCCGCAGCAGGCGGAGCAGCTGCTGTGCCTCCGGGGCAAAGGCCTCCCAGCTGTGCTGGAATTCCAGCGCCTTGCCGTAACTGATGAAACCGTGCTTCTCCACGGCCCGCAGCAGGTCCGGGATGCTCTTTACCACATACTGCCGCCCGCCGTCTGCCGAGATGCGCAGCCGCAGCCAGGGCAGCTCCCCGGGCAGCAGGGTCAGCTCCGGCTCCAGCTCTGCGGAATGGGGGCGCAGCTCTGCGTGGCCGGTCACGCCGTCCACCTCGGCCAGTGCTCCCTCCTGATAGGCCCGGAGCAGCCGCCGTGCCTCGTAGTCAGATTCCGGTTCCTCGCCCCGCCACTTCTTGCCGAACAGCATTTCCAGGCTGGAGGCATAGCTGTCCCTGCGGGGCGGCTCCTCAGGCTGGGGCGTTTGCAGGTTGGCCGTGCCCCGCACCACGCCCGGGATGCTCTCCGGGCTCTCCGAGGGCTTCTGCGGCGCTCTGCCGGAAAGGCCCTGACTCTCGCTGTCCCACATCAGCAGCGCGCCGATGTGCTTGCAGCAGGGCCCCTCGCCGTTTTCGTTGTAAGGGCAGGAGCAGCTGGCGCTGACAAAGCTGCCGTTTTCCCGCAGCCAGACCTGGGTCTGGTACAGGCTCCGCCCGCCGCCGCGCACGTCGGCGCTCAGGTGGCGCACGCCGTTCCCGGCCACTTCGCAGTTCAGATCCTGTATCCGGTCCGTGTAGGCCTTGGCCCGCGCGAATACCGTGCCGCCCAACAGGTAGCGGATCTCTTCCATGTCCATCCGGGGTCTCCCTCCCTCTGCAATGCTCTATTGGTTAAGCATACCGCACCGGCGGGCGGGATGCAAGGGGTGCCGGGAAAAAAAGTTCCGGAAAGCACAGAAGCGCCTCATCCGGGAGAGGATGAAGCGCTTCTGTACTTTGGGAATTTTGGAACACTCAGCCCGCATTGCGGTTTACAGGCCAAGTGGGGGTTGGTTTAGGGCTGCTCAGGCATTCTGCTTGAGCTCCTGTGCTTTCTGCCATGCATTCAGCACATCGATCTTGCTTACGGCGTTGTCGGGATAGAATTTCATCTCTTCCGGAGCCGTGCCCTCATCGTTCAGGTCAGGGATAAGCTCGTTTTCCATGGCCCAGCGGGCGGCGTGCTGCAGGTCCATATCCCGCTCTTCCTGCCCTACATCGGGGTAGAGCAGTTCGGATTCGGGCATGGGTTTGCCTGCATCCTCCCACAGCATCATGGCAAGGGCGCTGCGGTTGCTGGGGAAGTAGGGCAGAGCCATCAGCTTGCCTGCAAATTCAGCGCCCAGAGAATAGGCCTGATAGCCCAGCACTGCACCGCCGACAACAACAGTAGTGCCGATCACGATGGGGCCAACGATATCGGGCTCGTCATCTTCAATGGATGCATCCTGTGTCATGGCTTTCAGGGTCACGGCCTTTGCAGGCATCTCAAAGGCAAAGCTTTCCTTATCCTGATAAGCGTTCGGATCATCCAGGCCGGTGATATCCCAGTGGCCAAATTTCAGACCGCTGTCTGCAAAAGCATCCTTATCAAATGCAACACTCACCGTTGCACCCTCGGGGACATGAAAGGAACCGTCCTCGTTGGCATTCTTTTTAACGATCTCGGTGATATCCTCGGGGTCAGCACCATTCTTGCCGGGCACTGTTACGCTGGTGATAACGCCGTCCTTCAAAGTCAGGATGGGCATTTCAGACCCAACAAAGTCCTTTTCGTCCTTTGCCAGCTCATTCTCACCCTTCTTGACAGCAGCGGTCAGGGTCTGCTTGCCGGTCTCCTTGGGAGCAATGCGGAACGCATATTGTTCTTTTACATCGCTCAGATCAATGGGCAGGCCGCCTTCCGGCATGGGCTGATACGCGCCGTTGTCATCCAGATACTCGATTTCGCTGTTCTTATCGCCAAAGTCGATGAATGCCTCACCCAGCTTGGCATCATCATTGGGGGTAACCTTTACGGTAAAGTCCTTGCTTTCGCCTTCCTTGATGACGGCGTTCTCCAGGCCCTCAATGGTCACAGCGGTGTGGACACGACCTGTAACAGTAAAGCCCTCTTCCGCCGTGCCCAGCTTTACAGCATCCCGCACCACAGCTGCGGTCAGCGTCTGCTCGCCGGCATTTTTGGGGGTAATGTGGAACGCATATGGTTCCTTTACATCGCCCAGATCAATGGGCAGGCCGCCTTCCGGCATGGGCTTGTACTCGCCGTTTTTGTCCTTATACTCGATCTCGCTGTTCTTGTCGCCAAAGGTCAGGATACCGGTACCGGTGCTGTTCTCATGGGTAAGGGTCACGGTAAACTCTGCCGGGTCTTCTGCTTTGATCTCACCCTTCAGACCGTTGATGGTCACGCCGACTTTCTTGGAAAGGCAGCGATATTCCTTGCCATCCGCGGTCTTTTTGTAGCCTACCAGATAATCCTCATTCGCACTCGTCAGGTTCAGATTCTTCGGATACTCTCCCGTGGTGGCTGTCGTCAGCTGACGGCCATCGCCGGGGTCAGCGCAGGCAACGGTGGCATTGTGATTGAAAGTCTCTTCAATCGTGATCTGCTTGCCAGTGTTCAGATAGATATCCGCTCTATTGCCGCTGAATTCTGCATTCTTCAGGACAACACTGCCGCTCTGCAGATCGATACCCTTAGCGCTATCTTTAAATGTTCCACTAATAATTTCCGTACTTGCCGAATACTTTCCACCGCTCAAATATTGATTTTTCAGCGCACTTCCATTCTTAGCATCAACCGTTGCATTCGCAATGTGCATTTCTCCATTATTCACAATTGCATCTGCAGGATCTGTTCCTGTAAAAGTGCCACCTGTAATCGTCATCTTACTGTTTTTCCAGTTGCAAACTGCAGACTCTGCACTCGTCCAGTACGTGTCGGAGTAGCTTCCATTGCCACCACTGAAGCTACCACCTTCAACTGTTACAACACCACTTGCGCTACAGAGAGCCACACCATTCTGCGCTACCACTTCAGGCTTCCCCTTAATGGTCATCTCTCCGCCTCTGTTATTATAGATTGCCGTACTATTGATACTTTTGTAGCTTCCTCCGTCAATAATCATCGTTCCCGCACGGTTTGTTACTGCAAGGTCATTCTGGCATTCCGCAGTAACATTAGTCAGCGTCATCTCACCCTGACTGTTCCAAAACGGTTCTTGGTTAAGTGTAGTATAGCGTCCACCATTGATAATGGCACTTCCAGCAGCTGTTCCGTTTCCCCATGTTGCCACAAAACCATAGTCGCTCTTGCTCGTAGTGACGTTATAGTTAGCATAATTATTGATTGTTACGCCACCTGTAGATTTCACACCAATCAAATAGGAAAAGCCCCAGCTCTCATCATGGTAACTGTCAAATCCATAAGTAATATTTCCGACGATATTGATTGTTACGCCTTTAGCAGTGATTTCGATAGGGAAGTTATAATCTCCTCTCATCTGATAGGTTGTATTATCTTCCGCAATGGTGTACACACTACCGGTGAAGTTATTTGGAATCAATGTTCCCTTGCTCGAATCAATGTTCTCCTCCGCAAATGCCGACACTGCCCCCGCAGGCAGGAATGTCAGCATCATACTGAACGCCAGTAAGAGGCTGATGAGCCGTTTTTTCATAAAAATCCTCCTTTGTCAGTCATACATACTCCCAGTTTCTCTATGGAAAGCGCCTGGACAAAAAGGAAAAGCGCCGCACCAGCCAAATGGCTGGTACAACGCTTTGCGTTTTGTACTTTAGGGAGTGCTTGCCCTCTCTATCTATGCTTTAGTCTGCCGCTTCTCAAGGGCAAGGCGATCGTGGTTCCCGGAAAAGCTACTCCCATACACTTCTCCATAACCCCGCACCGGCTGCCCTTTGGGGGCGCTGGCACATTTCCGCATAGTCGAAGAGGGTTGCACAGAGCAAAGTGCAGCTGACGGCCCATACTGGGCCTTCCGCCTTGCGTCACAGCCTTCCGACTGGTTTGCTGATCTTTCTGTTTTGCTGACAAGGTGCTTTTCGTACCTTATCATACCCCCCCCTATAAAAAATCAAGAGGTCTGGGCGAGGTTTGTAGATACTCACAAATTCATGGGATTTTTTCAGGCTATTTTAACGGAAAGGCACACGCACAACAAAAACAAACCCCCAAGGAATTTCTTCCTCAGGGGTTTCATTTAAGTCGGCGACTACCTATTTTCACGCGCCGTTTCCAGCGAACTATCTTGGGCACGAGTGAGCTTAACTTCTGTGTTCGGAATGGGAACAGGTGGAACCTCACCGTCATCGTCACCGACCAATATGACTGGTTCAGTATAACATTTCTGCTCTACTTTGTCCAGTGTTTTTACTGCAATCCAGCTTTTAAAATCGTTGGCAACAACAGCTGGATTGCGTTTCGCAACAGATGCTGTTTTCCAAGACTCTCTATGCTGTCTTGCGATGAAGGACGTGCCTTCAAAACTGAATAATCACTGCTAACATTTTGTCATTGACTTGAGAATTCAAGCGAATTGTGGTCAAGCCCTCGATCTATTAGTACACACTTGCTGAATGGATCGCTCCACTTACACATCGTGCCTATCAACCTCGTAGTCTACAAGGGATCTTACCTGATTGAATCAGTGGGATATCTTATCTTTGGGTCGGCTTCACGCTTAGATGCTTTCAGCGTTTATCCGATCCGTACGTAGTTGCCCAGCTATGCTCCTGGCGGAACAACTGGTGCGCCAGAGGTACGTCCGTCCCGGTCCTCTCGTACTAGGGACAGCTCCCATCAAATATCCTGCGCCCACGACAGATAGGGACCGAACTGTCTCACGACGTTCTGAACCCAGCTCGCGTACCGCTTTAATTGGCGAACAGCCAAACCCTTGGGACCGAATACAGCCCCAGGATGCGATGAGCCGACATCGAGGTGCCAAACCTCCCCGTCGATGTGGACTCTTGGGGGAGATCAGCCTGTTATCCCCAGGGTAACTTTTATCCGTTGAGCGATGGCATTTCCACTCACATACCACCGGATCACTAACTCCAACTTTCGTTACTGCTCGACCCGTCAGTCTCGCAGTTAGGCTCGCTTCTGCGTTTGCACTCTTTTGCTTGATTTCCGTTCAAGCTGAGCGAACCTTTGAACGCCTCCGTTACTCTTTAGGAGGCGACCGCCCCAGTCAAACTGCCCACCTAACAATGTCCCCCGACTCGATTCAGAGCCGCAGGTTAGAATTCCAATATCGCAAGGATGGTATCCCAACGGCCTCTCCGCCAAAGCCAAAGCCTTGGTTTCCCAGAGTCCCATCTATCCTGTGCATGCAACATCGAAACCCAATATTAGGCTACAGTAAAGCTCCATGGGGTCTTTCCGTCTTGTCGCGGGTAACCGGCATCTTCACCGGTACTACAATTTCGCCGGGCGGGCTGTTGAGACAGTGCCCAAATCATTACGCCTTTCATGCGGGTCAGAACTTACCTGACAAGGAATTTCGCTACCTTAGGACCGTTATAGTTACGGCCGCCGTTCACTGGGGCTTCGATTCAATGCTTGCACATCTCCTCTTAACCTTCCAGCACCGGGCAGGCGTCAGCTCGTATACGTCATCTTTCGATTTAGCACAAACCTGTGTTTTTGGTAAACAGTTGCTTGGGCCGATTCTCTGCGGCTCCATCTCTGGAGCACCCCTTCTCCCGAAGTTACGGGGTCAATTTGCCGAGTTCCTTAACAACCCTTCTCCCGTTGGCCTTAGAATCTTCTTCCTACCTACCTGTGTCGGTTTGCGGTACGGGCACCTCAGAAATACACACAGCTTTTCTCGCCATCTTCCATCTCAGACTTCGGTACTAATTTCCCTCGATCTCTACCGGAACCAACACCCGGCTCTGAGACTTCATATGTGTCCCTGTGCTTAACTCTTTTGGTGGTGACGGAATCTCTACCGTCTGTGCATCGGCTACGCCTTCCGGCCTCACCTTAGCTCCCGACTAACCTGGAGCGGACGAACCTTCCTCCAGAAACCTGAGGCTTTCGGCCATGCAGATTCTCACTGCATTCGCGCTACTCATTCCGGCATTCTCACTTCTATACACTCCACAGCCGCTTGCGCTACTGTTTCTCCGCGTATACAACGCTCCCCTACCCAATACATTTCTGTATTGCCTAAGCTTCGGTGTCAGGTTTAGCCCCGTTAAATTCTCCGCGCAAAGACGCTCGACCAGTGAGCTATTACGCACTCTTTGAATGAGTGGCTGCTTCTGAGCCAACATCCTGGTTGTCTGCGTATCTTCACATCGTTTTCCACTTAACCTGACTTTGGGACCTTAGCTGTAGATCTGGGCTGTTTCCCTTTTGACAATGACATTTATCTGACACTGTCTGACTCCCAAGCATCAATACTCTGGCATTCTGAGTTTGATAAGCTTCGCTAACCTCTCGGCCGCTAGGCTATTCAGTGCTTTACCTCCAGGTATCTAACTTGAGGCTAGTCCTAAAACTATTTCGGGGAGAACCAGCTATCTCCGGGTTCGATTGGAATTTCTCCGCTACCCACAGTTCATCCGCCGCCTTTTCAACGGAGGTCGGTTCGGTCCTCCATGGAATTTTACTTCCACTTCAACCTGACCATGGGTAGGTCACCCGGTTTCGGGCCCATTATATGCAACTTAACGCCCTTTTCAAACTCGCTTTCGCTTCGGCTCCAGACCTTAAGTCCTTAACCTTGCTGCATACAATCGCTCGCCGGACCGTTCTACAAAAAGTACCCTATCACGCTTTGACGCGCTCTAGGTGCTTGTAGGCACAGGGTTTCAGGTTCTTTTTCACTCCCCTCCCGGGGTGCTTTTCACCTTTCCTTCACAGTACTATACGCTATCGGTCACTGGGTAGTATTTAGGGTTGGAGGGTGGTCCCCCCGTATTCCGACCAGGTTTCACGTGTCTGGCCGTACTCTGGATCCTGCGCAGCTCTCTCCGTTTTCACCTACGTGGTTCTCACACTCTCTGACCGGCCTTCCCATGCCGTTCGGTTAACAGATTGAGTCTTAAAAGCAGTCCGTACCCCGAAAGTATTTCTACTCTCGGTTTGCCCTCTTCCGCGTTCGCTCGCCACTACTTACGGAATCTCGTTTGATGTCTCTTCCTCGCCCTACTTAGATGTTTCAGTTCAGGCGGTTCCCTCAATACACCTATTTTAAATTTCAGTGTATTGTACCTGAGTATGAACCCAGGTGAGTTTCCTCATTCAGAAATCTCCGGATCAATGCTTATTTGCAGCTCCCCGAAGCTTATCGCAGCTTATCACGTCTTTCATCGGCTCCCAGTGCCAAGGCATTCGCCCTGCGCCCTTGTTCGCTTGACCTTTCAAACGTTCTTTCAGAACATTTGGTATCCTCTTGATTCTCTCTTTTGCCAACGAAGATTATGTTACCCTTCCTTTTGAAATTGCAATATTTCTTAAAAGAACTTACTATAATCTTTGTTTCGCAGTTATTATTCAGTTTTCAAGGTACGTCTTTGAGTGTCCTTTTCAGGGCCCTCAAAATCGAACAATATCTACTCTGCTTGTATCTGTCACCTGTTCCAGATGGCCGACCATCTTCGATGTTCTTCCATCTGCCTGACTCCTTAGAAAGGAGGTGATCCAGCCGCAGGTTCTCCTACGGCTACCTTGTTACGACTTCACCCCAATCACCAGTTTTACCTTCGGCGGCGTCCTCCTTGCGGTTAGACTACCGACTTCGGGTCCCCCCGGCTCTCATGGTGTGACGGGCGGTGTGTACAAGGCCCGGGAACGTATTCACCGTGGCATGCTGATCCACGATTACTAGCAATTCCGACTTCGTGCAGGCGAGTTGCAGCCTGCAGTCCGAACTGGGACGTTGTTTCTGAGTTTTGCTCCACCTCGCGGTCTTGCTTCTCTTTGTTTAACGCCATTGTAGTACGTGTGTAGCCCAAGTCATAAAGGGCATGATGATTTGACGTCATCCCCACCTTCCTCCGTTTTGTCAACGGCAGTCCTGCCAGAGTCCTCTTGCGTAGTAACTGACAGTAAGGGTTGCGCTCGTTGCGGGACTTAACCCAACATCTCACGACACGAGCTGACGACAACCATGCACCACCTGTCTCTGCGTCCCGAAGGAAAATACTGTTTCCAGCATCGTCGCAGGATGTCAAGACTTGGTAAGGTTCTTCGCGTTGCGTCGAATTAAACCACATACTCCACTGCTTGTGCGGGCCCCCGTCAATTCCTTTGAGTTTCAACCTTGCGGTCGTACTCCCCAGGTGGATTACTTATTGTGTTAACTGCGGCACTGAAGGGGTCAATCCTCCAACACCTAGTAATCATCGTTTACGGTGTGGACTACCAGGGTATCTAATCCTGTTTGCTACCCACACTTTCGAGCCTCAGCGTCAGTTGGTGCCCAGTAGGCCGCCTTCGCCACTGGTGTTCCTCCCGATATCTACGCATTCCACCGCTACACCGGGAATTCCGCCTACCTCTGCACTACTCAAGAAAAACAGTTTTGAAAGCAGTTTATGGGTTGAGCCCATAGATTTCACTTCCAACTTGTCTTCCCGCCTGCGCTCCCTTTACACCCAGTAATTCCGGACAACGCTTGTGACCTACGTTTTACCGCGGCTGCTGGCACGTAGTTAGCCGTCACTTCCTTGTTGAGTACCGTCATTATCTTCCTCAACAACAGGAGTTTACAATCCGAAGACCTTCTTCCTCCACGCGGCGTCGCTGCATCAGGGTTTCCCCCATTGTGCAATATTCCCCACTGCTGCCTCCCGTAGGAGTCTGGGCCGTGTCTCAGTCCCAATGTGGCCGTTCAACCTCTCAGTCCGGCTACCGATCGTTGCCTTGGTGGGCCATTACCTCACCAACTAGCTAATCGGACGCGAGGCCATCTCAAAGCGGATTGCTCCTTTTCCCTCTGGTCGATGCCGACCTGTGGGCTTATGCGGTATTAGCAGTCGTTTCCAACTGTTGTCCCCCTCTTTGAGGCAGGTTCCTCACGCGTTACTCACCCGTTCGCCACTCGCTCGAGAAAGCAAGCTCTCTCTCGCTCGTTCGACTTGCATGTGTTAGGCGCGCCGCCAGCGTTCGTCCTGAGCCAGGATCAAACTCTTTATAAATGATATTTATCACTTAAAAAGTGTTAAATCTTCTTCGCTCAGCACGCAATCGCTTGCGTCCTGTGTGAATTACTTTGTTTGGAATTGTTTAACGTGTTTTTCCAACACGAAAATAGGTTCCGTTACAAGTTTTTCGATATTGTTCAATTTTCAAGGTCCTGTGCGCCTCAGCCTTAGCGGCTGACGACTTGATTATTTTACCACAGAAGTGATTTTTTGTCAAGCACTTTTTTCAGAAGCTTTTCGATTTTACTGAACTTGTGGTTCGTTTTTCAACGTATCCATATTGGTTCTTTCGCTTTGCTTCTGCCGCTTTCAGAAGTCATTCTTTCCGGCGGCCCTTGGCGCTCAAGTATAATACCACATCCCCGCCCTTCTGTCAACACTTTTTGACATCTTTTTTCCAAATTCTTTGCAGGGGATAAAATTCCTCTGTTCTCCCTATAAACAATGCTTGCTCCTTTCTTGACAATGCGGCGGGCAGAACGTATCATGGAGTCATCCCGTATCCTGTATGATATAGCTATACTTTAATATAAAGGAGAAGCGCCATGTCCTGTGTTCCTGTCCGTGGCTGCCGTATCGGCGAAGGCCGCCCCAAAGTCATTCTGCCCATTGTAGAACGCACCGAAGCTGCGATCCTGGAAAAGGCCGCTGCGTTTTCCACACTGTGCGCCGATTGTGTGGAATGGCGTGTCGATCTGTTTGATGCAGCCGCTGACCCCGGGGCAGTGGTGCGTTGCCTGGCAAAGCTGCGGGTCCTCTTAAAGGAGAAGCTGCTGCTTGTGACCCTGCGCACGAAGGAAGAGGGCGGCAGCATACCGGTCAGCCATGAGGGATACCTCCGTTTTCTCCGCACGGTTCTGGATACCGATTGCGCTGACCTCATCGATATCGAGTTCTTCACCGCAGGCACAGACCTTCCTGCACTGGTTCAGGACGCACACACCGCCGGGGTCAAGGTCGTGTGCTCCAGCCACGACTTCCACAAGACCCCGCCCAAAGCCGAGCTTGTCTCCCGGATGGTGGCCATGCATCAGGCGGGGGCCGATCTGCCCAAGCTGGCCGTGATGCCCCAGAGCCGTGCCGATGTGCTGGAGCTGCTGGCCGCCACCGCCGAGATGACCGACCACCACCCCGAAACGCCCGTCATCACCATGAGCATGGGCCCACTGGGAGCCGTGAGCCGCCTTTGCGGCGAAGCCTTTGGCTCTGCCATGACCTTTGCCAATCCCGGCACAGCCAGCGCCCCCGGTCAGGTGGGGCTGGATGTGGTCAACGCTGTGCTGGACAGCCTGCAGCTCAACTGATCTATCAATACACAGCGCCCCCGGAGAGCGATTTGCTTTCCGGGGGCGCTTTCTGTTTTATTCTGTTTCTATTTCCCGCACGATCTTCTGAAAGCAGAAGTACGGGATCACAGTTCCGGCCACAAAGGAGGCGGGCCAGCCAAGCCAGACCACATCCAGATTCCACATTCCCCATGCGCCCACAGCCACCACCGCAATTTTTGTAATGAGCTGCATCACGCCGCCCATCAGTGCCTGATTTGCCCTGTCAACGCCGCGGAGCACCTGCTGATACACCTGCATCACACCGGCCAGGATCCCCGGCACCGCCGTGATCAGCAGAAACCGCTGCACCACAGTCAGGATCTCCGCAGACGGTTCTGCGAGGAACAGCCCCGTCATCTGGCGGCCGCAGAGCAGCAGAAACACTCCCAGCACGGTGCTGACCACCAGAGACAGCTGCAGGGAGGCCCGTACCCCTTGCCGGATGCGCTGCGGCTTGCCGGCTCCGTGGTTCTGGGAGGCATAGACGCTGAGGGAGGAACCGATGGTCTCCACCGGCATCAGGGCCAGCGTTCCGATGCGGCTGGCGGCAGTGTAGGCCGCCATGGTGGCCTCGCCGAACAGATTGACAGCACTCTGTGCCACCAGATTGCCCAGATTGTTGAAGACAGACTGCACCGCAATGGGAATGGCCAGCACCGTGATCTGCCGCAGCAGCTTTCCATGGAGCCGGAGGTCCTGCCGCCGCATCCGCATCATGGGATATTTGTGGAACAGCAGCACCGCCGCCACCACCGCCGACAGGGCCTGTGCCAGTGCCGTGGCCCAGGCAGACCCGGCCACGCCCCAGCGGAACACAGCCACAAACAGCACGTCCAGGCCAATATTGCTCAGGACAGAGACGATCAGGCAGTACAGCGCTGTCTGGCTGTCTCCCAACCCCCGGAATGCACTGGAAAACAAATAATACATCAAGGGGCAGATCATGGTGATGAAACTGATCTCCAGATAAGCGGTGGCTTCCTGCAGGGGGCCCTCCGGGGTCCCCATCCACCGCAGGATGGTACCGGAGAAGGTCAGGCCCATCACCATCATCCCTGCCGACAGGAACAGCCCCAGATACAGGCTGTTCACAAAGGCCCTCCGCATCAGTTCCTCGTTCTTCTGTCCAAAGTACCGGCTGATGATGATCCCCACGCCCACATTGATGCCGATCATCAGGGCTGCCAGCAGCAGGATCACCGGCATGGTGCTGCCCACCGCCGCAAGGGCAGTCTGTCCGAGATACCGCCCCACCACGATGCTGTCGGTGATGGAGTAGACCTGATTCAGCAGGTTGCCCATCAATGTAGGAAAGGTAAACGCCCACAGCAGGGAGATCGGCTTTCCCTCTGTCATATCCAGATTTTTCTTCACGCACATCCTCCTTTGCATCAAAAAGCTCCTTCAGAATGCCCGCAAGCACGCAACCCCGGTTTCAGGGGGGTCCCTGTTTGCAGCACTCCAAAGGAGCCTTTGTTGATTTGATTTTTCTGATGCCAGTGTACCACAGCGGCGCTGATTTGTCCAGCGCTCCGGGGTCAGTGGACAGAGGTGCGGACGAGGGCGCGCTTGAGGCGGGCCTGGGCCAGCTCATATTCGCGCTCATCCAGGTCCTTCCGGGCCAGGATCTCTTCGGCGCGCTTCTTGGAGGCCTCGGCGCGGGCCTGGTCGATCTCCTCGGCCCACTCCCAGGTGGTAGCGACCAGATGGACATCCCCATTCAGCACGGTGAGCATCCCGCCCATGCAGGCGGCGCGGCGGCGCTGGCCGTCCGCGTCCACAATATGGGCTTCGCCCATACCCAGCGCGGTGCAGTAATCACCATGCTTTGCCAGAATGGCAAGGTCGCCGTCGATGGCACGGCAGACCACCCGTTCCGCCTGACCGTCAAAGGCACAGCCGTCCGGCGTGACCACCGTCAGATGAAAGGTCGTCATGGTTTACCCTTTCTTCGCCTTGGCGAACACATCGTCGATGGTGCCCGCGAACAGGAAGGCGCTCTCGGGCAGGTCATCGCACTCGCCGTTCAGGATCATCCTGAAGCCGCGCAGGGTCTCCTTCAGCGGCACATACTGACCGGGCATACCGGTGAACTGTTCCGCAACATGGAAGCTCTGGCTCAGGAAGCGCTGCACCTTGCGGGCGCGGCTGACGGTCAGCTTGTCCTCTTCGCTCAGTTCGTCCATGCCCATGATGGCAATGATATCCTGCAGCTCCTTGTAGCGCTGCAGCACCTTCTGAACATCGCGGGCGATCTCGTAGTGCTCCTGACCCACGACCTCGGGGCTGAGGATGCGGCTGGTGGAATCCAGCGGGTCCACAGCGGGGTAGATGCCCTGAGATGCAATGTCACGGCTCAGGACCGTGGTGGCATCCAGATGGGTGAAGGTGGTGGCAGGGGCCGGGTCGGTCAGGTCGTCGGCGGGAACGTAGACAGCCTGCACCGAGGTGATGGAACCCTTGCGGGTGGAGGTGATGCGCTCCTGCAGAGCGCCCATCTCAGTGGCCAGGGTGGGCTGGTAACCAACGGCAGAGGGCATACGGCCCAGCAGAGCCGAGACCTCAGAGCCTGCCTGCGTGAAACGGAAGATGTTGTCGATGAAGAGCAGCACGTCCTGATTCTTGACATCGCGGAAGTACTCCGCCATGGTCAGGCCGGACAGGGCCACGCGCATACGGGCTCCGGGAGGCTCGTTCATCTGGCCGTAGACCAGAGCGGTCTTGTTGATAACGCCGCTCTCGGTCATTTCACCGTACAGGTCGTTGCCCTCGCGGGTGCGCTCGCCAACGCCGGTGAACACCGAGTAGCCGTTGTGCTCGGTGGCAATGTTATAGATCAGCTCCTGGATCAGGACGGTCTTGCCGACACCGGCACCGCCGAACAGACCGATCTTGCCGCCCTTTGCGTAGGGGCAGATCAGGTCAACGACCTTGATGCCGGTCTCCAGGATCTCTGTGGTGGACTGCTGCTCCTCATAGCTGGGGGCAGGGCGGTGGATGGGCCAGTAGGCCTCCGGGGTGGGGGCAGGCTTATTGTCCACCGGCTCACCCAGCAGGTTGAACACGCGGCCCAGGCACTGGTCACCCACAGGCACCCGGATAGACTCGCCGGTGTCCACGGCATCCGTGCCGCGCACCAGGCCATCGGTGCTGCTCATGGCAATGCAGCGGGCCACATTGTCGCCGGTGAGCTGAGCGACCTCCACCACCAGCTTCTGGCCATGGTTGTCGATCTCAATGGCGTTGAGCAGGTCCGGCAGCTCGCCATCCTTGAACTGGATGTCCAGCACCGGGCCGATGACCTGGATCACCTTGCCGATGTGTTTTTCGGACATAGGCTACAACTCCTTTTTTAGATTTCTGCGCCTGCCACGATCTCGGTGATCTCCTGCGTGATGGCAGCCTGACGGGCGCGGTTGTAATACAGATTCAGATGGTCGATCATTTCGCCCGCGTTCTTGGTGGCGGCATCCATGGCGGTGCGGCGGGCGGCCAGCTCACTGGCCACGCTCTCGCACACGGCACCATAAACGATACCGGCCACATACTCGGGGATGATGGCGCGGAACACTTCCTCGCTGCTGGGCTTGTACAGGATCTGACTGCGGCGGGCAGCGGCCTTCTGCTCCTCGGTGGGCTCAATGGTCAGGGGCAGCACCTCCATGGTGACAGCGGTCTGGGTCATCATCGAGTCGAACCGGGTGTAGCAGAGTTTCACTGCGTCGTAATCGCCCTTCAGGTAGCCCTCGGTGATCTTCCGGGAGAGGGCAAAGCACTCACCCACCGAGACATCCGCCGCCAGCAGCACCTCTTCGGTGAACAGGTCGGCCCCGTGGTGGGCAAAGTACTCCTGACTTCTTTTGCCAATGGGCAGCACCGTGACCGGGCCCTGCTGGGCCTCCGCCTGCTTGAGCACGTTGGAGTTATATCCACCGGCCAGGCCGCGGTCGCCTGCAATGACAACCAGCAGGGTGCGTTTGATCTCTGCCCGGCGCAGGTAGGGGCTGCGGGCCCGGGGGTCTGCAGCCGCAATGCCGGTCAGCGTGTCGTGCAGCGTTTCAAAGTAGGGGCGGCTGTGTTCCACCCGCTCCTTGGCACGGCGCATTTTGGAGGAAGCCACCAGCTCCATGGCCTTGGTGATCTGCATGGTACTCTCTACGCTTTTGATGCGCAGCTTGATGTCCTTCATGGAACCTGCCATGCGTTACGCCTCCTTCCCTCAGTGCGCCTTGACGAAGCTCTCGGTGTAAGCGGACAGAACGCCCTTGAGTGCTTCCTCGGTGTCCTTGTCCAGATTGCCGGTGGTGCGGATGGTCTCCATCACAGCGGCACCGGCGGCATCATTCTCGAGATATTCGTACAGACCCTTTTCGTATTCGGCCACATCGGCCACCTTGACCTTGACCAGAAGATCATGGATGGTGGCATACAGGATCGCCACCTGCTTTTCCACGGGCACGGGAGCCGAGCGATTCTGCTTGAGCACTTCCACGATGCGCTCGCCCTGTGCCAGGCGGGCCTTGGTGTCCGCGTCCAGATCGGAACCGAACTGGGCAAAGGACTGCAGCTCGCGGTACTGGGAGTAGATCAGCTTCAGGGTGCCGGCCACCTTTTTCATGGCCTTGATCTGGGCGTTGCCGCCAACACGGGACACCGAGATGCCGGGGTTGACAGCGGGCATAACGCCCGAGTGGAACAGCTCCGTTTCCAGGAAGATCTGACCATCGGTGATGGAGATGACGTTGGTGGGGATGTAGGCCGAAACGTCACCCGCCTGGGTCTCGATGATGGGCAGAGCCGTCAGGCTGCCGCCGCCCAGCTCATTGGAAAGCTTGGCCGCGCGCTCCAGCAGACGGGAGTGCAGGTAGAAAACATCGCCGGGGTAAGCCTCACGTCCCGGGGGACGGCGGATCAGCAGCGAGAGAGCACGGTAGGCCACCGCGTGCTTGGAAAGGTCATCATAGATGATGAGAACATGCTTGCCCTGGTGCATGAAATATTCGCCCATGGCACAGCCGGAGTAGGGGGCGATATACTGCAGGGGGGACAGCTCGGAGGCCGTGGCGGACACCACGATGGTGTAGCTCATGGCACCGGCCTCGGTCAGGCTCTGCACCAGGTTTGCCACGGTGGAGCGTTTCTGACCGATGGCGACATAGATGCAGATGACATCCTTGCCCTTCTGGTTGATGATGGTATCCGATGCAATGGTGGTCTTGCCGGTCTGGCGGTCGCCGATAATCAGCTCACGCTGGCCGCGGCCGATGGGGATCATGGAGTCGATGGCCTTGATGCCGGTCTGCAGGGGTTCCTTGACCGGCTGGCGGTCGATGATGCCGGGGGCCGGGCTCTCGATGGCCCGGAACTCGGTGGTCTCAATGGGGCCTGCGCCGTCGATGGGCTGGCCCAGTGCATTGACCACGCGGCCGATCATCGCCTCGCCCACGGGCACGGAAACGACCTTGCCGGTGCGCTTGACGGTGCTGCCTTCTTTGATGCCGACATCGGAGCCCAGCAGAACGATGGAGACCGTGTTTTCCTCCAGGTTCTGGGCCATACCGTATTCGCCGTTGTCAAACTGAAGCAGCTCACCTGCCATGCACTTTTCCAGGCCGCTGGCCCGGGCGATGCCGTCGCCTACCATGATGACCGTGCCGACTTCGCTCTGCTCGATAACATTCTCGTAGTGCTTGATCTGGGCACGGATGATCTTGGAGATCTCTTCAGGTTTCAGTTGCATTGTCTTGTATTCACCACTCAATTCTTAAAATCTTTCGGGTGGAAATTCGATGGATCACAGTGTCACGGACGCGATATCCCTGCGCAGCGCCGCCAGACGGTTCTGAACCGTTCCGTCCAGCTCGGTGCCCTCGATATCCAGCCGGATGCCGCCCAGCACAGCCGGATCGACCTTTGTTTTCAGGTCGATGGTCTTGCCGGTGAGCTTTTCCAGCTTTTCGTGCAGGCTCTTCACCTGCTGCTCCGTCATTGCCACTGCAGTGGTTGCCGCTGCTTCCAGAATACCGTGTGCCTGATTGTAGCGCACCCGGTAGGCCCGGGCGCAGCCGGGCAGCTCCCGCAGGGTGCCCTTCTCGCACAGGATCTTCAAAAAGTTCAGCACATAGAGGTGGACCCGATCCCGCAGTGCCTCGTCCAGCAGGCCGCAGCGCTCCTTTTTGGGGATGCTGGGGGTGCTGAGCAGATGCAGGTACTCCGGGCTTGCCTTAAAAAGCGCCACGGCCTCGTCCAGCTCGCCCAGAATGCGGGTCTCCAGCCCTTCCTCCGCTGCCAGGTCATACAGGCTTCCGCCGTACATCCTTGCTGTCTCGGTCATGATGCTTCACCCACGTTTTTGATAAATTCGTCGATCAGGTCCTTGTGGTCGGCTTCCTTGATCTCACGCTCGACCACCTTGGAGGCGATCTCCATGGCCATGCCGCCGATCTCGTCCTTTGCCTCGTTCACGGCCTTCTTGCGCTCCTGCGCAATGTCAGCCTCCGCCTTCTGCTTCAGGGCAGCGGCCTGTGCACGGGCCTCGCCCACGATCTCTTCACCGCGGGCGGTGGCCGTTTTCTGGGCACGGGCAACGATCTGGTTGGCCTCGGCGCGGGCATTTTGCAGGTTCTGCTCGTACTCCGCTTTCATAGCCTCAGCCTCGGTGCGCAGCTTTGCAGCATCGGCGATCTGGCTGTCCGCCTTGGCCTTGCGCTCGGCGATCACCTTTTTGACCGGATTCAGCAGGAACTTTTTGAAGATGAGCAGCTGGATCATCAGGTTGCAGATCTGGGCCAGAAAGGTCCAGCCGTCCAGCGTGATCAACGCCTGGTACAGTTCCATAAGCGTCTCCTTTCGTTCTTTTGTAAAAGGTTCCGCTTATGCCAGGAACTTCATAAACATGCCGGGTGCCAGGAAGATCAGCAGCAGGCCGGTAACAAAGCCGTAAATACCGGTGGTCTCGGAAAGTGCAACGCCCAGGATCAGGGTGCTGGTCACATCGCTCTTGCACTCAGGCTGGCGGCCCACGGCCTCACAGGCAGCGGCGGCAGCGTTGCCTTCGCCGATACCGGGGCCGATACCTGCGATCAGTGCGCAGCCTGCGCCGATGCCGCAGCCTGCCAGGGCGATACCACGAGCAAGGTACTGAAAGTCAGTCATAAGTTTTGTCCTCCAAAAAAGTTTTTGTTTTGGGAGATGCCGTTGTGAGGGCTTAGTCCTCACCGGCAGCACGTTTGATGAAAATTGCGGTCAGGGTACAGAAGATGAACGCCTGAATGCAGCCGCCGAACCAGTCGAAATACAGGCCCGTAAAGGCCGGGATGCCGATCTGGAACAGCTGGATCTGGCTCAGGAAGCCGGGCAGCCAGCCGAAGATGACATGGCTCAGGCTTGCCAGCGCCCAGTACAGCAGTGTGGAAATGACAGTACCGGACAGGATGTTGCCAAAGTGACGGAACGCCATGCTGACGGGGGTCGAGATCTCCGACAGCACATTGATGGGTGCCATGATGAAGATCGGGTCCAGCAGACCCTTCAGATAGGAAAAGATGCCGTTGGTCTTGATCTTGTAGTACATGATCAGCACAAACACCACAATGGCCCACGCAGCCTCGGTGTTCAGGTCGGCCGTGGGGCTCCACAGGCCAATGACACTGATGAGGTTGCAGCCGATGCTCAGAGCGAAGATCGAGCCGATCAGGGGGATATACTTGTCAAAGTGATACCCCATGTTGTCGTGCATGAACTGATCCAGCCGCTCCACGATGAACTCGGCTGCGGCCTGCCGCTTTGAGACATTTTCCAGCTTGAGGTTGCTGCCCAGCCAGATGGCCAGGCCCGAAAGCAGCGCCATGACGATCCAGGTAGTGACTAGGGTCTGGGTGATCTTGAGATCGCCCAGCAGGGGGATATCGGTATGGATGGTATACAGGATCTTTGCGCCGTTCAGTTCCATTTGTTACGTTTCACCCCCTTTGTCACGGGGCTCAGCCTCCGGCTCCGGGGCGGGTTCGGGGTCGTCCTCCACAGAGACATCCACCGAGGGCCCGGCCGGTGCAAGGGGCTTGTACTTGCCGGTTATTTGCAGGTAGTAGATCGTAACACGCGGGAACAACAAGGGCAGAACGCTGGCAAAGGGCTGGAAGCAGGGTGCCCCGATGGACACGATGATCCACACCGCCTGCAAAAGCATTCTGACGTTGTAGGAAGCTTGTAATGTGGCTTTGCGCCGCTTCTCATCCTGCTCGTCGATGACCTTCTGACACACGATGCAGATGCCCGCAAAGTTGCCGATGGCCACGGCCGCGCCGATGAGACTGCCCAGAACGACAGTGTAATCAAATTTCACCCAGCCAACCAGGTGCAGCGCCGCAAAGGCCACCCACAGGGCAGCGGTGCAGATGGCCGTGCCGCAGGCGATGCGCGTCAGCTCCTTTTTGGATTCCGGCTGTAGTTTCATAAAGGGGAACCTCCTGTGATGTTTACTGATGTGAGTTGAACCCCACCCGCTTCGGTTTTTCCTTTTTGGCGCGGTCCAGGTGCTCCTTGGCAAAATACCAGAAGTTCTGCGCCCCGGAGGCAAGGCCCAGCAGGATGGCCGGCAGGAACACCCATTCCGGCCAGCTCCAGCTGTTCACCGCCCACCAGGCACCGCCCAGGCACATGACCAGCGGCAGCAGCATATTCAGGCCCAGCTGGGTCAGCCAGACAAGATCTTCCAGCGCCTTGTACCAGCCCTTCATGCGGTGTCGCCCTCCCTCTGTGCGCAAGCCCGAACCAGCAGCCCGCCGCACCCTTTCGCAATGGTTTCGCTCCGGTTAAGAAGCTCATATGGATAGTATAATTCAATTCACTGAACTTTTCAATCAATTTTCCACCGATTTTTGGTAAAACTTCATAGTTCGTTCACACTAACGCCATAATTGTACGTCCACGGTGGAGTATGTCCGTCTCCGGCAGCATCAATACCAAAAATATGATAGGTTTCTTGTGCAAAACACAAAAAACCGCCCAGCTCATTTGAGAGCCGGGCGGCGTTATCATGGAAGTGCGGAGGTCAGCTGTCCTTGCGCTTGATCCACACCTGCGTGCCGTAGAAGGGATTGGCAGTGCCAAGGCACAGGCCCTGGTCGGTGGTGGCGAATGCCCGCAGACCATGGTTGTAGGGGTCTCCAAAACCGTCCACGGTGATGGTCTGGAAGTTCACGCCGTCCTCCGAAACATACAGGTCAAAGCCTTGCTTTGCCTTGCGCATGTAGTTGAGCAGCCGGATGGCACTGGCAATGTTGCTGACCGTGATGTTCTCGAACACGAATTTGTAGGAAAACTTGATGGTCTGGGCCAGCGTGTCGGGGTTCCCGTTGCCGTCGGGGTCCGTCGCCTGCAGTGCCTTCATCAGGGTCTTGAGGTATTCCCACTGGGTCTTCCACTGCGCAGGGGTGCGCGTCAGCAGGTTGCCGTTGACGAACTGACCAACGCACTCCAGCATACTGCTGGTGTCAAAGGTGCCCACATACAACTTGCCATCGTACACCTGCATCCGCCAGATGTACTGGTTCTCGTTGCGCCCAAAGCCGGACTTTAAGCCAGAAAGGCTGCCGTTGGGGAACATCTTGGTGGCATTGCCCACCACAAGCTCCATGTTCTCGTCCCTGTCCATGCGGTACAGGTTCACCGACTGTTCCAGATTGGCGTTGATGAACCGGCAGTCCAGCCCGCCGCCAAACTGACCGTCGGCATTCTTGCCGGTCTTGGCAAAGAGGATGCGCTCCAGTGCGATCTCTTCGTCGTTGTACTCACCAATATAGAGGTGGTCGTTGTACACGATCAGGTTCGCCGCACCGGAGCGGGTGCGTTCCGGGTCGATGCCGAAGGTGTAGCGGGCACCATCTTTTTCCTGATCGCCTGCCACGGGTGTCCATGTGAAGGTGCCGTCGGGGTTCTGGTCGCCCCGCACCAGTGCAAAGGACTGCATGGTGTTATCGTCCGGCATATTGTCCTCGGTGCCGGTGCAGATGGAAACATACAGGCGACCATTGAACTCAGCCATATCCCAGATGCTGCCGCCGTAGATGCTGTCGGCGTAGTGATAGGCGGGGTAGTTGAACAGGCTGTCGGAATCCGCAATCTGAGTAAAGCCCTTTTCCGGGTCGGAGGAGATCAGCAGGGCGGCGCTGCTCTTGCCGGTGGCCGCATCCATGGTCACGTTGCTGACGACCAGCTGATCCTTGTAGACGCACATACCGCGGATGCCCACGGAGATGCCCTGCTGGTAGGCTGCGGCATAATCCTGCACACTGTTCAGACCGATATACACCGGCTTGCACTCGTCGGTGGCCGGGTCTACCTGCCAGATGCTGGGCAGAAAGCCGATGCCGCCGCCGCCCACACTGCCGCAGAAGTACAGCTTGCCGTGATACTCCAATGCGTTGCGGAACAGGGGTGTGTAACCGTTGTAGGAGCCGGACATCAACAGCTTGGTCTCGCCGGTCTTGGTGTTGATCTTCACCAGCACGCCCTTGGGCCGGCCGCCATCCTCCTCGGTCAGAAAGAAAGTGCCGTTGTAAAGGGCATCAAAGGTGGCGGCAAGCACCTTGTCGTCGTATTCGTCGCCCAGACTGCTCTTCATCAGGGAGAGGGTGTTGCCGATGGCGGCGTAGCAGGTGCCCACATACAGCCAGTCGCCGTAGCCGACCGCTGACCATGCGTAGTTCTGACCCCGGTCACCGGCGTTGTAGGCGGCATCCTCCGGGTCAGTCACAACCGCCACCGCACCGTCTCCCAGATAATCCACGATGCCGTCTGCGGTTTTGACATCCTTTTCCGGGTGGGTGACCTTCTCAAATGTCTGGTCGTCCTTGCTGTAAAAGAAAGTATTGCTTTCGTCAAGAGGTTCCAGAGTGGTCAGTTCCTGCCAGCCATCGGCCTGCCCGACCGCCTCCGTGCCTTCTGCCGACACCAGAAGCTGCACCGGCAGAGCGGACAGCATCGCTGCTGCCAGCACGCCGCTGATGACACGTTTCCAGTTCATATCGTTCTCCTTATCTACTCTGCCATTTTTTCAAAAACAGGAAAGAGCCGTCAATGTTTTTCATTGTAGCACAGTCCTGTCGGAAGCGCAAAGGTGCCTTGCTGCTTTTTGCGGATGATTCTTGTAAAATTTGTGTGGAAGTCCGCAAAAAAGCCGCCCGGCTCCTGCGAACCGGGCGGCAAAAGGCAGACTTATGAAAATGATTTACCAGAGGTTTGCGGTCTCGTTGTACAGGCCCTCGTAGCTCTTGGCAGAGAGGTCCCAGCTGAAATCGCATTCCATGTCGTGCTTGACGAGGTTGTTCCAGTCCTCTTTGTTGTAGTAGCGATCCTGTGCACGGCAGCAGGCATCGTACAGCTCATGGGCGCTGTAACCGGCAAAGGTAAAGCCGTTGCCCTCGCCCAGCGTGCAGTCATGGATGGAATCCCGCAGGCCGCCGGTCTCACGGACGATGGGAGGCGTGCCGTAGCGGCAAGCCACCATCTGTGCCAGGCCGCAGGGCTCACTCTTGGAAGGCATGATGAACACGTCTGCACCGGCGTAGATCTCCTGAGACAGGGCGGGCTCAAAGCCGATGTAGGTGCCCACGCGGCCCGGATGGCGGGCGCACAGGTCAGAGAAGAAGGTCTCGTACTGGTTCTCGCCGCTGCCCAGAATGACCAGCTCGATGCCGCGGTCCACCAGACCATCAGCAATGCTCTGCACCAGGTCAAAGCCCTTCATGCCGACCATGCGGCTGACCATGGCAAAAACGGGGCTGCCATCCTTGTGCAGGCCAAACTTGTCCTGCAGGGCTTCCTTGCACTTTGCCTTGCCCTCTTCAACGTTGGTCACATCGTAGTTGAAGGGGATCTTGGGGTCGGTGGCAGGGTTATTGGCCTCCATATCGATGCCGTTCAGGATGCCGCAGAGCTTATACTGCTTTTCCCGCAGCAGGGCATCCAGACCGTAGCTGAACCAGGGGTCCAGGATCTCCTGTGCGTAGGTGGGGCTGACAGTGGTGATCTTATCTGCCGTCTCAAAGGCACCCTTCATAAAGTTGGCGCAGCCATCGTACTCCACGATGTGCTGGTCACGGTGGCCGATGCCGCAGGTGTCCTCCAGGATATCGGTGCCGTACTTGCCCTGATATGCGATGTTGTGGATGGTGAAGATGGTCTTGATCCGGTTGAACTTATCCAGATGGCGGTAGTACAGGTTCAGGTAAACGGGAACCAGTGCGGTCTGCCAGTCGTTGCAGTTGATGATATCGGGGGTGAAGTCGATGTAGAACAGAGTCTCCAGCACAGCGCGGGAGAAGAAAGCGAAGCGCTCGCCGTCATCGTAGAAGCCGTACAGGCCGCGGCGCTTGAAGTAATACTCGTTGTCCAGGAAGTAGTAGGTCACACCGTTGACCTCAGCCTTGAACAGGCCGCAGTACTGGCTGCGCCAGCCCACGGGCACTGAGTAGTTGGTGACATACTCCAGCTTATCGCGCATTTTCAGGTCGCCGTACAGCGGCATGATGACGCGGGCATCCACGCCGTCCTTGACCAGAGCCTTGGGCAGGGAGCCTGCCACGTCGGCCAGACCGCCGGACTTGGCAAAGGGGGTCGCTTCCGAAGCGGCATACAGGATCTTCATAGTATTTCTCCTTTCCAGAAAAAAGGGCGGATACACAAAGAGCGGGCGGGGGCGCAAAGGCCCCCGCCCCTCTTTGAGAGGGGCTACCGGGGAGGGGAGCCGCCCCTGTGAAAGTTTCAGTGTGTCAGGCTCAGACGGTGTGGTTCTTCTGAACATAGACCGGGAAGCTCTCGGTACCGGAGAGCTTCTTGTCGGCGGTCACACGCACGTTCTTATCGGTGACAACGCAGTCCAGCTGAGCGCCTGGTTCCACAACGGTATCCTGCATCAGGACACAGTTTCTGACCACAGCACCCTTCTTGACGCGAACGCCGCGGAACAGCACGCAGTTCTCCACGGTGCCCTCGATGACACAGCCATCGGCCAGCAGGGAATTGCTGACGGAAGAGCCGTTGACGTAGCGCACGGGGTTGTCATCACGGATCTTGGTGTAGACAGGGCTCTCCTTGGGGAACAGAGCGTTCAGGTTCTTCTCATCGATGAGCTTGAGGTTCTCATCAAAGTAGCTCTTCATGTCGCAGACATGGGCCACATAACCGGTGTACTCCAGAGCACGGATGTTCAGGATGTTGACGTTGTGGGCCAGGATGTCACGCTCAAAGTAGATCAGGCCGCGGGAGGTCGCATCCTTGACCAGCTTGATCAGGGTCTCGCGCTCCAGAACATAGATGTTCAGGTCCAGGTTCTGGACACCGGGGCGGTAATCATTGAACAGCAGCTCGGTCACACGGCCATCGGCATCCACAGTCAGGGTGTAGTTGTCGTTCTTGCGGCCCTCGGGGATCTCGGTCTTCTGGTAAGCGATGGTCACATCCGCGCCGCTTGCCTGATGGGCAGCCAGCAGGGCGTTGAAATCGTAGTTGATGGCGATGTTGGCATCGCTCATCACAACGTACTTCTCCTTCTGGTTCTCCAGGTAGCTCAGGATGGAGCCCAGAGCCTCCACACGGCCGGAATAAATGCGCACACCCTTTTCTGCAAAGGGAGGCACGATGTTCAGGCCGCCGTGACGGCGGGCCATATCCCACTCACGGCCGGTGCCCAGATGATCCATCAGGGAGTGGTAGTTCTTGCGCACCACGATGGAGACATTGGAGATGCCGCAGTTTGCCATGCTGGACAGCATAAAGTCCACCATGCGGTAACGGCCTGCAAAGGGAATCGAAGCCATGGTGCGCTCAGTCACAAGCTCCGGTACGGTGTTATCATAGCTGTTGGGGAAAATGATGCCCAACGCATTGTTGTTCTGGCTCAGCATACTTCCTCGCCCTCCTTGACGGAATCAAATACTTTGGCACCCTCTTTTACGGTAGCGCCTGCGCCAACGGTAAGGCCGGTACCCACATGTGCAATGGGGCCCTCGCCGCCGATCTTGGCACCGGCACCCACCACAACGTTCTCAGCCAGGATGCAGCGCTTGACCACGGCACCTGCCTTGACCACAACGCCATCCATCAGGACAGCATCCTCAACGGTAGCGCCCTCTTCCACGGTAACGCCTGCGCTCAGGACAGAGTGCTGGACGCGGCCATAGATCTGGCAGCCCTCGGTGATGAGGGAATCCTGCACCACGGCGCGGGGGCCGATCTTCTGGGCGGGCAGCACGGGGTTGCGGCTGTAGATCTTCCACTTCTTGTCGAAGATATCAATGCCGGAGTTCTCGGGGTCCAGCACTTCCATGTTGGCTTCCCACAGGCTGTCGATGGTGCCCACGTCACGCCAGTAGCCGTTGAAGTGGTAAGCATACATCTTGCGGCCATCCTGCAGCAGAGCGGGGATGATGTTCATGCCAAAGTCGTTCTTGGAGTTGGGATCAGCCTCGTCCTCTTCCAGGTACTTCTTCAGCACATCCCAGTTGAAGATGTAGATGCCCATGGAAGCCAGGTTGGACTTGGGAACCGGGGGCTTCTCCTGGAACTCGGTGATCTTATCGTTCTCGTCTGCCACCATCAGGCCAAAGCGGGAAGCTTCCTTCCAATCGACCTCCATGACAGCCACGGAGAACTCCGCGCCCTTTTCCTTGTGGAAGCGCAGGAAGTCGGCGTAGTCCTGCTTGCAGATCTGGTCACCGGACAGGATGATGACGTACTCAGGATCATAGCTGTCGATGAAGCTGATGTTCTGGTAGATGGCGTTTGCAGTGCCCTTGTACCAGTCGGTGCCCTTTGCCTGCTCGTAGGGGGGCAGGGTGTGCACGCCGCCGTACAGGCGGTCCAGATCCCAAGGCTGGCCGTTGCCGATGTACTCGTTCAGCTTCTGGGGCTGATACTGGGTTGCGATGCCCACAGTATCAATGTTGGAGTTGACGCAGTTGGACAGCGGGAAGTCCACGATGCGGTATTTGCCGCCGAACCCCACTGCAGGTTTTGCCGTTTTCTGTGTCAGCGCGTACAAGCGCGAGCCACGTCCGCCGGCAAGGATCATTGCCACAATTTCTTTTGCCATAGCTTTATTCTCCCCTTTTACACATTTCCGGATTTATTGGATTTGGAAATGGTTTGACTGTGTTGTGCGGATGCGCCCCGGTCACTCCTCGGTCTTGGCGGCCTTTTTGGCGCGGGGCTTGCGGGCAGGCTTTTCGGCTGCCGCGGGGGCAGCTTCAGCGGGCTCGGCTTTGGGTTTGCGGCCCCGCTTGGCGGGTGCTGCTTCGGGTGCGGCAGCGGCTTCTGCCTTGGGCTTCCGGCCGCGCTTGGCCGGGGTCTTTTCCGGTGCAGGTTCCGCTTCTGCCTTTGCCTTGCGGGTGGAGGTCTTTTTGGGCTTTTCCTCCTTCACGGCAGGCTCAGCCTTGGCGGTCTTCGTGGTCTTGGCGGCTGTCTTTTTGGCAGCGGTCTTTTTCACGGTCTGGGCCGTCTTGGCCGGATCTGCTGCCTTGCGGGTGCGCTTGGTGGGCACCTCAAAATACAGGGTGCTCATGGGCGGCAGGGTGATGGTAATGCTCTGCTCAAAGCCATGCAGGGGCTTCTTGTGGGTGCGCACGGACTTGTTATGGACCGCGCCGGAACCGCCGAAGGCCTCGTCATCGCTGTTCAGCACTTCCTTGTATGTACCTGCCACAGGTGCGCCCAGGGCATAGCCCTCGCGCAGGACGGGGTTGAAGTTGCAGACCACCAGGATCTGCTTGCCGTTTGCGTCCTTGCGCAGGAAGGCGACCACGCTCTGCTTGGAGTCATCGGGCACGATCCACTGGAAGCCCTCCCAGCTGTAATCGATCTGCCAGAAGGCGGGGTGTTCTTTATAGAAGGCGTTCAGGGTCTTGACGTAGTTCTGCAGCTCGGTGTGCTTATCGTAGTCCAGCAGCATCCAATCCAGCTGCTTTTCCTCGTTCCACTCCGTGAACTGGCCAAACTCCTGGCCCATGAACAGCAGCTTCTTGCCGGGGTGGGCCATCATGTAGCCGAAGAAGGTGCGCAGGTTGGCAAACTTGGCATCGTACTCGCCCGGCATCTTGTTGATCAGGCTGCCCTTGCCGTGCACTACTTCATCGTGGCTGATGGGCAGCACAAAGTTTTCGCTGAAGGCATAGAAGAAGCTGAAGGTGACCTTGTTGTGGTTGCCCGCGCGGAAGAGCGGGTCGGTCTTCATGTAGCTGAGCATGTCGTTCATCCAGCCCATGTTCCACTTGAAGTTGAAGCCCAGGCCGCCGTCGCTGGCCGGTTTGGTGACCATGGGCCATGCGGTGGACTCCTCCGCGATCATGCACTTGTGGGGGTGGCGGCCCAGAACCGTATCGTTCAGCTTGCGCAGGAAAGCCACTGCTTCCAGGTTCTCCTTGCCGCCATTCTTATTGGGCTCCCATTCGCCCTGCTTGCGGTTGTAATCCAGATACAGCATGGAGGCCACGGCATCCACGCGCAGACCATCGATGTGGTACTGCTCCAACCAGTACAGGGCGCTGGAGATCAGGAAGCTCTGCACCTCGCTGCGGCCGAAGTCGAACACCATGGTGCCCCATTCTTTATGCTCGCCGCGCTTGGGGTTGGGGTCCTCGTAGCAGGCCTCTCCGTCAAAGTTGTACAGGCCGAAGCCATCCTTCGGGAAGTGGGCGGGCACCCAGTCCATGATGACACCGATGCCGGCCTCATGCATCTTGTCCACAAAGGCCATGAAGTCCTTGGGGGTGCCGTAGCGGCTGGTGGGGGCAAAATAGCCCGTGACCTGGTAGCCCCAGCTGCCGTCGAAGGGATACTCCATCACGGGCAGAAGCTCCACATGGGTGTAACCCATCTCCCGGATGTAGGGGATCAGCTCGTCGGCCAGCTCGGAATAGTTATAGGGAACCTTCTCGTCCTTCAGCTTCCAGCTGCCCGCGTGCATCTCGTAGATGTTCATCGGGCCGTTGATCACGTCCGCCTTTTTCTGAGCAGTCTGCCAGGCATCATCGTGCCAGGCAAAGCCGGTGATATCGTAGACCTTGCTGCCGTTGGAGGGCCGGGTCTCCGCGTGGAACGCATAGGGATCGGCCTTATAGAGCAGGTCGCCGCCCCGGGTGGTCACACAGTACTTGTAGACATCATATTCCTTTACGCCGGGGATGAACAGCTCCCAGACAGAATCCCCATCCACTTTGCGCATCGGGTGGCTGCCCGGCTTCCAGCTGTTGAAATCGCCCACCACACTGATGGCGGCTGCATGGGGTGCCCAAACACGGAACACCACACCGGACTCTCCGGCGCGGGTCTCAAGGTGTGCACCAAAGTAACGGTATGCTTCGCAGTTGTTGCCCTGCTTGAACAGATAAATCGGCAGATCCGAGGGATCTTTCTGGATCTTTTCTTCCGTCGGTCTCATAAACAGCTCCTCCCCGTACAGGCCCCAGTGAGCCTATACCTTTGTACTCTCTTATATTAAAGAATTTTGTCCGATTTTTCAAGGGCTTTCCGTCAAAATCTACTATAATCTTTTCGTCAATATTTTTTCATTGTGGTCAACTTATCCAATTTTACACAAGAATTCTCGGCAAACTTTACAGAATATAGGGCAAAAAGAAAGACCCGCCTCATTTTTCCTGTAAATCCAGGAAACTGAAGCGGGTGCTTTTTCAAATTTTTCCGTGTGCTATGCGGTTCAGCCTACAACGTAAACGTTGACCTGAATGGCTCCGTTGATGACCGACTCTGCGTAGGTCTCATAGAACAGGTCCACCAGGATCTGGCCCTTCTGCACCGCGATACCGGTGTCGGTGGCAACGGCATAACCGTAAACAAAGCTGCCGTCCGTGGAAGTGATGTACAGCAGCGTGCCATAGGGAATGACGCTGGGGTCAACGGCAACGGTGCCGTAGCCCAGGCCCAGGCCCGACGAGCCCTTGCCCGTGCGGGAATAATAGCCCGTGGCCTTGCCGGTGAGGACCTGGCTGTACGAGGCGGGGGCGTTGGTGGTACCGTCCGGCCCGGTCAGGGGAGAAACGGGCGCACCGGCACCATAGGTCTTGACGACATGGTCGGTGGGCTCCACCGTGGTGGTCACATCCACCACCATGCTGTTTTCCAGCTCGCCGTCCACATACTTTTCGCGGGTGGTCACGGTCTGCTGACCTTCCGCCCCATGCTGCAGGGTGGTGGCCCGGCCGGTGTTGCGGAAGTACAGGCTGGTGTAGACATACTGGGTGTCGTAGGGGATGCTCTGGGTCTCCACCTTGTCCTGGTAGTCCACCCGGTGCACCGTGATCTCACTGCCCACAGTGACCAACTGATCCAGCGCAGGCTCGGTGTAGTCATCTGCCTCCAGGGTGATGCCGGCGCGCTCCAGCGCATCGGCAACGGTGCCAAAGGCCATCTTCACCGGGTACTCCTGGCCGTCGGCCTGGATGTTCACGGTGAAGGCCCGCTCAATGTTCAGGGTGGCAAGATTGCCGCTGAACGCGGTGTAGTAAACGTGGTCGCCCTCTTCGGCCTCAATGCCGGAAAGGCTCATGACGCGGGCAGGGTCAGCCTCACTGCTGACCACCAGCTGACGCGCACCATCGGAGTCGGTGACGTAGGTCAGCCGCAGATTCGCGGCGGTCACGGCCAAAGTGAACACAAGGCTCACTGCCATGACGCAGAACGCCAGCACACGGGGTGTGACCGCACGAGCGCGGTCAGACAATGCTTTTTGAAATTTGACGGAAGCGATACGAGACAACTCCTCTCTTTTCATCATTTTGGAATGCGGCGGGCTCTTCCTTTGCCCGCAAAGCGCAGGGCATTTTTTCCTGCAAAGGGCCGTCTTTTTATACGGCGTTTTACTTCCTGAGAAATAAAATTTAGACGCTCCAACGTGTGTATGATCCGTTGAGCGGGCACTATTTTAGCAGACGACGGCCCATTTGTCAAATCCGTGCGATTCAGTTTGATAATTGTTTCACATAGTTTTTTGTGCAATCTGTACATTGTTTTCCTTGATTCAGAATGATTTCGGGCGTTTCCTTCTGAAATTTTTCCAAAAAATTGGTCGTATTCGTTCATAATTTTTTAACATTTCAAGTTTGTTTCCCGGGGAGAAATCGCCGGGCTCTTTTGCACATTCCGGCGCATCAATCATGCGTAATCCGACATTTTGCGGCACAAATTCCCCGCTGTTTTCCTGCCGGAAATAACGGGGAGTTTCTCCGCAGTTTCTGCCAAAAACCAGCTTCCAGCAAAATGCCGAAAGGTAAAAAACACCATAAAAAAAGACCGCACTTCCGTGCCCTGCTGCAAACCGGTACAATGGGGTCAAAAAGAAGAAAGGAAGGTTTTTATGCAGATCAAGATCACTCCCCGCACGCTGGGCGGCACCGAATTCACAGCCCAGCCCGCCCGGCTGCACCTGGGCGCACAGAACGCCGAGGGCGTGGACCGGCTGGTGTTCCAGCTGCCTGCGGAATGGGCCGGGTGCAGCGTCACCCTGCACATCCGCCACAGCGACGGCACCCTTGCCGCACCCCTTGTGCTGGATGCAGCGCACAGCGCGCCCGTGGGCCGCAGCTTCACCGGCTGGCCCGCCGGGCAATGGATGCTGGCCGCCACCGACGGCAGCGGCTATACCGCTTACACCCGCCCGGGCCGGTACGATGTCTACGACATCCTGCCCACCGACGGCACCGAGGAGGAGCCCAGTCCCTCGGTGTACGAACAGTTCATCGCCCAGGTATCGGGGCAGGCCGATGCGGCGGTGCAGGCGGCCCAGAACAGCGCCGCCAGTGAGGCCAATGCCGCCCGGCAGGCGCAGGCCGCTGCCGACGCTGCCGAGCGGGCAGCACTGAATGGCAGCCGTGCCGCGACCTCGGCTTCCCGCGCCGAGAGCGCCGCCCTGCGCGCCGAATCCTTTGCCCCCGAGGACGGCACCCTGCTCAGTGTCAACGGCAAAGGCGGCGCGGTGGTGCTGGACGCGCAGGACGTAGGCGCGCTGCCTGCCCCGGTGGCCCCGCAGGCTGGTGCCCTCCTGCGGGTGCTGTCCATCCGCAGCGATGGCAGTCTGGTGGTGGACACCGTCACTCCCGCCGCCCTCAAGACCCTGCTGGAGGCCACCTGATGTTCACGGTGCTGGATGTCTCCCGCTGGCAGGGCCGCATAGACTGGGATACCGTAAAAGCCAGCGGCAGGGTCCACGGCGTGATGCTGCGCGCACTGGGCAGCAGGAGCGGCACGTCCTACATCGACCCCATGTTTGAAACAAACTACTCTGCCTGCATCCGGCTGGGCATCCCGGTGGGGATCTACTATTACAGCTGTGCCGTTACCGCCCCACAGCGGGATGCTGAGCTGGCCCTCCTGCACGATGCCCTCAGGGGAAAGCGGCTTCAGCTGCCCGCTGCCATCGACGTGGAGGATGCCCGCCTGCGTGCTCTGACACCGGACGCGCTCTCCGCCCTTGTTGCCGGGGCGGCACGTCAGCTGGAGCACTGGGGCCTGTACGCCATGGTATACACCTACACCCATTTTGCAGATACCGCCCTGCACATGGACACACTGGCCCCCTTCGATCTCTGGCTGGCGGACTACCGGGGCAAACGCCCGGCCCGCAGGCACGGAATGTGGCAGTACACCAGCAGGGGCAGGGTACCCGGCATCTCCGGCCCCGTGGACCTGAGCCGCACCGAAAAGGATTATCCCGCCCTGCTCCACCGGGCGGGGCTCGACCGTACCATCCTATAAAAGAAAGGAGTTCCCCATGAAGAAATGCAAGATCTCTCCCGCCACGCTGGCCCGCACGGCGGCGCTGGCACTGGCGCTGACCAATCAGGTGCTCAGCGCCACCGGCCACCGTGTCCTGCCCATTGAATCGGCAGAGCTGGAGCAGCTGGTCTCCACCGGCCTGACCATTGCCACCGCGCTGGTCAGCTGGTGGAAGAACAATTCCTTCACCCCGGAGGCCATCGAAGCCGATGACTTCCTCTGCCAGCTGAAGGAGCACAAATAACCAAAAAGGGACGATGCTTTTGCGGCATCGTCCCTTTTTGGTTATCTGCTTTTGTTCTGAAGCACCGGCTCAGGAAATGGCATCCACGTCCCACTTCATGCGGACGGCATCCGCGCCATCCAGTTTGATATTCAGTGCACCGGCATTGTCCAGCACCTGCTCCGGGGTGCGGGCACCGCACAGCACATGCAGGCCGGGGATCATCCGGGCCGTCAGGGCAATGACCAGCTGGGCCACGGTGCAGTCGTATTTCCCGGTCAGGTCGTCCCACTTGGCCAGCAGGTCCAGCGCCTGCTTCCGGCGGGCAGGCTGGAAGCTGGGGTTGCTGTTCCGGGTGCTGCCCTCGGGGAAAGTGGTCTCCATGGTGACCCTGCCGGTGAGCAGACCCTGCTCCAGCGGGGAGTAGGCCTGCACCGAAACGCCCAGCTCCCTGCAGGTGGGCAGGAGCTGCTTTTCGATGCGGCGGGTCAGCAGGCTGTACTTTTCCTGAATGACATCCAGCTGCCCGTACCGGCAGTAGCCCCGGATGAGATCCGCCGTCACGTTGGACGCACCAATGGCGCGGATCTTGCCCTGCTCCTTCAGCTTCATCATGGCCTCCACGGTCTCCTCCAGCGGATAGAGGCCGGGTTCCGGGCTCTGCCAGTGGGTGTACAGCACATCCAGGTGGTCGGTGCCCAGGCGGCGCAGGCTGTCCTCCACGTCCTCAATGATGCTCTGCGCCGAGAGGTCCCGGTAGACGGCGGTGCCGTCCACGACCTTGTGGAGCACCGGTGTTTCGTGCCGCCACTCCAGGCCGCATTTTGTAGAGAGCACCACCTTGTCCCGGTCGATGTGCTTCAGGGCCTCGCCCACCACGGTCTCGCTGTGGTACAGGCCGTAGATGGGCGCGGTGTCGATCCACCGGATGCCCTGCTCCACAGCAGTCTGGATGGCTTTGACCGAAAGGGCATCATCGTTGTCGCCCCACCAGCTGCCGCCGCCGATGGCCCAGGTGCCCATGCCCAGAAAAGGCACTTCGATGCCGCTGCGGCCAATGTTCAGGTTTTCCATATACGTTTCCCTCCATGCCAGCAGTGTTCCCCGCAATGGGAACCATTCATACAGAGGCTGGCATCTTTTGTTGTATTTTTGCTTTTTTATAAAAAAGAGAACTGCGGTGCGAGTCAGCTCCGCACAGCAGCTCTCTTTTTTCCAATCAGATATTGCCGAACTCGCTCAATTCCAGCGTGTCGTTGTGGGTCTCAGCCCAGCGGACGGCCCAATCAGAGGTGAACAGCAGCAGACGGTTGCCCTTCATATCCTCCACAGCCTTGGTATCGCTGGTCAGATCCAGATCCCGCAGGTTGTAGGTGTCGGGGTCGTTCTTCACCCAGCGCAGCTGCTCAAAGGGCAGCTGCTGCATCCGGATCTCCACGTTGTACTCGGTGTTCAGGCGGTACTCCAGCACTTCCAGCTGCAGCACACCGACCACGCCGACCACGACCTCCTCCATGCCGCCGCCGACTTCGCGGAAGATCTGGATGGCACCCTCCTGGGCGATCTGCTCCATACCCTTCACGAACTGCTTGCGCTTCATGGTGTCCTTCTGCTCGATGCGGGCAAAATGCTCCGGTGAGAAGGTGGGGATGCCCGCAAACTCGACCTTCTTTTTGCCGGTGCACAGGGTGTCGCCGATGGAGAAGATGCCCGGGTCAAACAGGCCGATGATATCGCCCGCGTAGGCCTCATCCACGATGGCACGATCCTGCGCCATCAGCTGGGTGCCGGTGGCCAGCTTGATGTTCTTGCCCTCCTGCACGTGGTAAGCCTCCATGCCGCGCTCGAACTTGCCGGAGCAGATGCGCATAAAGGCGATGCGGTCACGGTGGGCCTTGTTCATGTTGGCCTGGATCTTGAAGATGAAGGCCGAGAACTCGTCGCGGCAGGGGTCCACCGGCTCGCCGGTCAGGCTGTCCACACGGGCCAGCGGGGTGGGGGTGAGCCGCAGGAAGTTTTCCAGGAAGGGCTCCACGCCGAAGTTGGTCAGAGCAGAGCCAAAGAACACAGGGCTCAGCTCACCGCGCAGCACCTTGTCGAGGTCAAATTCCTCGGCAGCGCCGTCCAGCAGCTCGATCTCGTCCACCAGCTGCTGGTGCAGGTAGGGGGTCAGCAGCTCGTCCAGTGCAGCATCGCCCAGTTCGGCCTCGGTCTCGTTGACCTTCTTCACGCCGTTGGCGCGGCCGTCGCTGGAGAAAGCCAGCACCTTGCGGGTATTGCGGTCGAACACGCCCTTGAACTCCTTGCCGCAGCCGATGGGCCAGTTCATGGGGTAGGTCTTGATGCCCAGGATCTCCTCGATGTTCTCCATCAGCTCAAAGGGGTCGCGGGCTTCGCGGTCCATCTTGTTGATGAAGGTAAAGATGGGGATGTGACGCAGGGTGCAGACCTTGAACAGCTTGATGGTCTGGGCCTCAACGCCCTTTGCAGCATCGATGACCATGACAGCGGAGTCCGCTGCCATCAGGGTACGGTAGGTATCCTCCGAGAAGTCCTGATGGCCCGGGGTATCCAGAATGTTCACGCACTTGCCTGCATAGTTGAACTGCAGGACAGAGGAAGTGACAGAAATACCGCGCTGCTTCTCGATATCCATCCAGTCGGACACAGCGTGCTTGGCGCTCTGCTTGCCCTTGACGGAACCGGCCTGATTGATGGCTCCACCGTACAGCAGCAGCTTTTCGGTCAGGGTCGTTTTGCCGGCATCGGGGTGGCTGATGATCGCAAACGTCCGGCGGCGCTCGATCTCTTCACGATTTGTCATATATTGATTTCTCCTGAATCAGAATGGCTCTTTATTCGGTCAATCTCACGTTACATTGGTAATTCTCCGTAAACTGGCTTGCCCTCTCAGTCTGCTTCGCAGCCAGCTCTCCCAAAGGGAGAGTCGGTTGCTGCTCCAGGTACAGGCCCTGCAGATCTGCAGCACTTCTCCTTCCAGATGCGTTGGCTCCCCCTTCGGGGGAGCTGGCAAAGCCGACAGGCTTTGGCTGAGAGGGCAAGGATGCCAAAATTACACACAACTTATATTTTACCAGCAATTCCACCTAGATGCAAGAGTTTTTGTTATTTTTTCAGGAGGAAGCAGGGCAAGGGGGCGGTATCGGCCCAATTGGCGAAACTGCAGACAAGGGCGGTGCACTGTTTCAGGGGCCGGGAGCGCATCCACTGGAGGATCTCGGTCTTTTCGTCGGAACCGATGATCTTGCCGCTGTACAGGATGGCGCTGAGCACCCCGCCGGGCCGCAGGGCCTCGAGGGCGGCCTCCAGCGCCGGAATACTGCTTTGGGCGTGGGAGAACACCCCGTGGTCGGCACCGGGCAGCCAGCCGAAGTTGAACATCACGGCATCAACGGTGCCGGGCTGTACATATTGTAAGAGGTTGGCGTGGCTGTCGCAGTGAAGCTCTGCCGCAAGGCCCTTCCGTGCAAGGTTCTGCCGGGTGGAGGCAATGGCTTCCGGCTGGATGTCAAAGCCCAGCACCCGGCCCCCTTCGCCCACAAGGCGGCAGAGAAAAGCCGTGTCGCCCCCGTTGCCGCAGGTGGCATCGATGCAGAGCCTGGGGTCAGCCAGCCGCGCGGCGAGGAAGTCCTGCACAAGCTTCACGGCCGTCAGGTCGGGGGTGCGGCGGCGGCACAGCCCGCTGCCCTCTGCCGCAAAGCCGAACTTTGCCCAGAAGGCCAGCTCCCCCGCATCGGCAGGCAGAGGAGCCGTGAACACCGTGGCGCTCTCTTTGTCATAGCCGCCCAGGCTGCGCAATACCTCTTTTAACAGGTAGGAACCGTAGCCCTTGCGCCGCCATTCCGGCACAATGGTCAGGGCAGTGATGTCCGCGCCCTGCTCCGTGGGCCGGGCCTGGCAGGTGCCAATGATGGTTTTCTCTTTATACAGGGCATAACCGCCCGGAATCTTTTCCAGTTTCATAATTTGCTCCTTTCGCGGACTTGCCCTGTTGGGCTAAACCTCTCAGTCGCGGGCGCTGCCGCGACAGCTCCCCTAGTAGGGGAGCCCTTGGCAGAAGATTCGTTTTTTCGCAATAATCGCTGACGCTCCAAAACCAATACCTGCCGCAGGGCAAACAGGAGCGAAGCGCCGACCCACGAAAACGCGACGGTATGCCAAGGCCTCTCCTACTAGGAGAGGTGGCATCGAGCAAAGCGAAGATGACGGAGAGGTTTCGCAATGCTGCCGGCTTCTGCGCTGCACCCTTAAAATACCAAGCCCCCGCGCCGCTGTCAAGGCTTCCCGCTGCGACCTTATTTCACATATTCTTCACCCGGTCAGCGATTCCTTTTCACAATTACCGGATACAATAGAAACAGTTCCAAGGAGGTGCGGCAGAAGCGCCCCCTCCGAACCATTCCCTTTGAGAAAGGAAGTAACCAGTATGGATAACGAGAACAAGTGGGAATACGATTATTCCTCTGAACATAGCCAGACCGGCGAGACCGGCTACCCCAACGTCGGCTCCTCCGGCATGAACACCGCCAACACGGCAGGCACCTACGGCGAGGCCGCACAGGCTGCCCCCCAGGCCGAGCCGAACAGCGGCAGCGATGGCGGCGCGGTGCCGCCTCCGGAAGACCCCCGGTATCAGGCCGCACAGGGAAGCCCCAAGCAGCCTCCCAAAAAGCGCCGCCGGAAAAACAGCAATATCGCCCGCAGTGCAGTTGCGCTGGTGCTGGCCGCAGCCATGGGCTTTGTCGGCGGCTTTGTGGGAGCCCAGGTGGGCAACACAGGCGGCAAGGTGGTCATCCAGCAGGTGGCACCTTCCTCCACGTCCAGCAGTGATTCCGGCTCTGCCTCCGCAGTGAACACCGCTTCCGGCATGACCACCGCTCAGGTCTCTGAGATGGTCAGCCCCAGCGTTGTGGTCATCACCACCGAGCAGGTGGTCTACTCCCAGTGGTCCTGGTACGGCCAGAACCAGGTGGAGAGCGGTGCTGGCAGTGGTGTCGTGATCAGCTCCGACGGCTATATCCTGACCTGTGCACACGTTGTGTCCGGCGCGTCCAACATCACCGTGACCATCGGCGATACCGATTACCCCGCCACCGTGGTGGGCGAGGATGACACCAGCGACGTGGCTGTCCTCAAGATCGATGCCACTGACCTGACCCCCGCCACCGTTGGCAACAGCGACAGCCTTGCCGTGGGCGAGAGCGTGCTGGCCGTGGGCAACCCGCTGGGTGAGCTGGGCGGCACCGTGACCAGCGGCATCGTCAGCGCCCTGAACCGCAGCGTGACCATCCAGGGCACCAGCTCCACCAACACCATGTCCCTGATCCAGATGGATGCCTCTGTCAGCCCCGGCAACTCCGGCGGCGGCCTGTTCAATATGAACGGTGAGCTCATCGGTCTGGTCAACGCAAAGTCCTCCTCCAGCGATGCGGAAGGCCTGGGCTTCGCCATCCCCATCAACGATGCCATCAAGGTGGCACAGGATCTGCTGGAGAACGGCTATGTCTCCGGCCGCCCCTACATGGGCATCACCTATCTGGCCGTGACCGATGCCCAGACCGCCGCACAGCTCAACGTCACTGCCTACGGCGTTTACGTTGTGGATGTTGTGCAGGGCGGCCCCGCCGACAAGGCCGGTCTGAAGACCGGTGACCGCATCGTGAGCATCGACGGCACCGAGATCGCCCAGAAGGACGACCTTGGCACCCTGATCCAGCAGCATGCCGCCGGTGATACCCTTTCCATCACCGTGGCCCGGGAAGGCCAGATGCAGACCGTCAGCCTGACCCTGGGCGAAAAGAACGCCCAGACCCAGCAGGCACAGAAAAACTCCTGATTCTCCCCAATCTTTTTCCTGATCAATAAATCAAAAATCCCCTGACCGGCATGAACTGGTCAGGGGATTTTCAATTGCAGGTTGTCAAGCAATGGCAGACCGTATTTTTATACCTGCCCAAACACGGTGGCGCTCAGGGGCAGGAGGACGGTCTGGCCGGTGCAGATGCGGCTGCTGCCCCGCCACAGGCTGGAGGAGATGCCGTCGCTCAGCAACTTCCAGCTGCCGCCGGGCAAGGTGACGACCTGCGCCGTCTCGGTGGGGTTATAGTAGACGCACAGGGCGCTCCATGCCGCGCCGTCGCCCCACTGGGCGGGGAGCCGCCAGCCCACAAGAGGCTGTTCCAGCGGGAAGAACTCGATGGCGGCAGGGCTGGCCTTGTCCAGCGCGCCCAGCCGGGGGAACGCCGCCCGCAGACCAATGAGCCCGCGGTAGTAATCCACAAGGCTGTGGAACTGTTCGGCCCGGTGCCAGTCCAGCCGGTTGAGGGCCGGGCTGGAGCGGTAGCTGTTGCCCTGCCCCTTCTTGGTGCGGGCAAACTCCTCGCCTGCCTGCCAGAAAGGCAGACCCATGCTGGTCAGGTAGATGCCCGCTGCCAGCCGGTTCTGGGCCAGCGCGGTCTTGTCCACAGCGGCAAACTCCGGGCGGGCATAGCGCACCATCAGGAGCTTATCCCACAGGGTGAAGTTGTCGTGGGCCGAAACGTAGCTGATGATCTGCCCCGGGGCGTGAGGCGGCAGCTTCTCACTGCGGCACCACGCCGCCACCGAAGCACCGATATCCCAGAAACTCCCGGACTTGCCCTCCACATAGCCCGGCTCCCGGGCATCGAAGCAGCCGCCCTTGATGGCATCCCGGGTGTTGTCGCAAAAGATGCCGATGCGCTCGTTCAGCATGTTCAGGTTGTTCTTGTTGGCCTCGTACCGGTGCAGGGCGCTGCAGCCGCCCTGCCACGGCTCACCGTACATCAGGATATCCCGCCCGCCGGGCAGCTTGTCCAGTTCAGCCCGGAGGAGATTCATGGTCTCCACGTCATACAGGCCCATCAGGTCAAACCGGAAGCCGTCGATGTGATATTCCCGTGCCCAGTAGAGCACCGAATCAATGAGATAGCGCCGGGCCATGGGCCGCTCGGAGGCAAACTCGTTGCCGCAGCCGCTGCCGTTGGAGAGGGAACCGTCGTCGTTCTGGCGGAAGTAGTAGAGGGGCACCACCCGGTTCAGCGCATTATCGGAACGATACATGTGGTTATACACCACGTCCATTACAACGCCGATGCCCGCCGCATGGAGGGCCGCGATCATCTGCTTGCACTCCCGCACCCGCACCTCACCCCGGGTGGGGTCGGTGGAGTAGCTGCCCTCGGGCACATTGAAGTTGGTGGGGTCGTAGCCCCAGTTATACTGCCGGGTCAGGGGGCGGCTCTCATCCACGCTGCCAAAATCGAAGATTGGCATGAGCTGGACATAGCTCACCCCCAGCCGCTTGAGGTAATTCAGGCAGGTAGGGTGGATGCCGTCGCTGCTCAGGGTCGTGCCCTGCTGGGTAAAGGCCAGAAATTTGCCCCGCCAGGCTGTGTGCACACCGCTGGCCGGGTCCTGCGAGAAATCCCGGACGCTGACCTCCCAAACGCTGCGGCGGGCCGGTGGGATCACCGGCCGCACATCCCGCTCCCAGCCCTGCGGGTCTACCCGGGCCGGGTCAAAGATCATGCTGCGCACCCCGTTCACCCCTGCCGAGCGGGCGTAAGGGTCCGCTGCATTGCAGGTGCCAAACGGGGTGGTAAGGGTGAAATCGTAGTATTTTCCGTGCTGGTCGCCGGGCAGATAGATGCTCCACACACCCTTGTCCTGCTGCTGCAGGGGCAGGGTGCCCACACAGGCCCCGCCGGTGCCCCGGCGGTACAGGTTCACTGCTGCCTGTTTTGCCGTGGGAGCCCACAGGCGCAGGTGTGTCCCGGCGGGGGTATACTCCACCCCCAGCGGGCCGTAGTATTCCGTCTGGCGGGCAAAGGCTTCGCTCTCAAACAGCGTCTTCCATTCAGCAGGTGTTCTTGGCTCCATGGCAATTCATCCTTTCATTTGACAATAGTGTAACGAACTTTGTCCTTTATTTCAACCCTTTCCTTGCAAAACGTACCAGACTCCACTATACTGAAAGAAAAAGCACTGCACGGAGGGAAGTTTTATGGCATACACCGATGATTGGGAAAGTCTGATGAACGGCGTGTTCGGCCCGGGGGGCAGATTCAAGGCCGCCCCCGGCACTTCTGCACCCAAAGCAGGCGGCAGCGCCGCCCTGCCTGACCTGAACGCGGCGCTTCTGGAACAACAGAAACGGCTGGATGAGCTGTTGAAGCAGCAGAACGCCCAGCTCAAAACCCAGAGCGATGCCACCGCCGCCGCGCTGGAAAGCAGCCGCCAGATGCTGCGGGACATGGAGGACGAAGGCCTGCTGGCCAGGGGCACCACCGACGTGAAGCCGGAGCACCTGGGCAGCTTTGAAGGCCTTGCTGCCGAGGTCAAGCAGACGGTGCTGGGGCAGGATGCTTTTGTGGACAGCGTGGTGCGGGCCATGCGCCGCCCCTTTGTGCTGGGCACCGAAGCCCCCGCCGCCCGCAACGTCATCCTGCTCACAGGCGGGGCAGGCACAGGCAGGCATTTTGCACTGGAAGAAACTGCCCGCCGCATGGCGGCCCGGGGCCTTTTGCAGAGCGACAGGATCGCCACGCTGGATCTGGCCCTTTACCCCAATTCCGGAGCCGAGAAGCTCTTCCTGCAGGACCTCTACGCTGCCCTGCATGCACCCGGGGAGATCCTTGCCTTTGAGCACTATGAGAGCTGTTATCCCGGCTTTCTGAAGACCCTGTCTGATCTGGCCGTCAAGGGCAGTGCCCCCCTGTCCAGCCGGTATCTCGTGAACAAAGAGGGCATCCTTGTGGATGCAGGCACGGCGCTGGCCCCGGGAGCCGTCAGCCGCATCGACCCCTGCGGCAAATACCTCATCTTCTACTCCCACAAGGGCCGGGAGGCACTGGCTGACAAATTCGGCGCGGCGCTGGTGTCGGCACTGGGGGATGTCTGCGAGACGGCCTCCTACACCCGGGAGGATCTGGCCGCCCTTGCCGCACAGCAGCTCAACGCGCTGGCCCAGAAGATCCGCACCCGGCTGGGGCTGACCCTTTCCGCCGGGGCCGACGTGCGGGACTATGTCGCGGCCCAGTGCACCACACAGAAGGGTGCGGCTGGCCTTTCCGCGTGCACTGACCGCATCTTCCGCGCCCTGAGTGAATATTGCCTGCGAACCGATGAAACCCTTACCGGCACCGTGACCCTGACCGCCGGGCCGGAAGGGGTGCTGTTCCGTCTGAACGACGGCGCAGACCAGCCCCTGTTCGACCTGCTGCCTGCGGCCTACACCGGCGCGCTGGATGCCATCCGCGCCGAGATCAACGAGCTGGTGGGCCTTGCCCCGGTCAAGGAATATGTGTTCGGTCTGGCCGACAACCTGCAGGTGCAGCAGCGCCGGGCCGCCGCCGGGCTCAAAACTGCCAGCCTGTCCATGCACATGATCTTCACGGGCAACCCCGGCACCGGCAAGACCACCATTGCCCGGCTGGTGGCACGGTATCTGAAAGCCATCGGTGCCCTCAAGGGCGGCCAGTTGGTGGAGGTGACCCGTGCCGATCTGGTGGGCCGCTACACCGGCCACACCGCCCCCCTGACCAACAGCGTCATTGAAAGCGCGCTGGGCGGTGTGCTCTTCATTGACGAGGCATACAGCCTTTACCGCGGCGAGCAGGACAGCTTCGGGCTGGAAGCCATCGACACGCTGGTGAAGGGGATGGAGGATCACCGGGATGAGCTGGTGGTCATTCTGGCGGGTTACACCAGGGAGATGGAGACCTTCCTCACCGCCAACAGCGGCCTTGCCAGCCGTTTTCCCAACCGGATCGAGTTCCCGGACTACACCGCCGTGGAGCTGCTGCAGATCACCCGGGTCCTTGCCAAAAACAAGGGCTACACCCTGGCCGAAGCCTGCACCGAACCCCTGCTGGGCTATTATGCCCGCTGGCAGGCAGTCGATGCCCGCACCGCCGGCAATGGCCGCCTTGCCCGCAACACACTGGAAAAGGCCATCTTCCACCAGAGCCGCCGCCTTGTCGCCGAGCCCGCCGCTGCCCTGGATCTGATCCTGCCCAGTGATCTGGAATTGAAGGAACCGTAAACACGCAAAAAGGACTGCTTTCGCAGTCCTTTTTCTTGTTATTGATGCTGTTCTGCCAGCCGGGCGGTCATCTCCCGCATTCCCTGCCGCACTTCGGGCGGGGCAACCACTTCTATCTTGCCGCCAAAGCCGCAGACCCAGCCATAGAACTGGTCACTGACGCAGATGGGGACATCAAAATGGAAGCAGCCATTCTCCTCGGGCAGGAACATGGGCGTTGCGCCAAAGCGCTCCCGCATGGCACCTTCCAGATCCGCGGTGCACCGCAGGGTAACGCGATGCTCCGGCCCGCCGTACATTCCAAAGTGCTTGCGCAGATAGGCAGGCAGGTCAAGATCCGCAAACTGCTCCTGACCCCGCCGGGGCGCATCCAGCACCCGGACCCCGCTCATCTTATCCACCCGATAATGGCGGATGCCCTTTTCGTCGGCAAAGGCAATGAGGTAGTAGCACCCGTTCTCCCAGGCCAGCTGCCACGGGCTGACGGACCTTTTCTCTTTCTCGCGGCTGTCGGCTTTTCTGTAGAGGAACTCCACCATTTTACCGTTGTTGATGGCCTCGTGCAGGGCATCGATGCTGTACAGCAGGCTCTTGCTGTCGGTCTTGGGGCGGCCCTCCACATAGACCTGACGCTGCAGCTGGCTGCCCTCGTAGTTGGAGCAGAGCTTTTCCAGCTTGTGGATCAGCCGCCTGCTCGTGGTGCCAGATACCACCCGGCTTGCCTGCACGGCATCCACCAGCAGCTTGAGCTCCGCCAGATCAAAGGTGCGGCTGGCAAGGAAATACCCGCCGCCCCGGCCCCGGCGCAGCTTGATGTCATAGCCCAGCGCACCCAGTGCCTCAATATCGCTGTACACGCTCTTGCGCTCGCAGCGGATGCCCTGCGCCTCCAGCAGCTCCACCAGCTGCGGCACGTTCAGCAGGTGGTTTTCATCGGTCTGCTGCTCAAAAATGCGCAATAGCGCCAGCAGCTTGGATTTCTGGCCTTCCTGTTTGGGCATTCGGTACACCTCATTTTTTCGTGTTGTGCCAAACCTCTCAGTCTCGATTCCAGCTCTCCCCAGCAGGGGAGCTGAAAAAAAACAGCAGTGCTGCGTGCTGAAAAGGTTACGGCGCTTTCTTATCAAACGCCGCGCGGCGCTGGGTGGACAGGCGGAACATCTCCTCCAGCTTTTCCCGGTCATCAGCCACAAGGGCGTTGCGCATCTCGTTCAGCGCCCCGCTGAACTGGTCGATCTCGGAGATAAGGTTTTCTTTGTTCCAGAGGAACAGCTCCGCCCACATCTTATCGTTGATGCGTGCAATGCGGGTCAGGTCCCGGAAGGAATCGCCGGTGTACTCGCACAGCGAGGTATTGTCGTTGGCGCACATCAGGCTGACGGCGATGGCATGGCAGAGCTGGCTGACATAGCCGATCATCCTGTCATGCTCCTGCACGGTCAGGGTGCAGATATGCTTGAAGCCCAGCACCTCGGCCAGCTCCCTGGCCCACTGAACGGCCTCCGGGGTGTTCTTTTCCGTGGGGGTCACAATGAAGTTGGCCGGGGCAAAATTCACCTCGGCGGCGTGCTCCACGCTGGAGGTCTCACGGCCCGCCATGGGGTGGCTGGCAATGAACTCCACGCCCGGCCTGCACATGGCCTGAATGGGCTCCACCAGACCGGTCTTTACGCCCGACACATCGGTAAAGATGCAGCCCTCCTTCAGCAGGTGGCCGTAGGTCCGGAACCACTCGAGCAGGGCCGTGGGGTACAAACCGAAGATGATATGATCGGCCTGACATACCAGATCCTCAAAATCGTGGGTCTTGCCGCTGGCGATATAGCCGTGGTCGAGGGCATACTGCAGATGGCCCTCGCTGCGGTTGATGCCGTCCACATGGAACCCGGCCCTGCTCAGCTCCAAGGCGTACTTGCCGCCCAGCAGGCCCAGGCCCACAATGAGATAACGCTTTGATTTATCCAACATGTTCCACCTCCGCGCCCAAAGGCTTGATGGCTTCCAGAAAATCCGGCCAGCTCTTGGCAACGGCCTCGGCCCCGCTGATGGGCAGGGCCAGCCCGGCGGCCAGCGCCAGCACCGCAAGGCTCATCACCACGCGGTGGTCGTTGTGGCCGGAAAGCGGCTGCTCCGGGGCATGGAGCGCGCCGGCACAGCCATGGATGGTAATGGTGCCGCCCTCGCTCTCCAGCTGCCCGCCGCAGGCCCGCAGCTCGGTCTCCATGGCCTCGATGCGGTCACTCTCCTTGATGCGGAGACGCTCGGCGTTGCGGATGACCGTGGTGCCCTCACACAGCAGGCCCAGCACCATCAGCACGGGGCCCAGGTCGGGGCAGTCGGCAAGGTCGATGTCCGTTCCGTGGAGCGGGGCCTTTTCAAACACCACGCCCTGCCCGGTGCGGGTGAATCTTGCACCGCACCGCCGGAGGATCTCCAGAATGGCGGCATCGCCCTGCAAGGTCTCCTCAGACAGGCCGGTGATGGCCACCCCGCCGGTCACAGCGCCCAGCACGGCAGGAAAAGCCGCCTGGCTGTAATCGCCCTCCACGGTGTAATCACCGGGAAGATAGTGCTGCCCGCCGGGAATTTCCAGCGTGTTTTCATCCAGCCAGCGGCTCTCCACGCCAAAGGCGTGCTGCACCGCGCGGGTCATATCGATGTAGCTCCGGCTCTCCACAGGCGGGATGAGGTGCAGGGTGCTGGTGCCGCCCAACAGGGGCAGGGCAAACAGCAGCCCGCTGATGAACTGGCTGGACACGTTGCCCGCCAGCTCGTATTCGCCCGGGGTCAGGGCACCTTCCACAGTCAGGCGGTCCGCGCCCTGCTCAAAGCGCAGGCCCTGCTGCTGATACAGCGTTTTGTAGACCGACTGGGGCCGCTCCATCAGCCGCCCACGGCCTGTAAAAGTCACTTCCTGCCCGGTCAGGCTGGCCAGCGGGATGAGGAAGCGCAAGGTACTGCCGCTCTCACAGCAGTCCACGGGGGCATCAACCGGCAGAAAGCGGCCAAGCCCCTCCACCACCGCGTCGTTTTCACCGGTGGTGACACGGGCGCACAGTCGGCCCGCCGCGCCCAGCGTGGCGGAGATATCCTTGCTGAAGGCAAGATGGTGGAGATGGGAGGTTCCCTTTGCCAGCGCCGCGCAGAGCACCGCCCGGTGAGCCATGCTTTTGCTGGGCGGCGCGGCGATCCTGCCCGCCACTGGGCGGGCGCGTTTTACCACCACATCCATCTTACATATCCCGGCCAATGGCCCATGCGACCTGACGGCACTTTGCCATGGCCTGTGCAAAGGCATCCGGGGTCAGGCACTGTGCGCCATCGCTCCATGCGTGGCGGGGATCATAGTGGACTTCCACCTCCAGACCGTCGGCACCGGCGGCCACAGCGGCGATCATCATCGGCTCAACCAGATTGGCCTTGCCGGTGGCGTGGCTGGGGTCCACGATGATGGGCAGATGGGTCTTTTCGTGGATGATGGGCACAGCGGAGAGGTCGAGGGTGTTGCGGGTGTATTTTTCAAAGGTGCGGATGCCCCGCTCGCAGAGAATGACCTGCTCGTTGCCGCCGGCCATGATATACTCTGCGGACATGATCCACTCCTCGATGGTGTTGCACAGGCCGCGCTTGAGCAGAACAGGCTTGTGCATCTTGCCCACGGCCTTGAGCAGCTGGAAATTCTGCATGTTGCGGGCACCGATCTGCACCACGTCCACATATTCCTCAAACTCCGGGATCCGGTCCTCGCTCATCAGCTCGGACACGATGGGCATTCCGGTGGCCTCCCGTGCCTTGACCATATCGAGGATGCCCTCGGTCTCCAGACCCTGGAAGGAGTAGGGAGAAGTGCGGGGCTTATAAGCGCCGCCGCGGAACAGGCTTGCACCGCCCGCCTTTACGCCGTTGGCAATGCGCAGTGCCTGCTCCTCGCCCTCGATGCTGCAGGGGCCTGCCATCACGGCGATCTTCTCGCCCCTGCCGATCTTCACGCCGCCGCAGTCGATGATGGAATCGGCGGGGTGGAACAGGCGGTTGGCCCGCTTATAGGGAGCGGACACGCGGGTGACGTTGTCGATCCAGGGGTTGGCCAGCACGTCGCGCTCATCGATCTTGGTGGTATCGCCCACCAGACCGAACACATTGTAATCCTTGCCGGTGATCAGGGTCACATCCAGGCCCTGTTTCTCGAATTTGTCTACGATCTTTTCCAGCTCTTCCTTGGGGGTGCCTTTTTTGGTCGAAATGATCATCTTGTTTCTTTTCCCTTCTGTTTTGTCTCTATGCTTTCAGTTTTGCTGCACAGCCTGCCCTACTTGCCAAGGGCTCCCCCTTCGGGGGAGCTGGCGAGCGAATGCGAGACTGAGAGGGTTGTTACTGCACCAGGTGCGTCTGCGCGCCGCCATCCAGCCGGAGCAGCTGCACAAGGTAAGCGCAGGCATGGAGATATCCGCTGACCCCCTCGCCTGCAAAGCGGCCCTGACAGCCAAAGGAGACCACATCCACGCTGCGGAAGGGCTCCTTGCCGCTGGGGTCGGCCAGCATCACTTCCACGGCGGGCACGCCGCACACCTGCAGCGCTTCCAGAATGGCCACGCTGTAATAGGCATAGCCGCCCGGGTTGAGGATAATGCCATCGGCCCGGCCTGCCGCCGACTGGATCTCATCGATGAGGTCACCCTCGTGGTTGGACTGGAAAAAGTCCACCTGAACATCCATCTGGGCACATCCCGCCTCGATATAATCCAGCAGTGTATTAAAATCGATCTGCCCCTCCATGCCCGGCTCCGTGAACTGGGTCAGGTTGAGGTTGGGACCGTTAATGACTAAAAATTTCATCCAGCGCCTCCATTGCCGCCGTCACGGCATCCGCAGGGGTGGTCTTGTTGGGGATCACAGCATCCGCTGCCGCCAGATAGAGCGGGCGGCGCTGGGCTTCCATGGTTTTCAGGGCCTCGGGGCTGGTGGAAAGGGGCCTTCCGCCGCCCACCAGCAGATCTTCCAGCGGCCGGTCGATAAAGAGCACGATGCCGTTGGCGTGGAGCGCCCGGAGGTTTGCCGGGTCTTTGACCACGCCGCCGCCGCAGGAGATGACCTGCCGGTTCTCCCTGGCAAAGCGGGCGGTCTGCGCGGCCTCCAGCTTCCGGAAGCCTGCCTCCCCCTCAGCGGCAAAGATGTCCGGGATGCTCCGGCCGTCGGCCTTGACGATCTCCTCGTCCAGATCCACGAACCGCTTGCCCAGCCGTTCCGCCAGAGCGCGGCCCAGGGTGGATTTGCCCGAGGAGGGCATCCCGATGAGGGCAATGTTCAGCTGTTCCCGCCGCAGCTCGCTGGTCACACGGGCGATCTCGGCACCGGCATCCTCAAACTTGCGGTCGAGGAAAAATTCTGCCGCGTACACTGCCTGCGCCACCAGCATTTCCAGACCGCCGACGGCAACGGGCACCCCCAGCTCTTCGGCCCGGAGGATGAGCTCGGTCTTATCGGGATTATAGATGACATCGATCACGGCTTCCAGCCCGGGCATGGAGGTGATATCCAGGGCGCTCACGCCCGCATTGGGGTACATGCCCACCGGCGTGGTGTTGATGATGATCTGCGCCCCGGTGGTCAGGGCCTGAGCATAAGTCAGCTCTCCCTTTTCGGGGTCGGGATGGCGGCTGACGGTATAGATCTGTTTCGCGCCCCGGTCATGGGCCACGGCCCAAGTGGTGTTGTGGGTGCCGCCGGTGCCCAGAATGAGCACAGTCCTGTCCTTGAACTCCACACCGTGTGCATCGCACAGGTAGGAGAAGCCGGGATAATCGGTGTTGTAGCCGTAGAGCAGGCCGTTCCTGTTGACGATGGTGTTCACAGCGTTGATGGCCTTGGCGTGGGGGTCGATGTAGGAGCAGTACTCCATGACCACCAGCTTATAGGGGATGGTGACATTGATGGCCCTGAACTGCCGCCGGGTCAGAAAGGCCCGGACTTCCTCTTCCGTGGGCAGGGGGCACAGGTCGTACCGGTAGCCGCAGAGCATCTCGTGGATGACCTTGGAGTAGGAGTGGCCCAGCCGCCCGCCGATGAGTCCGTATTCCATTTACAGCACCTCCTTGCGGTAGCCGGTGGGGTCCTCCATCCAGGCCATGCCGTATTTTGCGGTGAGCAGGTCGCCCACGGCCAGCGCGGCGGCGCAGGTCTGCACAATGGCGGCCCGGGGCACGATGCAGGGGTCGTGGCGGCCCTGAATGGACAGCTCCGCGTCCTTCTTTGCGATATAATCCACCGTGTCCTGTGTTTTGTAGATGCTGGGGGTAGGCTTGACCGCCGTGCGGAACACCACGGGCATCCCGTTGGAGATGCCGCCGTTCAGGCCCGCATTGTGGTTGGTGGCGGTGACGATGCGCTCCCCCTGCATCCGGAAGGCATCGTTGGCCTCCGAGCCCTTCTGGTCCGCAAAGCCGAAGCCGGAACCGAACTCGATGCCCTTGACCGCCGGGATGGAGAAGGCCAGGTGAGAGAGCTTGCTCTCCACGCTGTCGAAATAGGGTTCACCCACGCCTGCGGGCAGGCCCAGAATGGCGGTCTCCAGCACACCGCCCACACTGTCGCCCTCGGCACCGGCGGCACGGATGGCAGCTTTCATGGGTTCCTCCACACTGCCGTCCAGCAGGGCAAAGTCCTCGGACTTGTTCAGCAGTGCCTCGGCCTGCGCCGCCAGCGCGGCGGGATCATCCAGCGCAAAGGGGGCATCGCTGATCCCGGCACACCGCCCGATGTGAGTCACGATCTCGATCCCGGCCCGGTTCAGGGCTCTCAGCACCAAAGCGCCGCCCGCCACCAGCGCGGCGGTGACGCGGCCCGAAAAGTGGCCGCCGCCCCGGGCATCCTGATAGCCGTGGTACTTGGCGTAGGCGGTGTAATCCGCATGGCCGGGCCGCAGCAGGTCAGCCGTTTTGGCATAGTCGCCGCTGCGGGTGTTCTGGTTTTCGATCATCAGGGCAATGGCGGTGCCGGTGGTGCGGCTGTTGACCACGCCGGACAAAAACTGCACCGCATCCCCCTCCACACGGGGGGTGGAAAGGCCGTCGCCCCGGGCACGGCGCTTGTCCATGCAGGCAGCAAGAAAGGCTTCCTCCACAGGCACGCCCGCTGCCATGCCGTCCAGCACCGCGCCGACAGCCCTGCCGTGGCTCTCGCCAAAAATGGTCAGTGAAAGGTCGCTGCCAAAGGTGTTTTTCATGGCTTACTCCTCCACACCCAGCAGGGGGCGCAGGCCCTCCACGGGGATGGTCTCGGCCCGCCAGCAGCCCAGACCCGGCACCTTGATCACCGTGATCTGGCCGCCCTGAGCCTTTTTATCGTGCAGCATCTCGGCCAGCACCTTTTCCTTGTTATAGGTGGTGCGGGTGGGCAGGCCGATGCGGCGGTAGACCGCCCGCACCCGCTTCTGCAGCGCCTTGGATTCGATCATGGGCAGCATCCCCAGCGCCACGCACTCGCCGTGGAACAGGCCCACGGTGCGGCGGCCCTTGATGCCCTTGACGGCCTCGATGCCGTGACCGATGGTGTGGCCGAAGTTCAGGGCCTTGCGCATCCCGCGCTCGGTCTCATCCTGCTCCACGACGTTCTTCTTGAACCGCAGGCTGCGGTAGATGATCTCGCTGATCTGGGTGTCGATATCGCCCTTTTCAAAGATGGCGAACAGCTCGGGGTCCGCCAGCAGGCCTGCCTTGACCGCCTCCGCCAGGCCGTTGATGTAGTGGCGGCGGGGCAGGGTGGAAAGGGTGGCCGGGTCCACGATGACCAGCTTGGGCTGCCAGAACGCGCCCACGATGTTTTTGGTATCGCCCAGATCCACAGCGGTCTTGCCGCCGATGGAGGAATCGATCATGGAAAGGGTGGTGGTGGGGCAGTTGATGAAATCGATGCCCCGCATGTAGATGGCAGCGGCAAATCCGGCCAGATCACCGACCACACCGCCGCCCACGGCCACCACCAGGTCGCCGCGGCCCATGTTGAACTCCAGCATCTGCCGGAGCACCGTTTCCAGGATCTTGAAGCTCTTGCTGGCCTCGCCCTGCGGCACCGTGATGATGGTGGATTCCCGGCACTGGTCGGCCACGCGCTGGGCATATTCGGCAGGCACGCCGCTGTCGGTGACAACGGCCACCTTGCGGTCCAGCCGGGCAAACTGGTACAGGTTTTCCAGTGCACCGTTTTTCAGGATGATATCATAACTGCGCTCGCCCAGATTCATGGTGAGCTTTGTCCCGATGAAATCGCTCATTTCGTATACACTCCTAACAGCCGTACCGTGCGGCAGACATGATTCAGCTCGCGCAGCAGCGCGGCGGTCTTTTCGGCGGCGGGGTCTCCCACCAGCTCGACATAAAAATAATAATCAAAGGGGACGTGGGGCAGCGGGCGGCTCTTGATGGACTCCATATCGTAGCCGCTGGCACCGATGACCTGAATGACCTCGGCCAGCTTGCCGGGCTTGTTGTCCAGCGTGAACAGCAGGGAGAACCGGTTGCCCGCCGTGGGCTTTTCGCGGCTGAGGACGATGAAGCGGGTGGTGTTGTCGCCGTCGGTGTTGATGCTGGGCACCAGCACCTCCAGCCCATACAGGGCGGCCGTTTCCACGCTGGCAATGGCCGCCTTGGTCCGGTCGCCGCTCTCTGCCACGAACTTTGCCGCCATGGCCGTGTTGGGCATGGCCGTGGCAGGCAGGCCGAACTGCTTCAGGAAGGTCTCGCTCTGGGCAATGGCCTGCTGGTGGCTGTACACACGGGTCAGGTCGGAAAGCTGGGTGCCGGGCAGCACCAGCAGGTTCTGGGAGATGGGCAGGTCGTAGACATCCACCACCCACAGCCCGGGGTGGTTGTAACACAGGTCCAGCACCGCCGACACATCCCCCGCGTGGCTGTTCTCAAAGGGCACCACGCCGTGGGCGGCATCGCCCTTTTCCACGGCATCGAACACCTCATCCCAGGTGGGGCAGCTCACAGCCTCGGCATGGGGAAAGAGCGCCCGGAGCGCGATGTGGGCAAAGGCACCCTCCACGCCCTGATAGGCGGCGCGGTTGCGGCCCAACACCTCGGCTTCGTACTGCTTGGCCACGTCCATCATGTTCTGCACATGGTCCCGGTAATAGGGGCGCAGGGCCGGGTCCCCGATCCGCGCTTCGGCCTTGTCCAGCACCACCTTTTCGCGGGCGGCATCAAAGATGGGCAGGCCGTGGGCCTTTTTGTATTCCGCCACGCTGAGCACCGCCTTCATCCGCCGCTCAAACAGGGCAGCCAGCTGGGCATCCACCGTGTCGATCTCCCGGCGGGCCTGTTCCAGTGCGTCCATCATTCCACATCCTTTGCATTTCGTGATACTGGATTAGTATACCATAACTCGGACACGGAAACAACAAAGGGCGCACGGTTTCAGGGTGGACAACTTTTCAACTAGCACCTGCAAGAAGCGAATAGAATTGAAGAGGTGCCGCCCGTGGCAGCACCTCTTCAACGTTTCAGATCTTCCCGGCTCCGCGCCGTTCCATAGTATCTCCCATAGGGGTTTTCCAGCTCAGCGGCACGGGGCGGAGCGGGCGCGGCCGGCGGCTCCGGCACGGGGGCCGGGCGGCGGGGCGCGCCTTTTTCCCGGCGCAGGATACGGAACCGCATCGGCTCACCCCTCCGCTTCCACGGTGGAGACTGCCCCGGCGGTCAGTGCCTGCCAGAGCTCCTCGCCGCCCGCAAGGTTCTCCTCGGTGCCGGTGTTCCAGGCCCCGCGCATCCCGACATAGAAATCCGCGAGATAGGTCTGGCTGTCGCCGCCCTGGGCGTGGGTGGTGTCGGCCCGGTACTCGCCCAGGTCAAGCCCGGTCAGCACCGGGCAGTCCGTCCAGCGGTAGACCATGTTCCACCAGTCGCTGTCGCTTCCGGCCTCGGGCAGGGTGCCGTCCAGATACCGCAGGGAGCCGGTGCTCTCCTGAAAGCCCGCCGGGTCATACAGCAGGAACACCGAACTCAGGCCGCCCGCCACATCCGTGGACAGCTTGGTGGTGCCCGCCATGGTCAGGTAGGCATCGCTCTCGGTCTGGGTATCCCCGGCAGAATAATCCAGCGTGTAGACATTCAGGGTCACGACCGTCTTGCCGTCACCGTTCAGGTCCTCGCCATACCGGGCCAGCTGCTCCTGCAGGGCGGTCACGGTGTCATCCGGCAGGTAGTAGGGGGCCACCACTGCCACATTATAATCGGGCTTGGTGGTAAAGAAATACTGCCCGATGAAGCTGTAAGCCACAAAGGCCGCGGCAATACCGATCAGGAGGACCCACTTGAGGTTATAATCCCACCAGTTGGCCCAGCGCTCTTTGCGGGTATACTGTTTTTCCGCCCGCGGGGCAAGGTCTGCGGGGTCGATGTCCCGCTCGTAACGATAGCTTGCCATAGTTCTCCTTACAGTTGGGCCAGAATGGTCTGGCGCACGGCATCGGGCAGCTGCTTCTGTTCAGCCTTGCTCATGCCTGCGGTCTGAATGGCGGGCAGGATGCGCACCCGGATATCGCCGGGCGTGGCCCGCAGGCCGTGGCCCTCAAACAGGCCCCGCGCACCGGAGATGGCCACCGGCACCACGGGCACCCCCGTCTTGATGGCAATGCGGAAGGCACCGGCTTTGAACTCGCCCGCGCCGCCCTCTTCGCCCTTGTAGCGGGTGCCCTCAGGGAAGATGACGAAGCTCCGGCCGCTCTCCACGATGGCAGTGGCATCGTTCAGGGCCTTGACGGAAGCGCGGATGTCATCCCGCTTGACGAACACACAGCCCAGCAGCTTCATCCAGCGGTTGAGCAGGGGGATCTTTTCCAGCTCCTCCTTTGCCAGAATGCCGTGGGGCGCGTCCAACGCAGTCAGCAGGATGGGGATATCATAGTAGCTGCGGTGGTTGCCCACGAACACGCAGGGCCCCGCCGGGATATTCTTCTGCCCTTCCACCGTCATCCGGGCCCCCGTAACATGCAGGATGCCCCGGCTCCAGCGGGGGATGTTGGCCTTGACGATCTGCTCCACCGTGTCCAGATCCCCGGCAGCCAGGGCGCGCTCGGCCCGGCGCAGGGTGGCATAGTGCACGATCATATAGCCAAACAGATAAACGAATAACGCAATGGTGCGTAAAATGCTCAAATTCCTTTCCTCCTTCCGGCCCAAAAGGCCAGTATCATTGTAACATACTTTGGGGCAAAATGGGAGAGAACACACTTTTTTTACAAATGCGTGCTTTTTAGCTTGCAAAATCCACAAAATCCGGGTATATTTATAAGCAGAAAGGTAGCACAATGGCATTGCTGCCCATTACAAAAGAGAGGTATTCCGGAACAAATGGGTTTATTTCCTTCTTCTAAAGATTTCAAGGACGGGCCGGGCGTTGAAAAGGACACGCCCCGCAAAACGGGCGTAGGCCGCTTTTTTGAGCTGGTGGGCCGCGATATGAGCAGCATGTTCCTTGCAAACCTGCTCACCTGCATCGGCTTTCTGCCGGTGATCTGCCTGGTGTACATCGGCTTCCTGATGAACAACCTGACCGTGATGATCGTCAGCGCCATCGCGGGCGGCATCCTTGCAGGCCCCGCACTGGCCGGCATGTACGACACGGTGCTGCGCGCCCTGCGTGACGAGGCCGGTTACTGGTGGACAACCTACCGCCGGGCCTTCCGGCAGAACTTCAAGGCCAGCATCCTGCCCGGCATCCTGTACTGCGTGATCGTCACGGTGCAGATCTTCCTGGTCTATTTCTGCTTCAACATGCTGTACCACGGCACCAACGTGGGCGTTCCCATGTGGGTGGCCACGGTGCTGAACCTCGTGCTGTTCCACATGCTGTTTTCCTACATGTGGCCCCAGATCGTGCTGCTGGATCAGCCCCTGCGCCTGACGCTGAAAAACAGCCTGAACTGCATGATCGCGTTCCTGCCCCACGCGCTGGCCGCAGCGCTGGTCACCATCCTGTTCTGGGGCCTGGTGATCCTGTGCATGCCGCTGGGCCTGCTGCTGATGCTGGTGTTCGGCTTCTGGTTCCAGTGCGAGATCTGCTGCCAGATCGTCTACGGCGACCTGAACCGGGTGTTCCACATTGAGGAGAGCATCCAGAAGCTCCACGATGCCCAGCTGGAAAAGGAGCTGCGCGCCGAGCGCGGCCAGGACACCCCCGAAGAATAACACTGCGCCGTCCACAGCGCGCAAAGGAGAGAAGTGCGGATGGAACAACGGAACAATCTGGTGCTGCACGGCACCGAGACCTTCTCCCGGGGCGCACTGGACAATGTGGCGCTGGAAAGCGGCGCGGTGGTGCTGGATTCCTCCGCCGGCCGCTATCTGCCCTACGGCAGCTATACCACCCCGGAGTTCGCCATGCCGGCCTTCTGCAACCTGAATGTCAGCTGGAACGCCAGCGCTCCCCACAACACCATGGTCGAGGTGCGCTGCCGGGTCTATGCCGGGAACACCTGGACCGGCTGGCTCAGCTTTGGCAAGTGGGCACCGGATTATCCCCGCTGCAGCATCAAAGCCCAGAGCGAGGACGGGCTGGTGTTCCTGATGGGGGACACCGTCACCGTTGCCACACCGGGCGGCGGCACCGGCATCCAGCTGCAGGTGAACCTTTCCACCAACGATGACAAGGCGACCCCTGCTGTCCGGCTGCTGGCCGCTGCCGTGCGCCCCCTTGCCTGGGAGAAGCACAACGGCCACCCGCTGAACCGGCGGCTCTACCTGCCGGAATATTGTCTGAGCGCCCACGACCCCAGCTTTGGCCGGGAGATGGACCTGCCCCTTGTGATGGCGGCCCTGATGAACCGCTACGGCGAGGATATCCTGCCCGAGGAAGTTGCCTACGCCATGGAGGACAAAGCCACCAGCTCCACCGGCAATGCCGCCTTTGCGGCTGCGGCGGCGGGCTGCTGCGGCTATCCCTGCTGGCAGGCCTGGATGGATCTGGCCGACCTGCGCGCCCAGATCCACGATGACTGCTCCATCGCAGTCCGGGTGGAGCGCCGCGTCCGGGGCCAGCGGGACCCCGTGGGGGTCTGGATGGGCCTGCGGGGCTTTGGGCACGATGATGCCGTTCTGGCGGATTTCGTGCTGCTGAACGACCCCACTGCCGACAGCGACGGTGCCGTGAACTGCACCATGGCGCTGTCGGATTTTATGCGATACTTCACGGGCCGGGCCATTGCCCTGCGGCCCAAGCAGCGGGAAGTGGCCGCCGACCTGCCCAACCGGGTGCGATGCGACCTGACCCGCGCCGAGGATGGCAGCTATTTCTTTGAGCAGCGGGGCCAGCAGGACCCGCTGCCGGAGGATTTTTCCGGCTGGGCGGCCTATGCCGTCCACGATGGCGTGGCCCACGCCACCACTGCCCACCGCACCTTCCGCCGGATGGAGCGCACGCCCGAGGGCGGGCTGCTCTTCCCGCCCGAACAGCTGGCCGCAGGCGGCCGCTGCAGCGTGTACGCGGTGGACCAGACCGGGCGGATGCGGGTGGCGGAAGTCCGTCTCCCCGCGCCCCCCAAGCCCGCGGCAGAGCCTGCCGCACCCCAACAGGACCCAAGCACCGTGCAGTCCGGCCTCTGAGCCGGCAGCGCAAAGCGCTTTTCGGGATAGAAACCACAACATAGGGAGGAACACATTATGGCAAAAACGATCATCACCATTGGACGTGAGTACTGCACCGGCGGCAACTACATCGCAGAGGATGTTGCAAACGCACTGGGCATCAAGCTCTACGACAAGGAGCTGATCACCATGGCCGCAAAGCACTCCGGCCTCTCGGAGGAAGCCGTAGCCGCCAGCGAAAAACGCCGCACCCACAGCCTGCTGTACAGCCTGTATACCATGGGCAACGAGCTCCCGCTGGGTGATCAGGTGTTCATCCTGCAGAGCCGCATCATCAAGCAGCTGGCCGAGGAAGGCCCCTGCGTCATTCTGGGCCGCTGCGGTGACTATGTGCTGCGGGATCGCAAGGATGTGCTGCGCGTGTTCATCTACGCACCGGTGGAATGGCGGCGTGAGCTGGCCAAGACCGACCCGCTGGTCAAAGCACACGACGAGAAGGGCATCAAGGAAGAGATCGAAAAGACCGACCGCAACCGTGCTGCCTACTACAACTACTACACCCAGAACCGCTGGGGCGATGCCCACAACTATGATCTGGCCATCAACGCCGCCCTGGGCCGCGAGACCTGCGTCAAGATGATCCTGGACGCTGTCGCCGCCAAGGAAAAGACCATGGCTGAGTGATCCCCGCCGGGCCGGACGGCCCAAAAAACAATGCTGCTTCGTGGGTAGGGTGCTTTTGTGCTCTGCCCACGTTTTGGGCAACGGCAACGACCACCGCCAGTGGCGGATGAAGGGAGGAGCCGTTGGCGCGGCGGTCAGCGAAACGCAGGTGCTGTTTACAGCACGAAGCGATCGCCGGACACCACAGGAGAGGCGGGACACCTCCCTCCTGTTCAAGCATAAACCCTCGTCTATCATTCAACGTCAAAAGGAGAAATCGTGGAAAACAAACAGCTCAATCTTTCCGAACCCGAAAATATCATGGGCACCATGGATGTCAACCCGCTGCTGATCAAGCTCAGCATCCCGATGATGATCTCCATGCTGGTGCAGGCACTGTACAACGTGGTGGACTCGATCTTTGTCGCCCGTGTCAGTGAGAACGCCCTGACCGCCGTCTCTCTGGCCTTTTCGCTGCAGAACATGATGTTCGCCGTGGGCATCGGCACCGGCGTGGGTGTCAACGCCCTGCTCTCCAAGAGCCTGGGCGAAAAGAACCAGTCCCGCGCCAACAAGACCGCCGAGAACGGCCTGTTCCTGGCACTGTGCAGCTACCTGGTCTTTCTGGTGCTGGGCCTGACCGTTGTGCGCCCCTACTTCTACGCCCAGACCGCCGATGCCGACATCGCCGAGCAGGGCATCCGCTACCTGACCATCTGCTGCGTGCTCAGCCTGGGCATGTTCATGCAGGTGATGAACGAAAAACTGCTGGCCGCTACCAGCCGCACCACCCTGAGCATGATCAGCCAGCTGGTGGGTGCCATCGTCAACATCATCCTTGACCCCATCTTCATCTTTGGCTACTGCGGCGAGGCTCTGTCCGGCACCACCGGTGCAGCTTTGGCCACCGTCATCGGCCAGTTCTGCGGCGCAGGGGTCTCCTTCTACCTCAACCTCCGCAAGAACCCCGATATCCAGCTGGATTTCAAGGGCTTCCGCCCCAGCGCCGAAGCCATCAAACGGATCTACGTTGTCGGCCTGCCCAGCATCGCCATGCAGTGCGTGGGCAGCGTGATGACCTTCCTGATGAACCAGATCCTCATGGCCTTTACCGCCACCGCCGTGGCCGTGTTCGGCGTTTACTTCAAGCTGCAGAGCTTCGTGTTCATGCCCATCTTCGGCATGAACAACGGCATGGTGCCCATCATCGGCTACAACTACGGTGCCCGCAAGCCCGACCGCGTCAAAAAGACCATCAAGTGTGCCATGTTCTATGCTGAAGCCATCATGCTGGTCGGCTTCCTGCTGTTCCAATTCCTGCCCGACAAGCTGCTGGGCCTGTTCTCCGCCAGCGAGGCCATGCTGGCCATCGGCAAGCCTGCCCTGCGCATCATCTGCTTCCACTTCCTGCTGGCCGGCATGAGCATCATCCTGTCCTCCACCTTCCAGGCGCTGGGCAACGGCATGTTCAGCCTGATCATCTCGGTCTGCCGCCAGCTGGTGGTCCTGCTGCCCGCCGCCTGGCTGCTGAGTAAGACCGGCAATGTGAATATGGTGTGGTGGTCCTTCGTCATTGCAGAGCTGGTCAGCGTGACCCTGAGCTTTGTGTTCTTTGCCCGCCTGGACAAAAAGATCATCGAGCCCATGTACGACAACGCTGCCGCTGCACAGTAAACCGTTTCAGAACCCGTCCGGCACAAGAAAGGAACGTGACCTTTTATGGCAAAGAAGTTGAAATGGAATCTGATCCTGATGAGCGTGCTCTACCTGGGGCTGGGCATCTTCCTGCTCATGCGGCCCTCCACCGCCCTCAACGTGGTCTGCTACGCCCTGGGCGGCGTGGTGCTGGTGTGCGCCGCCGTTCAGCTGGTGCGCTACTTTGCCGTGGAGCGCGGCATCTTTCAGAGCCAGCTCACCCTCATCTCGGGCATCATCTGCCTGGGCCTGGGCGCGTTCCTCATCCTCCGCAGCGACATCGTGGTGCGCATCCTGCCCATCGTGTTCGGCCTGTTCGTTATCTTCGACAGCCTGGGCCGCATCCAGAACGCTCTGGACCTGCGCCGCTGTGAGTACCCCAGCTGGAAGGGCTTCCTGCTGCTGCCGGTGCTCAGCGTGGTGCTGGGCGTGGTGATGATCCTGAACCCCTTCGGCACCATGGAGACGCTGGTCATGGCCATTGGCATCATCCTCATTATCGAGGGTGCCATCAACCTGCTCAGTGCCCTGTACACCGTGCTGGCCATCCGCCGCTTTGCCAAGCTCCACCCCGAGACCCAGTCCATGCTGGAATCCCTGACCGGTCAGGATCTGAACGGTGACGGCGTGATCGCCCCGGACATCGCCCCTGCCGACGTGGAAGCCTCCGCCGTGGAGCTGGATCATGTGGATGAGAGCGCGGAAGTGGAGCAGGAAGAGGATTAAACTCCCTCCGTCATCGCTGCGCGATGCCACCTCCCTCCATGAGGGAGGCTTTGGCCACCCCCATAAAGCTTCCCTCCGAGAAAAGGCTCCCTCTCCGAGGGAGCTGTCGCCGACAGGCGACTGAGGGAGTTTGTAACTAATAGTAAAGGATAAAACTAGAGATGGAAAAATACGATCTGATCATTGTGGGTGCCGGTCCGGCCGGCATCTTCACTGCTGTAGAGCTGCTGCGCCACGGCAGCAAGAAAAAGATCCTGCTGGTGGAAAAGGGCAAGCCGGTGGAAAAGCGCCACTGCCCCAAGGCCGAGCTGGGCCACTGCGTCAACTGCCGCCCCACCTGCGCCATCACCACCGGCTTCTCCGGTGCAGGCGCGTTCTCGGACGGCAAGCTGAGCCTCTCCTATGAGGTGGGCGGCGACCTGCCCAGCCTGATCGGCGAGGAGTTCGCACAGGAGCTCATCCATTACACCGATAAGATCTACCTCGAGTTCGGTGCCGACCCCCATGTGGAGGGCATCTACACCGGCGAGGACATCAAGGAGATCCGCAAGAACGCCATCCACGCCGGCCTGAAGCTGGTGGACTGCCCCATCCGTCATCTGGGCACCGAGAAGGCCCAGCAGCTGTATCTGGCCATCCAGAACTATCTGGCCGACAACGGCGTGGAGATGCTGTTCAGCACCGAGTGCGAGAACATCATCCTGGAAAACGAGGAGTGCAAGGGCGTGTTCATCAAGGGACCCAAGGACGAGGAAGCCCATGCTGTTTATGCCGATACTGTGGTCATCGGCACGGGCCGCCGCGGTGCCGACTGGCTGGAGAAGATCTGCGCCGAGCACCACATCGCCCACAAGCCCGGCACCGTTGACATCGGCGTGCGCGTGGAGTGCCGCAACGAGGTCATGGAAAAGGTGAACAAGGTGCTGTACGAGTCCAAACTCATCGGCTACCCCAAGCCCTGGAAGAACAAGGTGCGCACCTTCTGCCAGAATCCCGGCGGCTTTGTGGCTCAGGAGAACTACGACAACGATCTGGCCGTGGTCAATGGCCACAGCTTCAAGGAGAAGAAGAGCGAGAACACCAACCTGGCCATCCTCGTCTCCCACAACTTCACCGAACCCTTCAACCAGCCCATCGCCTACGCCCAGAAGGTGGGTGAGCTGACCAACATGCTGGGCGCGGGCCACATCCTGGTCCAGCGCTACGGCGACATTCTGGACGGCAAGCGCACCTGGCCCAAGGAGCTGGCGCAATCCAACGTCAAGCCCACCCTGAAGGATGCCGTGGCCGGTGATATCACCGCCGCCATGCCTTACCGCGCCATGACCAACATCATTGAGTTCATCAAGATGCTGGATATGGTCGTGCCCGGCTTTGCCGCCAACGAGACCCTGCTTTACAGCCCCGAGCTGAAGTTCTACTCCAACAAGGTCAAGATGGACGAGAACCTCGACACCAACATCCGGGGTCTGCACTGCCTGGGTGACTCCTCCGGCTGGACCCGCGGCCTGATGATGGCCTCCGTCATGGGCGTGCTCATGGGCCGGAAGCTGGCCGAAAAGGAAGGGTGCTGATCGCACCTTCCCGCCCCTCAAAACGCAAAAAGGACTGCTCCAGCGGAGCAGTCCTTTTTTGTAATTTCAGCGCAGCTTATTCCGGTTTGGAGAATTTGACAGGCAGCGGGTTCTGGCGGGATCCCGGTTTATTTTGGAATGAGATGCATTTTCTTGCCAGATTCAATTGATTTTTCACCAAAAAATCGGTATACTATTCCAAGAGTACTGTGCGTTGTGCCCAATGCACAGCGCGCACAGGGAGGTATTGCTATGCACGATTCCCCGGGAAGCGTCGTCACCCAGCTGTGCTCCGGGCTCCAGCTTTACAGCGCCGAACGGCGCATTGCGGACTGCATTCTTGCAGATGTAAAGTGGGCCTCGGTCGCCACCTCTGCGGAGCTTGCAAAGGCCAGCCACTCGTCCGAAGCCACGGTCACCCGGCTGTGCCACAAGCTCGGCTACGCAAATTACCGCAAATTCCAACTGGAGCTTGCGCGGGATGTGCTGGAGCAGCAGGAAACGGAGGCCCGCAAAAGGCCCCCCAATGACCCGCTGCATCAGGCCCTGCTCGATCTTCAGAACAACCGTCAGGAGGAGGTTCAGGCCACCATTCAGGCCTTGAACCTTGTCCAGCTGAGAAAGGTGCTTTCCATTCTGCGGGCGGCAGAGATCATTGAGATCGAAGCCAACGGCAGCAGCCTGCCCGTTGCCATGGATGCTTCGCTCAAGCTGGGCAGTCTGGGCAAGCGCTGCATGATCAGCCCGGTGCCAGAAAAGGCACGGTCTTTCGCTTCGGCACTGACCCCAAAAGATGCCCTGCTGCTCATTTCCAGCGCAGGCCGCTGCGAGGCGTTGGAGACGGCCGCCCGTGCCGCCAAGAAGAACGGCACACCGGTCATCCTCATCACCTGCGACAAGCGCTCGGCGCTGGCAGGCCACGCCAGCTATACCCTGCTGGCCTCCAACCGTATCCAGCGCATTGCCAGCGATATGATGCCTTCCCAGCTTTCGGCAGCGCTGGTGGTGGAGGCGCTCTACTACCTGCTGGTGGGCAATTTCGATCTGAAGTAAGCGCAAAAAAGTCCCGGCCGTTCTGGTCGGGACTTTTTGCTGTGTTTAAGCGATCATGCGTTAAAAACGTACTTGTCCATGCGGTGGAACGCCTCCTCGATGCGGGAACGGGGAGAAGCCAGATTCATGCGCAGGTGGCAGGGGCCAAAGAACATGGTGCCGTCCTGGATGGCAGCGCCCACATCCCAGCAGGCGTGCTCCACATCCTCAATGGTCTTGCCGTGGGCCTTGCACCAGTCGGTGCAGTCCACGAACAGCATGTAGGTGCCCTGCGGCTTGGAGACGGTCACGCCCTCGAAGTGCTTCTCGATGTAATCGCAGGCAAAGTCGATGTTGCCGGTCAGCACCTCGCAGAGCTCGTCGGTCCACTCGTAGCCCTCGGGCTTGTAAGCACCGATCAGGGCGTGCATGGAGAGAACGTTCATCATGTTGTAGTGGCTCAGGCTGGACTCTTTTTCCATGCGGTCACGCCACCAGCTGTTGTAAACGATATGGTAGCTGCCCACCAGACCAGCCAGATTGAAGGTCTTGGAGGGGGCATAGAAAGCGGCAGTGCGCTGGCGGGCATCCTCGCTCACAGACTGGGTGGGGATGTGCTTGTTTCCGCTCAGGATGATGTCCGACCAGATCTCATCGGAGACCACATACACATCGTACTTCTTGTACAGCTCCATGGCCTTTTCCAGCTCCCAGCGCTCCCACACACGGCCGCAGGGGTTGTGGGGGTTGCACATGATGGCGGCATGGATCTTTTCCTCTTTCAGGTGCTTTTCCATGTCCTCAAAGTCCATCCGCCACACGCCGTTCTCATCCTTGACCAGCGGGCTGTGGACAGCCTCGTAGCCGTTGTTCTTCAGGCTCATGGTGAAACCGATGTAGGTGGGGCTGTGGATCAGGATCTTGTCGCCCTTGGAGCAGACGCAGTTCAGGGCGCTGATCACGCCGCCCAGCACGCCGTTCTCGTAGCCGATGCACTCCTTGGTCAGGCCCTGCACGCCGTTGCGCTTTGCCTGCCACCGGATGATGGAATCGAAGTATTCATCGGTGGGGTTGAAGTAGCCAAACGCGGGGTGGTTGGTGCGCTCGATGATGGCTTCCTGGATGGTGGGCACGGTGGGGAAGTTCATATCGGCCACCCACATGGGGATGGCGTCAAAGCCCTCCTTGGGGGCGGCGGGGGCAAAGCCGGTGCCAAGGCCATCCACTGCAATGGCATCCTTGCCGTGGCGGTCCATGATGGAAGTGAAATCGTATTTCATAGCGGTGCTCCTTCTCTCAAAATTTTTATCTGGCCCCACTTTAACACACTTTGCCGCCGGGTGCAAGCAGCCAGCACGTTTCCCCGGATATCGTGCGGAAAAATCACGAATTTTTACGGTAATTGCACGCAAAAAGCCGATCGGCATACGCCGACCGGCTTTTTTATTGGTATTGACTTTCTGGATCAGCCCAGCATCTCGTGAGCGGTCTTGCAGATGGTCGCTGCATCCAGACCGTACAGCTTGAGCAGGTCCCATGCGGGGCCGGAGCAGCCGAACTTGTCCTGCACGCCCACGCGGCGGACAGGGGTGGGCAGCTTCTCGCTCAGGACAGCGCAGACGGCCTCGCCCAGACCGCCGATGACGCTGTGCTCCTCGGCGGTGATGACCTTGCCGCACTCCTTGGCGGCCTTGAGGACGATCTCCTCATCCAGAGGCTTGATGGTGTGGATGTTGATGACCCGGGCGTGGATGCCCTCGGCAGCCAGCTGCTCGGCAGCCAGGCGGGCCTCGTTGACCATCAGACCGGTGGCGATGATGGCAATGTCGTTGCCCTCGGTGATCTGCTCGCCCTTGCCCAGCTCAAAGTGGTAGGTGGCCTCATCGTGGAACACAGGCACAGCCAGACGGCCGAAGCGCAGGTAAACAGGGCCCTGCATGGCGTAAGCGGCACGCACAGCGGCGCGGGCCTCCACATCGTCTGCGGGGCAGATCACGGTCATGCCGGGCAGGCTGCGCATCAGGGCAAAGTCCTCGCAGCACTGGTGGGAAGCACCGTCCTCGCCCACAGAGATGCCGCCGTGGGTGGCACCAATCTTGACGTTCAGGCGGGGGTAGGCGATTGAGTTGCGGATCTGCTCAAAGGCACGGCCTGCGGCAAACATGGCAAAGCTGGAAACAAAGGGAACATAACCCATGGTGGCCAGACCTGCGGCCACGCCCATCATGTTGCCCTCGGCAATGCCGCAGTCGAAGTGACGGTCCGGGTACGCCTTACGGAACATGCCGGTCTTGGTGGCGGCAGCCAGATCAGCGTCCAGCACCACCAGGTCGTCGTGGCCCTCGGCGGCCAGCTCTTTCAGGGTGTTGCCGTAGCTGTCACGGGTAGCGATCTTCTTCACTTCTGCCATCTTACTTGTCCTCCTCTTCCAGCGCGGCGTAAGCTGCATTCAGCTCCTGCATGGCCTGTGCGTATTCCTCATCGTTGGGGCCCTTGCCGTGCCAGTCAACGGAGTTCTCCATAAAGGAAACGCCCTTGCCCTTGAGAGTATCCAGAATGATGCAGGTGGGCTTTTCGTTCTCAGCGCGGAAAGCGGCGATGGCGCTCTCAATGGCATCAAAATCGTGGCCGTTGATGGTCAGCACGTTGAAGTTGAAGGCCTTCAGCTTCTCCTCCAGCGGGGCGCTGTTCATCACGGTCTCGGTGGTGCCGTCGATCTGCAGATGGTTGCGGTCCAGCATAACGCAGAGATTGGACAGGCCGTAGTGAGAAGCAAACATAAAGGCCTCCCAGCACTCGCCTTCTTCCACCTCGCCGTCACCCAGGATGGTGTAAACATTGATGGGCTTACCGGCGTGCTTGGCACCCAGTGCCATGCCGCAGGCGGCGCTCACGCCCTGACCCAGACTGCCGGTGGACATATCCACGCCCGGCACACTGTTCATGTTGGGGTGGCCCTGCAGGTAGCTGCCGATCTTGCGCAGGGTCTTGAGGTCCTCCACCGGGAAGAACCCACGCTCAGCCAGCGCGGCGTACAGCGCCGGAGCCGCATGGCCCTTGGAGAGCACCAGACGGTCGCGGTCAGGGTTCTTGGGATCCTTCGGATCCACCTTCATCTCTACGAAATAGAGGTACGCCAGCACCTCGGCGATATCCAGGCTGCCGCCCGGATGGCCGCACTTGGCGCTGTGAGTGCCCTCGATCACGCCCATGCGGATGTGGCAGGCGTGTTTTGCCAGGGTAAGCTTTTCTGCATTTGTCATCTTTGGTCCTCCCGTATGAACCTCAGCGTTTGCATCGGATATGGTACGCACCCGGGCCGTACGCCCCGATGCGCTATTTCTCAAGTCTATATTATCTATTCTATGCAAAAACGTCAAGGTTCTTTCGTCAAAATGTACATCCCTTGGCAAAATCGCTTGTAAATGTTCCCGTTTTTGTTGAAAATGCAGGGCCATTTTGCCCCCGCAAAACATTTTTGCAGCTTTTGACCGCTTTGCAATATCATCTTTTGCCGCTGTATGATATAATAAGATGAATTTGTTTGCTTTTTTTATCATTTTGGGAGGTTCCTATGTCTTTTTCCTCACCCACATCCCAGGCACAGCGCAGCCGCAGGATTTTTCCCTTGCTGTTGTACCTGTATGCCTTTGTGCTGTTCGCCATGCACTTTGTCCGCATTTTTGACAACTCCTTCTGGGGAGATGAAGGGTTCAGCATCGGCCTTGCCCAAATGAATGTTTTTGAAATGCTCCAAGTCACAGCGGCAGATAACCATCCGCCGCTGTACTATCTTTTCACACAGCTCCTATATCATCTTCTGGGCAATCACGGATATGTCTATCATCTGTCGGCTCTGATTCCCTATGGACTCATTCTGATTCTTGCCTGTACAGTGATTTTCAGACAGTTCGGATTGATTCCCGCAGTTGTTGTTTCCACTTTTGCCTCTTTGACTGATACCGCTATTATGTTCAATGTCGAGGCCCGAATGTATTCACTCGGCGCTTTCTTTGTGTTAGCGGCCTATCTGGCACTCCATAACATTCTTCATTCCGGTAAAACCTCCGATTGGATCATTTTCAGCGTCGCCTCTCTTTGTGCCGCTTATACGCACTACTATGCCCTGATTTCCGTTGCATTTTTCTATCTGGCTCTGCTTTCTCTGCTTCCGCAGGATAAGAGCAGCTTCAAAAAAATCCTTATCACTTATTGTGCCGCAGTGGTCGTATACCTTCCCTGGCTTCTGGTATTGCTTCCCACTTTCAAACGTGCTGCAGCAGACTGGTGGTCCACCTTCATTCCTTCTCCGATCAATTGTATCGGATTCTTCTTCAATCCTTCTTGGACAGTCCTCATTTTCGGTCTTGCATTCCTTCTTTATTTCACAGCACAGGCCAAGTCGTCCTCTAAATGGCTCTTCGCCCCTGATACGATCTGGCTTTTGACCGGCTTGCTTTCTGCCGCCGGCACCTCTGCAGTCGGGCTGATCGTTTCATATGCCTTTCGCCCGCTTTTTCTCGTTCGATACCTTTATCCGCTCACCGCAGTCGTTTACCTGGTTTTTGGCTTTCTTCTGTCTAAAGTCCGTTGGAGAACCATTCTGTCCAGTATTCTGATTTTGGGAACGCTGGTGTGCAGTCTACCGGATTTCTACCAAACCTATCAGCGGGAAAAGCGCATCGACCTTGCGACTACCCAGTGTCTGGAAGTTATTACCCCCTCTCAGGATGCAGTTCTTTATACAACGAACTACTTCCTAGACTGGACACTCTTTGATTATTACTTTCCGGGACGCGTCCATGCTCAAATCGAATCCTCCAATATTTCTCAGTGCTTCACTTCTTCCGATCCTGAGATCTGGCTCTTTATGGAACATGCGCTTTCTGATGCCGAATTGAATGCAGCCTCCGACAATGGTTATTCTCGCACCAATGTCTGTAACAGTACATTTGCAGAAGGCCCCGGTGAAGATTCCTTTTATTACATCTACAAATTTCAAAAATCCGCAAACACCGCCCCGTAACCATCCTCATCCGCTGAGCTTGACAAGGCGGCTTTGCATCTGCTATACTTTTTGCACAATTCCCGGCTGAAGCCGGGGCTTTGCGGGCTGAAGCCCGTGTTTCTCCCCGCAAACATTATTTTGAAACAGACACCATGAAGGGGTCTGCCGCTGGCGTGCGTGCTGGCGGCAGGCCCTTTTTGTCTGTGCATTTTCAGGAGGAATCATTGATGAATACCAAGACCCGTTCCGCGACCCGTGATCTGGTGCTGGCCGCACTGTTTCTGGCACTGGCCTTTGTGCTGCCCATGATCACCGGCCATGTGCCTCAGATCGGCAACATGCTCTGCCCCATGCACTTCCCGGTGCTGCTGGCTGGCTTCGTGCTGGGCGGCCCCTGGGGCCTGGCACTGGGCTTTGCCGCCCCGCTGCTCCGCTCGGTGCTGTTCGGGATGCCCCCGATGTACCCCATTGCCATCGCCATGGCCTTTGAGCTGGCCACGTACGGCGCTGTGGCCGGTTTCATGTACCGCAAGGTGCAGCACACCCTGCCCATGATCTACGCCACCCTTGTCACCTCGATGGTGGCAGGCCGCCTTGTCTGGGGTGCGGTGCGCTTTGTGCTGGCCGGTCTGTCCGGCTCCAGTTTTCCGTTCAGCGCGTTCCTGTCCGGTGCGGTGCTCACTGCCGTGCCCGGTATCGTGGCGCAGCTCATCCTCATTCCGCTGATCGTGGCTGCACTGCAGAAAGCAAAGCTGACGGCTTAAACCCCCTGCGCTGACCGAACCCACACAGCAAAAAAGCCCGGAACCGTACCTGCTATGGCGGCAGGTGGTTCCGGGCTTTTCAGTTCATATTACAGTGTGGCAGCAGCTGTAACAAAAAAAGAAGGAGAATCTTCAACCGGCAAATTGGAGAAGATCAGCCGGCAAAGCTTGCATTGACAGCGCGGCGGTTGCTCTGGTTGACAAAGTTCTTCTTTGCGCTCTCGAGCAGGCTTGCAAAAGCCAGGCCAATGCCGCAGTTATCGGACACGCCCTCGGTGACAGTCAGGTAAGCGTCCATCATAGTGTTGTCCAGAATAGCAGTGTTCTTGTTCATCATAATAAATATCCTCCGTATATCGGTAAATGTCATTGTGTTTTTTGGCAGGGCCTCTATCTCCCTGCATCCTCAGAGCGGAACCTTTCAGAACCCTTCGTTCTTTTGTTCCCCTCTCTGAGGATGGCCATATTATGCCACTCAATTATGAAATCGTTTTATAAATTCTATGAACAAACTATGAATTTAGTGATACATTTTTAACGTTCTTTCGTTCTTTGCGCAACTAGCACAAAACGTTTTTTATGAAAAATAAAGTTCTTGTATACATGGACGATTGAAACCTTGTTTGGAAAGTTTTTTCAGATTTTCTCTCCGTTTTGCCCAGAATTTCTTCTGTAAAAGGGGATACTCTCATGCAAAATCCGTCAGAATCCGTCAGTTTCAAACAGAACAAGGGCTTTCCTGTGCAAAATGCCCAGAAAAAGCTCCAAACAAAAAGGCCGCCGTGCCAGCAGCACAGCAGCCTTTGAAAAGCCATTTCAGTTTTGCATCACTTGCACAGGAACACCGGCAGGGGCTTGCCTTCCTTGCGCCACTGGTGATATTCCGCAGTGGCGGCAAATTCCACGTCGCCGGCGGAGTTCAGGGCAGTTTCCACGGAATCCTGCACCACGCCAATGATAAAGCCGACACCGACCACCTGCATGGCGATATCATTGGAGATGCCAAACAGGGAGCAGGCCATGGGGATCAGCAGCAGGGAGCCGCCAGCCACGCCGGAAGCGCCGCAGGCACCCAGAGCGCTCATCACCGAAAGAAGGATGGCGGCGGGCAGGGACACCTGAATGCCCAGCGTATTGGCCGCAGCCAGCGTCATAATGGTAATGGTGATGGCGGCACCATCCATATTGATGGTAGCGCCCAGCGGGATGGAGACGGAATACATATCCTTATCCAGCCCCAGCTTTTCGCACAGATCCATATTGACCGGGATGTTGGCGGCAGAGCTGCGGGTGAAGAAGGCGGTCAGGCCGGATTCACGCAGGCAGCGGAACACCAGCGGATACGGGTTGCAGTGCAGATACACAAAGATGATAAAGGGCGAGACGACCAGTGCCATAAAGAGCATGGTGCCCACCAGCAGGAGCAGCAGCCTGCCGTACTGGGTAAAGATGGACAGGCCGTTGCTGGACACGTTGGTGTACACAAGGCCCATGATACCGAAGGGTGCCAGATTGATGATCCAGCGGACGATCTGGGAGACTGCATCCGCTGTGTTCGCCAGGAACAGCTTGGTGCTGTCCGCGCCGTACTTCTTCATGGCCAGACCGAACAGGCAGGCCCAGAACAGGATGCCGATGTAATTGCCGTTCAGCAGGGCACTGACGGGGTTTGCCACAAAGTTGGTGAGCAGGGTGTTCATCACCTCGCCCAGACCCTGGGGCACCACCTCGGATTCTGCCGCCTCAGCCAGAACGACGGTCTGAGGGAACAGGAAGCTGGTCACCACCGCAATGGCGGCGGCCAGGAAGGTGGTGAGCATGTACAGCCAGATGACCGTGCCAAAGCGCCGGTCCAGCCTGGACGTGCCCTGCGCCAGCGCACTGGCCACGATAACGAACACCAGCACCGGGGCAATGCCCTTCAGGGCACCCACGAACAGGCTGCCGAACTCTTCCACCCAGCCCGCACCGGGCACCGCCAGTGCCAGCACCGCACCGACCACAAGGCCGATGACGATGCGCAGGATCAGGCTGGTGGCGTTGTACCTTGCCGCAACCGCTTTCAACGTTTTCATAACTTTTCTACTCCCCTATCCAGATTGTGCGCCCATTGCGCACAGTTTTCCCATTCCTCTACACGGAACAAGTACGATTATACGCCTCACAGGCCAAAAAGTCAAAGATTTTACCCGCTTTTTTTGTTTTTCATTTCAACATATACAGACACGAGCTTTTTTCACTGTCCGTATATGAAATACAGATTCACAAAAAGAGACCGCACCCCGTGTGTTTCGGGATGCGGTCTGTTCCGGTTTTAGTCGAGATAGGACACCTTGCCGGGCACAAAGCCCTGAATGCCCATGCCGGGCGCGTCGGAGACGGTGATGTTCTTTTCGTCGAACACGGCACCGCCGAGGATGTGGTCCTCGCTGCAGAGCACCGGGCCGTCGAGGTCGATCTTGGTGACGATCTTCTTGGCGCAGGCCAGCTCCACGGCGGCGTTGACCGAGATCTTTGCTTCCAGCATACAGCCGATCATGCACTCCACGCCGTACACCTCAGCGGCGGCGGCAATGCGCAGGGCATTGGTGATACCGCCGCACTTCATCAGCTTGATGTTCACAAGGTCGGCCGCGCCGGTCTGCATGATCCGCAGGGCATCTGCCGGGCTGAACACGCTCTCGTCGGCCAGCACGGGCACATCGGCATGGCGGGTGACATACTGCATCCCCTCAAGATCTGCGGCGGGCACGGGCTGCTCCACGAACTCAATGTCCAGCCCCTTCTCCTGCATCTGGTTCAGGATGCGGACCGCCTGCTTGGCGTTCCAGGCCTGATTGGCATCGATGCGGAGCTTGATGTCCCGGCCCACGGCCTGCCGCACCGCGGCAAGGCGGGCCACATCCAGTTCCGGGTCAATGCCAACCTTGACCTTCAGGCAGTCGTAGCCGCGCTGGACGGCGGTGCGGGCATCCCGGGCCATCTCCTCGGGCGGGTTGACACTGATGGTGATATCGGTCACGATGTTTTTGCGGGCACCGCCCAGCATCCGGTAGACAGGGGCGCTGTACTTCTGGCCCAGCAGATCCCACAGGGCCATGTCCACAGCGGCCTTGGCGCTGGTGTTGTGGACAAGCGCCTTCTGCACAGCGGCGGTCAGATCCTCAAATTCATCGAGGTCGCGGCCCAGCAGGGCAGGGGCGATATGATCCTGAATGGCACCGAGGATGGCCCCGGTGGTATCGCCGGTGATGACACCGGTCGGGGGTGCTTCGCCGTAGCCCACCGCACCGGTATCGGTGTGGAGCTCCACGATAACATCCTCAACGCTGTTCACAGTGCGCAGTGCCGTTTTGAACGGCACCCGCAGCGGGGTGGAAATGCGGCCCAGCCGCACCTGTGTGATCTTCATAGTCCCGTCCTCCTTCTTATTCCAGCGGCAGGTTTGCCAGCTTGACAATGGCGTTTGCAATGATCTGGGCGTTCTGCACCAGACGTTCCAGATCGATGCATTCATCGGGCTGATGCTCTGTGACCGGGTCACCCGCGAACAGGGGGCCAAAGGCCACCACGTTGGGCAGCATCTTGGCGTAGGTGCCGCCGCCGATGCACTTGGGCGGGGCATTGTCGCCGGTGGCATCCCGGTAAACCTCCAGCAGGGCGCTGACCAGCGGGGTCTCGGCAGGGTAGTAGAGCTTTTCCTTGTGCACCTGCCCATCCAGCGCCCAGCCTGCGGCCTCAAAGGCGGCCTGCACAGCGGGCTGGCAGTCTGCCCGTTCCATGGTCACAGGATAGCGGTAGTTCAGCTTGACCCACAGATGCTGCGCGTCGCCCTCGATCAGCCCCCAGTTGCAGCTCATGGGGCCGGAGAGCGCATCCTCCAGCCGGTGGCCCAGCAGGCGCTCGCCGTAGGGGTCGGTGCCCAGCTTCTCGGCCAGAAAGTGCACGGCCTGCTTGGCATCCCCCTCCAGCGGCAGCCGGTCAAGGTAGCACACCAGCCGCCCAATGGCGTTTTCGCCCTGCTCCGGGTGGCTGCCGTGGGCCGAAACGCCCACCGCTTCCACCTGATAGCCGCCGGGGATGGCTGTCACGGTGATGTGCTCCGCATCCGGCAGGGCGGCCCCCGCCGGGGCGGTCAGCACAGCGCAGGCGTAGTCCGGCACCACATTGCCGGCCACGCCGCCCTGCACCCTGCTCAGCTGCCAGGCCCCGGTCTGGTGCAGCTGCACGGCATAGCTCTCGTTCAGGATGCCCTTTTCGCCGTTGATGAGCGGATACTCGCCGTCCGGGGTGAAGCCCAGCACCGGGATCTCCCCGCCGTGGGCCTTGTAGTACAGCACGTCCCGGTCGTTGGTCTCCTCGTTCAGGCCGAACAGCAGCCGGACACGGCGGTTGAGCGGAATGCCCAGATCCCGGATGGCTTTCAGCGCGAACAGGCTGGCCACCACCGGGCCTTTGTCGTCAATGGCACCCCGGCCATACAGCCTGCCGCCCTCGATCTCGGCGGCGTAGGGCGGGTGATGCCAGCCCTCGCCCTCGGGCACCACGTCCAGATGCCCCAGCACCGCCACCATCTCGTCCCCGGTGCCGATCTCGCACCAGCCGATGTACCGATCCATGTCGGTGGTCTCAAAGCCCAGCTCATGGCAGAGGGCCAGCGCCTCGGCAAAGCAGGCATCCACCTCCTCGCCAAAGGGCTTGCCCGGCAGCGGGTCGGCCTCCACACTGCGCCTGCGCACCAGCCGCTGGAGCGCCGCCACCATCTGGGGCCGCAGCGCCGCCACGGCCTCGTTCAGTTTTTTGTCCATACGTTCCACCCCTTTTGTGATTCATTTCACAGCTTGTATTATAGAACGATTGCCCCCGCTCCACAAGCCCCCAGTTCCACGAAAAAACGCCCCCGCATACTTCATCAGAAGTATCCGGGAGCGCTCGGGCACAATCGTCAAGAGATGCCACCACCTCAGCATTCTGGTTTTTCTTTTTTTTTTCAAATTTTTTTGAAAAAGGGTGAAAGGATTTCGCGCGGCGTGTATTTAAGGAAGTGAGAGCATCCATTTTTGCCGGAGCTCCACTTCCGGCCCAAAGAAAGTGAGGGACCCCCTATGAAGAAACGACTACTCAGCCTTCTGGTGGCGCTGTGCATGGCGGTAACGCTCCTGCCTGTGTCGGCAATCACAGCGTGGGCGGAGGGAGGCGGCCAATTAAAAATTATTGATGGATATCCCGAAGGTTCTAGGGATAGTAATGGCACCTATACTACAAGTTGTTCCGGTGATGGCTGGAGCTATGACGGTTCTACACAAACGCTTGACCTGCATCCTGCCAGCTCGACAGAATATGATTTTTTATTGATTTGATAGACGCAAAACCTTTTATAAGTCCTCACAAATGTTTATAAACCAATGTGAAAATGGCTTAAAATCAAGGTTTTCCGCATATCTTCATTTTTCTTGTCATATCTCCGCATAAGGTGTTTTTGTAAGACCGGGCACCATTTTAGCACCACAGAATATAAGGAGGACGACATGAAAAACGAACTTTTGACTAAGGGTATTATACTTCCGTCCGGCGAAATCGGCAAGAATAAGATAAACCTTGTCGCCGGGGCAATCACGCAGCCGTTCGCGGAAATGGTATGGGTAACGACAGGCGGCGACATGGAAACAATCAACCGCCTTACCAACGTACTTGTAACCATGAACAACCCCACCGACCGGGGCAAGCTGTTCAAAATCATCAAACTGCTTTATGGGCTAATGGGCTTGCCTTTTTCAGAGGAAGCCGAGCCTATGGACGCAGACCCCGACGTTTTGGAATACTTCATCTTTTCTTTCATGGCAGACTTTGGAGAAGTCATGCAAGAACTGATAGCAGAAGAAATGAAATAGCGACCCGCACAGCGGCGTTTCTCACTCTCTCACTGGGAGAACAGGAACGCCGCTATTTTTATGCCCTCATGTTACGCAGTAGGGGCAAAAAAAGCCTTGATTTATCGGGCTTACAGAACGCAAAACAGAGGAAGCAAGGAAAAGATACCTTACCCCTCAAAATCCGCGTTCTACTGCGCAACAAATCTAAAGCAAAGGAGTGATGAAGCTATGGCAGTTTTCCGTGTGGAACGCAACACAGGCTACACCGTAATGAGCAACCACCACTTACGCAACAAGGAGCTTTCCTTAAAGGCAAAGGGGCTGTTATCTCAAATGCTGTCCCTGCCGGAGGATTGGGACTATACCCTTGCAGGGCTGTCCTACATCAACCGGGAAAGTATCGACGCTATCCGTACCGCCGTTTGGGAGCTTGAAAAAGCCGGATATATCACAAGGCGGCAGGGACGCGACGAGAAAGGCAAAATGACCGCAATCGAGTACACCATTTACGAACAGCCGCAGCCGCCGGAATTGGATTGCCCGGTATTGGAAAATCCAACAGCGGATAACCCGACAACGGAAAATCCGACGTCGGAAAATCCAATGCAATTAAATAAAGATATATCAAGAACTAACTTACAAAAAAAAGAAAAATCAAATACGGATTTATCAAGTACCCATTCCATTCCTATCCATTCCCTAAATCCCTTGCCTTATGGCGAGGACGAAGCGGCACAGCCGCCGGAACGGAAAGGAACGGAAAGGAACGACGCTTACAGAGTGTATGAGGAAATCATCAAGGACAATATCGAGTATAACATTCTCTTGCAGGATATGAAGTTTGACCATGACCGTCTGAATGAGATTGTTGACATTATCCTTGAAACGGTCTGTACGTCAAGAAAGAAAATCCGTATTGCAGGGGACGATTACCCCGCCGAGCTTGTGAAGTCAAAGTTTATGAAGCTGGACAGCGAACATATCCGCTTTGTGCTTGACTGTATGCAGGAGAACACCACGAAAATCCGCAATATCAAGCAGTACCTAAAGGCGGTTCTTTTCAATGCCCCGTCTACCATTGACAGCTATTATACTTCCCTTGTCGCTCACGACATGGCAAGCGGCGCATTATCCGGCAAGCCTAAATACGGCGACCCGGACTACTACACCTACAACGAGGGCGAAAGCCTGTAAACGAAAAAAGGAGGATTTACCACATGGCACAGAAAACAGGAGCTTTAATTTTTGACGAAACCGCTGACCGCTACGATATTCGCTTTGATATTGCCGACTATTACGGCGGCTTGCATTGCGGCGAGTGCATGGACGTATTCACAGGCGGCAAATGGAAGCCGACCCGGATTGAGTACGGGGACAACTGGTATCTTGTAGGTATCCGCGCCGAGGACTTGAACGGGCTGCGGGTGCGGATTTAACGGGGCGGCGTGAAGAACGGACGCCCTTTTTTCACGCCCAAAAGCGGCGTACCACCTTAACACTATCACTACTACCGGGAAAGGAGGACGGTAAACATTGCAAGATGAAATCAACGAAAAAGTGGTTGCGCTCTCTGTCAAGGGAGCGAAGCTGACCGCTGAAACGCTGCAAAAGGCAATCAAAGCCATGCTTGCACAGGCAAAAAAGCAGCAGGAAAAACAGCCCCACGGGAAGCAGACCCTAAAGCAGCTTGCGAAGCAGAACGCGGGGCTATCCAACATTGAGATAACCGAGGGCAATATCAAAGCCTTTGAGCAGACGGCAAAAAAATACGGTATCGACTTTGCCCTAAAGAAAGACAGCACCGAAACGCCGCCCCGTTATCTCGTCTTTTTCAAGGGGCGGGACGCGGACGCTCTGACCGCAGCCTTTAAGGAGTTTTCCGCAAAGAAGCTGACACAGGAGCAAAAGCCCTCTATCCGAAAGGCACTTGCCACATTCCGGGAAGCAGCAAAGCAGCTTAACGCGAACCGTCAAAAGACAAAATACAAGGACAGGGAGGTATCGCTATGAAGCCGAATATCAAGAAGCTGCTTATCCTAAACGCCCCCTATCTGCTCTTTGTGTATCTCTTTGATAAAGTCGGACAGGCGGTGCGGCTCTCGCCGGGGGCTGACCTCTCCGGCAAGCTGGTTTCCATTGGCAGCGGCTTTTCCGCTGCCTTTTCAAATGCCCTGCCGAGTTTTAACCCTATGGATTTGCTTATCGGCATTGTCGGGGCTGTCGTTATCCGGCTTGCGGTCTATGTGAAAGGCAAGAACGCAAAGAAATACCGTAAGGGCATGGAGTACGGCTCTGCACGTTGGGGCAATGCCGAGGATATAAAGCCATATATCGACCCCATGTTTGAAAATAACGTGCTGCTGACGCAGACCGAAAGGCTGATGATGAGCAGCCGCCCGAAGCACCCGAAGTATGCAAGAAACAAAAACGTGCTTGTCATCGGCGGCTCCGGCAGCGGCAAAACAAGGTTTTTTGTAAAGCCCAACTTAATGCAAATGCACAGCAGCTATGTTGTCACAGACCCGAAAGGAACGGTTTTAATCGAGTGTGGAAAGCTCTTGCAGCGGGGCGGGTACAAAATCAAGGTGCTAAACACCATCAATTTCAAGAAATCCATGCGGTACAATCCCTTCGCCTATCTGCGCAGCGAAAAGGATATTTTGAAACTGGTAAATACCATTATCGCCAACACCAAAGGCGACGGGGAAAAATCCGGCGAGGATTTTTGGGTGAAATCGGAACGGCTTTTTTACTGCGCCCTTATCGGCTACATCTGGTACGAAGCCCCGGAGAATGAGAAAAACTTTACGACGCTGCTTGAAATGATAAATGCGTCGGAAGCCCGCGAGGACGACCCGGAATTTCAATCCCCCGTTGACCTCATGTTTGAACGCTTGGAGGAAAAAGACCCGGAACATTTTGCGGTGCGCCAGTACAAGAAGTTTTTGCTGTCTGCCGGAAAAACAAGAAGCTCTATCCTCATTTCCTGCGGTGCGCGTCTTGCCCCCTTTGACATTCGGGAACTGCGCGAGCTGATGGAAACCGACGAAATGGAGCTTGACACCTTAGGCGACCGAAAGACCGCGCTTTTTGTTATTATCTCCGACACCGACGACACCTTTAACTTTGTTGTATCAATCCTTTACACACAGCTTTTCAATCTGCTTTGTGACAAGGCAGATGATGTGTACGGCGGGCGGCTACCTGTTCATGTGCGCTGTCTGCTTGACGAGTTTGCAAATATCGGGCAGATACCGAAGTTTGAAAAACTCATTGCCACGATAAGGAGCCGCGAAATCTCCGCGTCCATCATCTTGCAGAGCCAGTCGCAGCTAAAGGCTATCTACAAGGACAACGCCGATACCATTGTCGGCAACTGCGATACGACCCTGTTCTTGGGCGGCAAGGAGAAAACGACCCTTAAAGAAATGTCGGAAATCTTGGGGAAAGAAACCATTGACAGCTTCAACACTTCCGAAACAAGAGGACGGGAGCTTTCCCACGGGCTGAACTATCAGAAGTTAGGCAAGCAGCTTATGAGCGAAGATGAAATTGCGGTCATGGACGGCGGGAAATGTATCTTGCAACTACGCGGGGTGCGTCCGTTCTTCTCCGAAAAATACGATATTACCAAACACCCGAAGTACAAGTACCTTTCCGACTTTGACAAGAAAAATGCCTTTGACATGGAAAAGCACTTGCGCCGCCGTCCTGCAATCGTAAAGCCGGACGAGGTATTTGACTATTACGAAGTTGACGAAGCAGATTTGCAGGAGGACACAGAAAATGAATAAGCGTATCAGAAAGAAAAAGGCAAAACAGCAGCTAATCCGGGCTATCAGCGGGCTTGTGGAAGCTGCCGAGGAAATGCAGCGGGAACAGGAACGCAGGACAAGACAGGCAGGTATTTCCTATATCAAGTATATCGAAGCTGTCCGGGAACGGCAGTACGGCATTATGCCTGTCTACACACCACTTTTTGAAAAGGAGGGAGCTTAAAGTAAAAATAATAAACACGGGCTACATGGTACGCGCCCCTACTCCTTGCGCGTATCGCGGCAGGAAGCCGCACCCTTACAACTGAATACCGCCGCGCCGCAGCAACAAACGCAGCGCGGGGACTTATGACCGCGGCAGTTATCGAAAACTGACCGCCGTTTTTTATGCCCTTTTTCGGGCAGCCGCACAGCGGCAGAAAGGAGTTATATTATGGCATTTTTCAACAGCGCAGTAGGCGTTTTACAGACACTCGTTATCGCTCTCGGAGCAGGTCTTGGCATTTGGGGCGTTATCAACCTCTTGGAGGGCTACGGAAATGACAACCCAGGTGCAAAAAGCCAGGGCATGAAGCAGCTCATGGCGGGCGGCGGCGTTGCCCTTATCGGTGGCACCCTTGTACCTCTGCTTTCCGGCCTGTTCGGTTAAGCGGCGGGGTTAGCCTATGCAGAGCATACTTGACGCGATTAACGAATGGATAAAGGAAATCCTCATTGGAGCCATTAACGGTAATCTGTCAACTATGTTCGGGGACGTAAACGAAAAAGTCGGAACTATCGCCGCAGAGGTAGGACAAACCCCGCAGGGGTGGAACGCAGGCATATTTTCCATGATACAGAGTTTGTCGGAAAATGTGATTGTACCCATTGCGGGGCTTGTCATTACCTACGTTCTATGCGTGGAGCTTATCAGCATGGTAACGGAAAAGAACAATATGCACGATATTGACACGTTCATGTTCTTTAAGTGGTTTTTCAAGGCGTGGGTAGCGGTGTATCTCGTTACCCACACCTTTACTATCACTATGGCGGTGTTCGATATGGCGCAGCACGTTGTTTCCGGCGCAGCGGGCGTGATCGGCGGCAATACGAATATCGACGTTGACGCCGCCCTCTCGTCCATGCAAGCCGGACTTGACGCTATGGAAATCCCCGAACTGCTTTTGCTCGTTATGGAAACAAGCCTTGTGAGCCTTTGCATGAAAATCATGTCGGTGCTTATCACGGTTATCCTGTACGGCAGAATGATAGAAATTTACCTTTACTGTTCGGTATCGCCTATCCCGTTTGCAACTATGACCAACAGAGAGTGGGGGCAGATAGGCAACAACTACTTAAAAGCCCTGTTCGCCCTCGGTTTTCAAGGCTTCCTCATAATGATATGCGTCGGCATTTATGCGGTTTTGGTTGGCAGCATGATTGTAGCGGACAACCTGCACAGCGCGATTTTCTCCCTTGCAGCCTACACCGTGATTTTGTGCTTCTCCCTATTCAAAACAGGCGCACTTGCGAAGTCAATATTTAACGCCCATTAAAGACCGAAAGGAGGAGGTTTTCACTTGGCGTATGTACCCGTACCCAAAGACTTATCAAAAATCAAAACGAAAGTCGCTTTTAATCTGACAAAGCGGCAGATTATATGTTTTGCGGCAGCCCTCGCTATGGGACTACCGCTTTTCTTTTTGCTCAAAGACAGCGCGGGAACAAGCATGGCGGCATTTGCAATGATTGTCGTTATGCTTCCCTGCTTCCTCTTGGCAATGTATGAAAAACACGGGCAGCCCCTTGAAATCGTGATAAAGAACGTCATTCAGACAAAGTTTATCCGACCAAAGGAACGCCCCTATCAGACGGAAAATTTTTATGCCGTCATAGAAAAACAACGAAAACTGGAAAAGGAGGTATCGGCTATTGTCAATGGCAGAACGAAAAACCATGACCCGCGCGGTAAAAAATCCCGTGAAGCGTAAGCTGACCCGCGCAGAAAAGAAAGAAATCGCCGCCGTGATACAGGCGGCAAAGGGCGACGGGAAGCCCCGCACCGCACAACAGACCATTCCCTACTTGCAGATGTACCCGGACGGGATTTGCAGGGTAACGGAAAAGAAATACAGTAAAAGCCTTGTCTTTGAAGATATTAACTATCAGCTTGCACAGGCAGACGATAAGACAGCCATTTTTGAAAACTGGTGCGATTTTCTCAACTACTTTGACGCTTCCGTTTCGGTGCAGCTCTCTTTCATCAATCAGGGTGCAAGAAAGGAAAAGGCACAGGCGGCTATCGAAATTCCGGCGCAGGACGACGCTTTTAACTCTATCCGCAGGGAGTACGCGGATATGCTTAAAAATCAGCTTGAAAAAGGCAACAACGGACTGGAAAAGTGCAAGTACATTACCTTTTCCATTGAAGCGGACAATCTTGCGGCGGCAAAAGCCCGCCTTTCCCGTATCGAAACCGACGTACTCAATAATTTTAAGGTGCTTGGTGTAACCGCCCGCCCCATGAACGGACAGGAACGCTTGAACGTACTGCATGGGATTTTCCACCCGGAGGGCGAGCCGTTCCGTTTCTCTTGGGACTGGCTTGTACCGTCCGGGCTTACCACAAAGGACTTTATCGCCCCGTCCTCGTTCCGCTTTGGCGACGGCAGGACGTTTCGCATGGGGCGCAAGCTCGGTGCTGTTAGCTTCCTTGAAATCCTTGCGCCGGAGCTGAACGACCGTATGCTTTCGGACATTCTCGACCTTGAAAACGGAATTATCGTCAATCTGCATATCCGCAGTATCGACCAGAGCGAAGCAATCAAGACTATCAAGCGCAAAATTACCGACCTCGACAAGATGAAGATTGAGGAACAGAAAAAGGCGGTACGCAGCGGGTACGATATGGATATAATTCCGTCCGACCTTGCCACGTTCGGCAGCGAAGCGAAAAATCTCTTGCAGGATTTACAGAGCAGAAATGAAAGAATGTTTCTGCTGACGTTCCTTGTGGTAAACATGGCAGACACGAAGCGGAAACTGGATAATGACATCTTTGCTACGGCGGGCTTTGCACAGAAAAACAACTGCGCTCTGACCCGCCTTGACTATTTGCAGGAAGCGGGCTTTATGTCCTCTATTCCTCTTGGGGAGAACCTTATCCCCATTCAAAGAGGGCTTACGACCAGTAGCACCGCTATTTTTATCCCGTTCATCACGCAGGAGCTTTTCCAAAGGGGTGCAGCCCTTTACTACGGCTTAAATGCCCTTAGTAACAACATGATACTCTGCGACCGCAAGCAACTGAAAAATCCCAACGGGCTTATTCTTGGAACACCGGGAAGCGGTAAATCCTTTGCGGCAAAACGGGAAATGACAAACGCCTTTCTCATTACCGACGACGATATTATTATCTGCGACCCGGAAGCAGAATATTTTTCCCTTGTGCAGCGTTTGGGCGGGCAAGTGATACGTCTGTCGCCTGCCGGAAAAGGCATGGACGGCAAGCCCCAGTATGTGAACCCTATGGATATTAACCTCAACTACTCCGAGGACGACAACCCGCTTGCCTTGAAATCCGACTTTATCCTTTCCCTCTGCGAGCTTGTTATCGGCGGCAAAGAGGGCTTGCAGCCCGTGGAAAAGACCGTCATTGACCGCGCCGTTAGGAATGTGTACCGACCTTTCCTTGCAGACCCCGACCCGGCAAAAATGCCGATTTTGGGCGACCTCTACAACGAACTGCTGAAACAGCCGGAGCCGGAAGCTGCCCGCATTGCGGCGGCATTGGAGCTTTATGTTTCCGGCTCTCTGAACGTCTTTAACCACCGTACCAACGTGGAGCTTTCAAACCGTCTTGTCTGCTTTGATATTAAGCAGCTTGGAAAGCAGCTCAAAAAATTAGGTATGCTCATTGTGCAAGACCAGGTGTGGAACCGCGTGACCGTCAACCGCGCCGAGAAAAAGGCAACCCGTTACTATATGGACGAATTTCATTTGCTTTTGAAAGAGGAACAGACCGCAGCCTATTCTGTGGAGATTTGGAAGCGTTTTCGTAAATGGGGCGGCATACCGACGGCTATCACACAGAACGTCAAAGACCTTTTAAGCAGCCGCGAAGTCGAGAATATCTTTGAAAACTCCGATTTTGTCCTCATGCTCAATCAGGCACAGGGCGACCGGGCTATCCTTGCAAAGCAGCTTAACATCTCCCCGCAGCAGATGAAGTATGTAACCCACACCGAAGCGGGCGAGGGGCTTATCTTTTACGGGAATGTGGTGCTGCCGTTCATTGACCGCTTCCCGACGGACACCGAGCTTTACTGTCTGCTTACGACAAAGCCGGAGGAAGTGAGCAAGCCATGAAAACAGACGTAATCATCAACCGCGACGCCCTCTATGCCCTGCGGGAGCTTCCGAGCGAAAGCGTGAACTGCTGCGTCACAAGCCCGCCTTACTATGGACTAAGGGACTACGGGCTTGACGCGCAGATTGGACGTGAGGACACGCCGGAGCAGTATATCGGGCGGCTTGTGGAAGTGTTCCGGGAGCTGCGCCGGGTACTCAAAGACGACGGGACATTTTGGCTGAATATCGCAGACACATACTGCGGCAGCGGCATGAAAGCGGGCTGCAAGCAAAAGGATTTAATCGGTATTCCGTGGCTTCTTGCCTTTGCCCTGCGCTCTGACGGGTGGTATTTACGCAGCGATATTATCTGGCTGAAAGAAAACCCTATGCCGGAAAGCTGCCGCGACCGACCGAGCCGCTGCTATGAGCATATCTTTTTACTGACGAAATCAAAGAAATATTACTATGACGCTGCCGCCATTGCAGAGCCGATCGCGCCGGGAACGGCTGCGCGCTACAGGCAAGGGCGCAGCGCAGGACACAAATACGCCGAGGAAGTACCAGGACAGGGCAAGGTACAGGGTATCAATCAGCCCCGCAGCGGCAGCTATTATGACGACGCCCTTATGCCGACCACAAGAAACAAGCGGGACGTTTGGCTTATCAATACCGTACCGTACAAGGGCGGGCATTTTGCCGCCTATCCCCCGAAGCTCGCGGAAACGTGCATACTTGCGGGCTGTCCGAAAGGCGGCGTTGTGATAGACCCGTTCTTTGGAAGCGGCACCACCGGGCTTGCAGCGCAAAGCCTTGACCGCCGCTATATCGGCATTGAACTGAACGCCGAGTATTGCGCCCTTGCAGGGGCGCGGATTGGAGGTGGTAACACTTGAAAGACCCATTAAAGCCCCGCGATAAAATCACGCAGAAAATGACCCGCGACGGGGCTATCGCAGAAAATCAGACCACGGGAGACACGGAACGTATCAGCAACCGCATACGGGACGCGGATTTACAAAAGACCCCGGAACAACAGGCGGCACAGGACGCTATGCAGCTTCCCCCGGTATCTGATACAAGCCCGCTTCCCCATGTGCCGGGAGCTGCCCCCAAAGCGGACACAGGCAAAACGGAGCGCGTCATGAAGCATATCGACGCCGCCCATACACGAAAAGCCAGTAAAAAGGCAGTACGAAAAGCACAGGCAGAAGCTACCGCCGGGACGAAATCTTCCCGGCTGCAATTTACCGACGAGGAACGCGCTGCCCCGGAGCTTGAAAAGTATATCAAGAAATCCGATAAAGCCGCCGACCGCTTGGATAAGGCAAAGGCAGCTATCCCCAAAGAAAAGAAACTGGTAAAAGAGCGCACCTTTGACGAAACCACCGGGAAAGGCAAGACCCGCCTGCACTTTGAGGAAAAGGACAAGCCGCCCGGATTTAAGGAGAAGCACAACCCGCTATCCCGCCCCACACAGGAAGCCGGGATTTTGGTACATAACAAAATCCATTCTGTCGAAAAGGATAATTCCGGCGTGGAGGGCGCACACAAGAGCGAGGAAGCCGCAGAACGGGGATTGAAGTACGGGGCGCGGAAAATCAAGCAGGGCTACCGCAACCATAAGCTGAAACCCTACCGGGAAGCGGCAAAGGCAGAAAAAGCGGCTTTTCGGGCAAATATGGACTTTCAGTATCACAAGACCCTGCATGAGAACCCGCAGCTAACCAGTAACCCCATTTCCCGGTTTTGGCAGAAGCAGAAAATCAAGCGGCAGTATGCAAAGGAAGCCCGCAATACCGCAAAGGGTATCAAGGGCGCGGCAGAACGCACCCGCAAGGCGGCAGCCAAAGCCGCCGAGAAAACGAAGCAGACCGCAGCATTTGTGGCAAGGCACCCGGCGGGTGTGGCAATCGCTGTCGGGGTGCTACTGCTCTTTATCATGGTTATGTCCGGGCTGTCCTCTTGTGGGGCAATGTTTTCCGGCACGTTAAACGGCGTGCTTGGAACGTCCTATACGTCCGAGGACAGCGACCTTGTGGAAGTGGAAAACAGCTACGCAGGATTGGAAAACGAGCTGCAAAGCAGGATTGACAATATCGAGCGCGACAATCCGGGCTATGACGAGTACCGCTATGACCTTGCAAATATCGGACACAATCCCCATGAATTAGCGTCTTATCTGACCGCAAAATACCAAAGCTACACCTGCGCCGAGGTACAGAGCGAATTACAGCGGATTTTCAATCAACAATACAAGCTGACGCTAACCGAGGAAGTGGAAATACGCTACCGGGAGGAAGAACGCACCGACACATGGACAGATGAGGACGGCAACGAGCATACGGACACCTACACGGTACAAGTGCCTTATGAGTATTACATCTTGAACGTCAAGCTGACGAATACCCCACTATCCACCATTGCGGAAAACAATCTGACCCCGGAACAACTGGAAATGTACCGGGTGTACTTACAGACAAGCGGGAACAAGCCCCTTATCTTTGGCGGCGGCTCTCCCGACACTTCCGCGTCGGAAGATTTAAGCGGCGTGGACTTTGTAAACGGAACGCGCCCCGGCAATACCGCTATCGTTGACCTTGCAAAACGGCAAGTCGGAAATGTGGGCGGCTATCCGTATTGGAGCTGGTACGGCTTTAATTCCCGCGTGGAATGGTGCGCCTGTTTCGTGTCCTGGTGCTACGGGCAAATGGGACTTTCCGAGCCGCGCTTTGCCGCCTGCCAGTCGCAGGGTATTCCGTGGTTTACTTCTCACGGACAATGGGGAGCGCGGGGCTATGAAAACATTGCCCCCGGCGACGCTATCTTTTTTGACTGGGATTTAGACGGCAGCGCAGACCATGTAGGACTTGTTATCGGCAGGGACGAAAGCCGCGTCTATACCGTGGAGGGCAATTCCGGCGACGCCTGCAAGATTAAGAGCTATCCCCTTGACTATGCCTGTATCAAAGGGTACGGGCTGATGAACTGGAACTGACACATTTTTTGAAAATCGAAAGGAGAAAAATTTTATGGCAATGAGTAAAATCGAAAGAATTGACAAGGAAATCCAAAAGACCCGTGAGAAAATCACGGAGTATCAGAACAGGCTGCGCGGACTGGAAGCACAGAAAACCGAAGCGGAAAATCTGCAAATCGTTCAGCTTGTGCGCTCTATGCGCCTTACCCCGCAGGAGCTTACCGCTATGCTTGCGGGCGGAGGTATTCCGGGCATTGCCCCTATGCCCGCAGACTATGAGGAACAGGAGGACAATGCAGATGAAGAATAAAATCCTTGCAAGCCTTACCGTACTTTGCGCCGCCCTTGTCCTTGTGGGCGGCTTTTCCGTTACCGCCTATGCACAGACCCCGACGGAAGAAACCGACGACAGCGGCGTAATCGTGGAAACCGAGCCGCAGCCCTTGACCCCGGAGGGCAACATGACCCTTGTGGACGACATTGACGGGGACGCTGCCGAGGATAAGCAGTTTATCGTCGTGAAAAGCAAAGGTGGCAACTATTTTTACATTATCGTTGACCGGGCAGCCGAGGGGGAAAATTCCGTCCACTTCCTAAATCAAGTAGACGAAAGCGACCTTATGGCGATTATCGGGGAGGAACAGACCGAACAACCCCCGGCTGTCTGCAACTGTACCGAGAAATGCAAGGCGGGCGAAGTAAACACCGCCTGCCCCGCCTGCTCTGTCAACATGGATAGCTGCACAGGCAAGGAAGCCACGCCGGAGGAACCCGCCGAGCAGGAGCAGCCCCAGAACGGCATGGGCGGGCTTTTGATTTTCCTTGTCGTGGGCTTGCTTGGCGGCGGCGCAGCCCTCTACTACGTTAAGTTTATGAAACCGAAACAGAACGTGAAAGGCAGCACCGACCTTGACGAGTTCGATTTTGACGAATACGACGAGGACGAGCCGGAAGAAGCTGACAGCGCAGACACCGAACAGGAGGACGAGGAAGAATGAAACTTGTGATTTGTGAGAAACCCAGCGTCGGGGCGGCGGTTGCCGCCGCCCTTGGCGTAAGGGAGAAGAAAGACGGATATATCGAGGGGAACGGTTATGTTATCTCTTGGTGTATCGGGCATTTGGTAGGACTTGCGGAAGCTGCCGCCTATGGGGAACAGTACAGGAAATGGAGCTATGACAGCTTACCCATTCTGCCGCAGGAATGGCAGTACACCGTAGCTGCCGACAAGGGAAAGCAATTCAAAATCTTAAAAGACCTCATGCAGCGCAGCGACGTTTCGGAAGTCGTGAACGCCTGCGACGCAGGACGCGAGGGAGAATTGATTTTCCGCTTTGTCTATCATCAAGCGGGCTGCAAGAAGCCCTTTACCCGTCTTTGGATTTCCTCTATGGAAACGGACGCCATCAAAAGCGGCTTTGACAATCTGAAGGACGGGCGCAGGTATGACGCTCTCTATCATTCCGCACTATGCAGGGCAAAGGCTGACTGGCTTATCGGCATTAACGCGACCCGCCTTTTCTCCTGCCTGTATGGAAAAACCTTGAACGTGGGGCGCGTTCAGACCCCAACCCTAAAAATGCTTGTAGACCGGGACGCTGCCATTATGAACTTCAAGAAAGAAAAATATTACCATGTGCGCCTTATGCTCCCCGGCGCAGAAGCGGCAAGCGCGAAGATCTGCGCCGCTGATGAAGCGGGCAAACTGAAAGCGGCCTGCGAAGCGTCGGCGGCTGTCTGCACTTCCTTGACCCGTGAAAATAAAACCGCTATACCGCCGAAGCTCTTTGACCTTACCTCTCTGCAAAGGGAAGCAAACCGTATCTACGGGTACACGGCAAAGCAGACCTTTGACCTTGCACAGACACTTTATGAAAAGAAGCTGCTTACTTATCCGAGAACGGACAGCAACTATCTGACCGACGACATGGGCGACACAGCGGCGAGTATCGTATCGCTGCTTTGCGGCAAGCTGCCCTTTATGGCGAGCGCAGCCTATGAACAGAGTATTTCCCGCGTTCTGAACAGCAAAAAAGTATCAGACCACCACGCCATTATCCCCACTATGGAAATTGCAAAAACTGACCTTACTACGCTGCCGGAAAGTGAAAGAAATATCCTTATCCTTACCGGGGCGCGTCTGCTTATGGCGACCGCAGAGCCGCACGTTTACGAAGCGGTAACGGCGGTTTTCTCCTGCGCCGACCATGAATTTACGGCAAGGGGCAAGACGGTAATCGCTGCCGGGTGGAAAAACATTGAACGGCTTTACCGGGCTACCCTCAAAAAGAAGCCGGACAGCGACGACGAAAACGAACTTGTTTTAGATGTGCCGGACTTTACCGAGGGACAGACCTTTGAAAACCCTGCTGCAAAGGTTACGGAGCATGAAACGACGCCGCCGAAGCCCCACAATGAAGTTATATGCTATGAAAGGGGGATAAGAAATCGCCCATAGAAAGGAGAGTTTTTCAATGAAAGCAAAGAAAACGGACAACGGCAAGATAACCGCACTATACGAGCGTCTTTCCCGCGACGACGACCTCACAGGCGACAGCAACAGCATAATCAATCAAAAGAAACTGCTTGAAGATTATGCAAGGGAACATGGCTTTACGAATTGCGTCCACTTTACCGATGACGGCTGGTCTGGGGCAAACTTCGAGCGTCCGAACTGGAAACGCATGATTGCGGGAATTGAAAGCGGCGAAATCGGCTATGTACTGGTAAAGGATTTAAGTCGTGTCGGCAGAGATTATCTGCAAGTGGGATTTTACACAGAAGTCATGTTCAAGGAGCGGGGCGTCCGTTTTATTGCCATAGCAAACGGAGTTGACAGCGACAAGCGCGAAAGCAGCGAGTTTGCCCCGTTTTTGAATATTATGAACGAATGGTATGTGCGTGATAGCAGCCGAAAAATAACAAGCGTTCTCCACGCAAGAGGAATGTCCGGCAAGCATACAAACAGCCATTGTATTTATGGCTATAAGAAAGACCCTAATGACAAAGACCACTGGATTATCGACGAGGAAGCCGCCGAGGTAGTACGCCGGATTTACCGCATGGCGTTGGAGAGCAAAGGCCCGTATGAAATTGCCCGTATCCTTGCTTTGGAAAAGGTTGAAAGACCGTCCTATTATCTTGCACAGCGCGGCGTGGGGAAACATCAGTCTAATTTTAACCCCGCTGAACGGTACACATGGCGTGGCGGCACAGTTGCCGATATTCTATCCAAGCCGGAGTATATGGGGCATACAGTAAACTTCCGCACCTATAAAGAAAGCTACAAAGACAAACGCTCCAGAATGACACCCAAAGAGGATTTAGTCATTTTTAAAAATACGCAGGAAGCTATTATTGACAAGGAAACATGGGAGCGCGTCCAGAGCTTGCGGAAAACGATACGCCGGACGGACACCATAGGCGCGGCAAATCCTTTAACGGGCTTGATGTTTTGCGCGGATTGCGGGGCTAAGATGTATAACCACAGGGGCGGGGCTGGACTGGCGCGGGACTGGGCGGGGCGACCCAACGGCAGGAAGCGTCCAGAACGCGACGAGTACAACTGTTCTCGTTATGATTTAGGCAACCAGCACTATAATAGATACTGCACGACGCACCTTATCCGCACAGCCGTTGTAAATGAGCTTCTGCTTGAAGCTATCAAGGAAGTATGCGACTACGCGCTGAACAATGAAGCGGCATTTATGGAGCAGGTCTGCTCTGCTTCCAGCGAGCGGCAGGTGAAAGCGGCAAAGGCAATCCGGCAGAGAAAACAGCGCAGCGAGAAACGAGCCGACGAATTGAGCCGCTTAATCCGCAAGCTCTATGAGGACAATGTAAACGGCAGACTTTCTGATAAGCTCTTTGAACAAATGCTGCATGATTTTGAAGCGGAGTTAGAGAGTTTAACCGAGAGCGTTACCCAAGACGAGCAGGAGCTTGACCGTATAAGCCGGGAAACCGTCAACGCTGAAAAATTCCTTGCCCTTGTCAAAAAATATACGGATTTTTCCGAGCTTACCCCCGCCATGATAAATGAATTTGTTGAAAAAATCCTTGTCCACCAAGCCGAGGGAAAAGGGGCGAGCCGCACACAGGAGGTTGAGATTTTCTTTAACTTTGTCGGCAAGGTAGAAATCCCCCATGAGGAAATCGTACTGACAGAGGAAGAAAAAGCGGCATTGGCAGAGCAGGAACGGCGCAGAGCAAAAAAAGCCGAATACAACCGCCGCTATATGGAGAAAAAACGCAGACAATGGAGAGAACAGCGGGAACGGGAGCAGGAGCAAAAGCCCCATAAACTTCCCCCTGTCGCAGACGAGAAAGGAGAAAAGAGCGCATGAGAAGATTGATTGACAACGGTACTACTTTACCCGCCAGACCGCCCTATATCGGGCATTATGGACACTTGCGGAAAGCCTATCTTGAGGGCTACCGCCCCGATCTCTACACCGCCCTTGTTGCCAGTGAAAAACTGTATGAGCATTGTGCGGAGATTGACGCAGCCGCGCGGAGCCTGATTGACCTTATCATGCCGGAGCTTGCCAAGAGCGCGGGAGCCACCGAGGAATTGAAAGCCGCCGCGCCTATGAAGTGGGTAGGGCTGATGAACGCTTGCAAGGCACAGGCAGAAGAAATCGTAAAATATGAGCTAATCTATGCTTGACAGTCAAGAGCCGGAAAAATCGGAAATCTTGCGATAACAGCCGCCCCGACGATACATTCCCCGTCCGGGCGGTTTTTATCGTCAAAAACGCCGTTTTCTCCAAGTCAAGAGCCGGAGAAAACATCCGAAAAATGCCCCTATTGCGTAACAAGGGCGAAGAAAGGAGCTTGCATGAGAACAGGGCTTACCAAGCAGGAAAAGACCACCGATATTTGGTTTGACGAGAAAGACCCGCTAATCCATGTCCGCACCCACAACACCGATTTGAAAAAGCGGCTACTTGCATACAGCCGCCGTTATCCGACGATCTGCCAGCAGACCGACGCAGACCCGGAAACGGGCTGCATGGAGTTTGAAATCCACAAGGGGCGTTTCTCTTTCCGTCTGACCGCCCCATACAGTGAGGAACGGAGGAACGCCGCCAGCAAAGCGGCAAAGAAACATTCCGGCAACTTGACACACCCTATTCAAAAAGATGTGCTATAATTTTTTTGAAAAAGTTTCGGATTAGATGTAGTATTTGCCGCTGAAACCGTAGTACATAGGTGAAGCCCGAAAGGAGGCGGTGAGATGATAGACGACGAAAAAATCATAGAAATGTTTTTTGGACGTTCAGAACAAGGCATACGAGAGCTGGATATAAAATACGGAAAGGTCTGCCACAATCTTTCCTACCATATCGTAGGCAGCAGACAAGACGCGGAGGAATGTGTAAACGACGCTTATTTAGGCGCATGGAACGCCATTCCCCCGGCACGACCTAACCCGCTGCTATCTTATCTTGTTAAAATCGTTCGGAACATTTCACTCAAAATCTATTGGAGAAAGGAAGCAGCCAAACGGAGCAGCCATTACACGATTGCTTTGGAAGAAATTGAAGCCTGTATAGCAGCCCCGAATACAGTAGAAGCAGAAATCGAAGCCAAAGAGTTAGCCCGTATCATTGAAGCATTTTTAGACACGCTGACTACCGAAAATCGCGTTATTTTCATGCGCCGCTATTGGTTTTCCGACAGCTATAAGGACATAGCCGAGTTTATGGGGCTTTCAGAAAAAAACATTTCTGTCCGGCTGACCCGTATCCGCGAGAAGATGAAGCAATATTTGATTGAAAGAGAGGTATTCGTATGAATGCAAAGAAGTTTTCCGACGCTATGAGCGAGCTTGACACAAAATATGTCGATGAAGCTCTCAACTACAAGAAGAAAGCCAAAAAGCCCATTTGGGTAAAGTGGGGGGCTATTGCAGCTTGCTTGTGCTTGATGATACCATTGACCGCATTTGCCGTTGATATAATTCAATATAATGCAGCGGTTGATTATCTCAATTCTCTCGGCATTGCTGTTGAAGATTTGAGCGACTATTCTCATAAAGAAATAAAAGAAGCTGCAAAAACGATTGACGCAGGAGAAAGTAACCCGTTGACTGAAGAAATCCTTAGTCTAATACCAGAAAACAAAGAACCGCTCGATACACCGACGCAGGTAACATCTGAGCAAATTAAAGAACTAACACCGACCATGACAAGAGAAGATGTTCTTTCTCTTTTAGGTGACACACAAGATGTTGGCTCAGGCATTTATATATATCTTTACGAAGTAGACCAACAATACCTGCTGCGTATTCCTTTTGCAAGCGATGAAGCACAATTAGGTGTAACAGGAGAAGATTTGCTAAAGGCATTGGTTCCCATTTCTGGAGATATTGCTCCTATGGTCTATGTAAATGATACGCTTTATCAAATCGTTGACTCTCAACCCAACTTCGCAGATGAAAAAAGTTCTTTCAATTTGTTAGGAAAAATCGAAAACACAGTTAGTTCTTCGGAAGAACCAAAAGAAAATTTCCAAGCAAATGATGATATTGTAGGGGCTGCGGTTTATCAGTACGGCGATAACATTGTCGTTGAGTTTGAGGGAAAATACTGGTTATATGAACACTATCATAACACAGACTTTGACGGAAACCCAGACGGGTATGACCCACTCCCCAATAACCAAACTTCTGGTGAAGAAGTATCAGAACAAGACCCCGCAGCAAACTGAATAATCTTATCCTCATATTGCAAGGGCAGCCGAGAAAATCGACTGCCCTTTTCCATGCCTACGGGCAGAAAGGAGCGACACCCATGACGAAACCGAGAGAGAAAACCCGCGAGGAATTGCAAGCCGAGATTGAGGACGGAAAGAAGAAAATCCAGCAGTTTGAGAACCGGGAAAAAATGTTGCGTCAGAAGCTATCCAAGGAGGAACGCAGAACGCGCAGCCACCGCCTTATTGTCCGGGGCGCGGTCTTTGAGAGTATTGTGCCGGAAGCTAAGACCATGACCGACGAGGAAGCTGCCGCGCTTCTCCGGCTCGCCTTGACGAGTGAACCAGCGCGGGAATATCTGAAAAAACGAGGCGAGGGAGCGACAAGCCGAAAATCCCTTAGGAACTAAGGGCGCACTTATACACCCTTACGGGCGTGTGCGCTCTGCCGAGGGCTTGTCTCCGCACAGGGAGATTTCCCCGCGCTCCGATATGGCGGCTTTGCCGCAACAAGGGGCTGCACCCCTTGCGCCGCTTTGCGGCTATCCCTGCACACCCACAAAAACAGTACACCCGCCGTTGGCGTCTGTACCATTTTTGCGGGTTTTATTATCCTATCCGGGAGGTGATACCCATAGCCATTTACCATTGGAACGTCGGCATTGTGAGCCGAGGAAAAGGCAAATCAGCCGTTGCCGCAGCCGCCTACCGAAGCGGCGAAAAGCTGACAAACGAATGGGACGGAATGACCCATGACTACACCCGCAAAGGCGGCGTTGTCCATACAGAGATCATGCTGCCGCCCCACGCGCCACCCTCATTCTCTGACCGTTCAACCTTGTGGAACAGCGTGGAGCTTTACGAGAAAGCCGGGAACGCCCAGCTTGCGCGTGAGATTGACGCAGCGCTCCCCATAGAATTATCCAGAGAGGAACAGATCCGGCTTGTCCGGGAATACTGTTCCTCTCAATTTGTTTCCAGAGGAATGTGCGTTGATTATGCCATTCACGACACCGACAAAGGCAATCCCCATTGTCATATCATGCTGACCATGCGACCACTTGACGAGCGCGGCGCGTGGGCGGCGAAATCCAAAAAGGAATATGACCTTGGCGAAAACGGCGAGCGTATCCGCTTGCCAAGTGGCAGATACAAAACCCACAAGGTTGACCTTACAGGCTGGAACGACAAGGACAACACCCTCTTGTGGCGCAAGGCGTGGGCTGACTATACCAACGACTTTTTGGAGAGGAACGGAAGCCCGGAGCGTATCGACCACCGCAGCAACGCCGAGCGCGGCATAGACGAGATACCCACCGTCCACATGGGCGTGGCGGCTTGCCAGATGGAGAAGAAAGGTATCGCCACCGAGAAAGGCGAACTGAACCGCAGTATCCAAAAGACAAACCGCCTTATCCGGGAAATCCGGGCGCAGATTGGGACGCTCAAAGAGTGGCTTGCCGACCTGTTCAAAGCGCGGGAAACCGCCCCGGAACAGCCGCCGCAATCTTCCAACCTTGCAAATCTGTTGATGAAGTATTTGAGAGTTCAGAGAGAAAAGAGCCGGAAGTATTCGCAGCGTTGGCAACAACAGCACGCAACCGATGAATTGAAAACCATAGCGGCAGCGGTCAACTATCTCTCCGAGCATGGTATCTCTAATCTTGACGAGCTGGACGCTTCCCTTTCCTCTGTCAGCGATAAAGCCTATTCAATCCGGGAGGGAATGAAAACCGCCGAGCAGCGCATGAAAGAACTGCAAAAACTCATGGAGTACGGCAGAAATTATCAAACCTACAAGCCCATACAGGACGAGTATCGGCAAATCCGCTGGAAAGGAAAACAGGAGAAGTTTGCGGAAGCCCACCGCGCCGAGCTTACCCTATGGGACGCGGCAAACCGCTATCTCCATGCAAATCTGCCGAAAGGAACAAAGACCTTACCTATTGCGGAATGGGAACAGGAATATGCTGACCTCAAAACACAGAGGGACAGCGATTATACCAAACTGAAAGATACCCGCGCCGAGGTTGCCGAGCTTCAAAAAATCCGCAGGTGCGTGGATATTGCACTCCGCGCCGACCAGCCGGAACAGACACAGAACCGCACCAAGCGGCACGATATAGACCGCTGAAAGGAGTTGAACTTTTATGTATTACACCCAAGAACAAATAGACCGCGCCAACCAAGCCGACCTTGTTTCGTTTCTGCAAGGACAGGGCGAGCAGCTTATCCGCGCCGGGAACGAATACCGCTGGAAGCGGCACGACAGCCTGACCGTCCGGGGAAACAAATGGTATCGCCACAGCCAGAGCAAGGGCGGCGCACCCATTGATTTTGTCATGGAGTTTTTCGGCAAGAGCTTTACCGAAGCCGTTGAAATGCTGACAGGAGAAAAAGGCGCAGCCCCGCCGCCGGACAGACCAAGCCCCGCGCCCCTCTCTGACTTCCGACTGCCACCCCGCAGCACCGACAACCGCATAGCGAGGAACTACCTCACAGCCGCCCGCCGCATTGATGAAGATGTGACGGGCTTTTTCTTTGCCACCGGGGATATTTACGAGGAAGCCGCCCACCACAACGCCGTATTCGTAGGGCGGGACGAGGACGGAGTACCACGCTACGCCCACCAGCGCGGCACAGCCGGGAGCTTCCGGCTTGATGTGAAAGGCAGCGACAAAGCCTTTAACTTCTGCTACCGGGGCGAGGGCGAAAGATTGTTTGTTTTTGAAGCCCCCATTGACCTGTTATCTTTCCTCTGTCTGTTCAAAAAGGATTGGCAAAAGCAAAGCTATCTGGCGTTGGGCGGCGTGGGCGAAAAAGCCCTTTTGCGTTTCCTTTCTGACCGCCCCAACATCAAGACCGTGTACCTCTGCCTTGACAGCGACCAAGCCGGAAGCGACGCTTGCAGCCGCCTTGCGGAGTTTGTGCCGGAGGGCTTGACCGTTCACCGCCTTGTGCCGCTTTACAAGGACTGGAACGAGGTATTGCAGCACCGGGCAGAAATCGCGGACGGGAAGTATATCCGTGAAGCGATTTACGGCTTGAAAGAGCCACCGCAGGAAGAAACCGTTGAGATTATCCGCATGAGCGAGGTTGACACGCAGACCGTTGAATGGCTATGGGAGCCGTATATTCCCTTTGGGAAAGTAACCATTGTGCAAGGCAATCCCGGCGAGGGCAAGACCACCTTTGCCCTACGCCTTGCCGCCGCCTGCACCACCGGGGGAACGCTGCCGGGAATGAAGCCCTTGCCGCCATTCCAAGTGATTTACCAGACCGCCGAGGACGGGCTGGGCGATACCGTCAAGCCTCGCTTGATAGAAGCAGAAGCCGACCTTGACCGCGTGCTTGTGATTGATGAAGCCAAGCGGGAGCTTACCCTCTCCGATGAGCGCATAGAAAAGGCAATCACGCAGAACGGAGCGCGTCTGATTATCCTTGACCCCATACAGGCGTACATGGGCGAAAAGACCGACATGAACCGAGCAAACGAAGTGCGCCCCATGTTCCGCCGCCTTGCCGATGTTGCCGAGCGTACCGGGTGCGCCGTTATCCTTATCGGACATCTCAACAAAGCTGCCGGAGGGCAGAGCGCATACCGGGGCTTAGGTTCTATCGACTTCCGCGCCGCAGCAAGGAGCGTCCTGCTGATCGGGCGTGTGAAGCGAGAACCGAATGTGCGCGTTATCGTCCATGACAAATCTTCCCTTGCGCCGGAGGGCAAGCCCGTTGCCTTTTGCCTTGACCCGGAAACGGGCTTTTCGTGGATAGGCGAATACGACATCACCGCCGACGAGCTGCTGTCCGGCGCGGGCGGCAACACCGCCACAAAAACCGAACAGGCTGAAAAGCTGATACTTGACCTACTGGCAGACGGAAAAGAGCTTGCCAGCGAGGACATAGAGAAAGCCGCAGCCGACGCGGGGATTTCTGCCCGTACTGTCCGGGCGGCAAAGAAAAACCTTGACGGGCGCATTACCTCAAAGCGCATTGGCGCGGCATGGTATCACGCTCTTAAAAAGTGAAACGGCAAAATCCAAGTGGCAAAACCCAGATACCTTGCCACTTCGCCACTTCAACCTCAAAACCACCGCCCCATGTATGACCGCATGGGGCTTTTCTCATGGAAAGGAGAGCCTATGAACAACGACACCAGCAACCGCAGCACCCCCGCAACCGCTTCCCCTCTGACCGTAAAGGAAGCCGCGCCACCTGTAATGATAAAGAAAATCGGAAAGACCACCTACCGCGTCAAAATCCATTTCAGTGAAACGAGCAAAGAAACCATGAGCGACAAAATCAAGCGTCTGATTTTGAATGACAGCGAAAAAAGTTCTTAAACACCCTTGACAAAACGTATCAGAAGCGTCCTTACTTTCTGCTATGGAACGCGCCGGAAATGAGGACACCGACCCGGACGCAGAACGCCGGGGGCTTGGTACGCCTGCCACCCGCGCCGCTGTCATTGAAAAGTTAGTGAAAGGCGGCTTTGTGGAGCGCAAGGGCAAGCAGCTACTTCCCACCAAAGACGGCACAAGCCTTGTCTGCGTCCTGCCGGACAGCTTAACTTCTCCGCAGCTTACGGCTGCATGGGAAAACAATCTGACGCAGATTGCAAAGGGCAACGCCGACCCTGCCGCTTTCATGCAGGGAATTGAAGCAATGGCACAGGAGCTTGTAAAAACCTATGCTTCCGTGTTAGGCGAGAAACAGGAGCTTTTCAAGACAGAGAAAACAGAGCTTGGAAAATGCCCCCGCTGTAAATCCCCGGTCTATGAGGGGAAGAAAAACTACTACTGTTCCAACAAAGAGTGCAGCTTTACCATGTGGAAAAATGACCGCTTCTTTGAAGAACGAAAAACTGTCTTTACCCCGAAGATTGCCGCTGCACTCTTGAAATCCGGCAAGGCAAAAGTCAAAAAGCTGTATTCCGTAAAAACGGGCAAAACCTATGACGGAACGGTGCTTTTAGCTGATACGGGCGGTAAGTATGTGAATTACAAAGTAACCATTTCAAAGGACAAAGAACTGGAATAGCAAGCATAGGAAGCGGGTACCCACTTCCGTAAAATCCCTGCCACTCTGACCGAGCTTGGCGGGGATTTTGCTTGTTGGGAAGTTTCCCAAACCCTCTAAAAATCCTCAAAAATCTTTGGCAGAAATGCGGGCGCACCGTAGTAGGACTATGTAACCACAAACGCAGCGTCCGCGCTGCCATACGCGAAAGGAGGTTTTACACATGGCAAGTTTGCGCGACAGCGTAAAGGACTATCAAGAGGAACTTAGGGACGGTATCGCATGGGTGGCGTTCTGGAAAGAGGGGCGTTCATGGAACGCCGAGCTGTTTCATCTTGAAGTGGACGGTACTTTAGAACCGTTTGACAGGAGCCGGTTAGAGGAAATCAAAGCGGCTGACCCCGCCGCCGTTATTCTAAACGGCTACTACTGCGGGCATTTAGGCGAGGATATGAGCCTTGACGAACTGACCGCCGGAGTGCGCTATCACTATGAAAACAGCATGAATGACCTTGACGGTTTTATCGGGGCGCATGACGACAGGCTTCCCCCGGAGGTTATCGAGGAAGCAAGAGCCGCCGCCCATGCAGCGGGGATTCCCTTTTCCGAAAAGCCCTACCGGGACGGGGAAGATTTTGACCCTTATGTATTTGACGGAAGCATGAGTATTGAGGACTACGAACTTATGCACCGCATGATTGAAAAAGAAAGGAGCAAGCGAATGGACGAATTGAAAACAGGTTATTCTTCATACGACCGCGACAGACTGGACGCCGCCGACAAGATGAAGATTGAGCGCGGTATCTATTTTGACACGAAAGGCGCGGATATTTCCCCGCTGACCGCCTTATCTCTTGCGGAGCTTATGAAGCTGCGGGAAGAAAGCGCGGCTGCGGAACAGACCGTTTTTGAAAATCTGAAAGTACAGGCTGCCGCCTGGGAGGAACAGGCGGGAAAGACCCTGTTATATGACAAGGCGATTGAGTATGCAAGAGTACCCGAAGTGAAGCATACGGCGAACAAGTGGCAGGACGAGGACAACGACCGCCACATTATCAGCAACCGGGTATATAAAATGAGCTATCATGTGTACGAAAATACCCGCTATGACAAGGCAGCACAGAAATCTATTCCATATTCCTATACGTTATCTTGGAACGTCTACACCAACAGCCCCCACGGGTACGGACAGGCGAAAATCGCCGGACAGGACAGAAAGGTATTTGCTGACCGGGCAGCTATGGAAAAATATCTGAATGGGCGTATCAAGGCGTATGAAGAACTTTTTACGGAAATCTCCCCGGCTATCCCGCCGGAATACGCGGAACAGTTTAGGGTAAACGGGCAGCTCTTACCGGGCTACACCGTAGAGGGCGAGGAAATCAAGCAGCCCGCCGCCGACAGTCCCGCCGCTGCACCGAGAACCGAACCGGGACAGGAAACGGAACAGTTTGCAATCCTGATTGACAGCCGCACCCGTTTTGAAACGGGAGAACCGGGTGGCTACTGGCTTTCCATGCCCGCCACCAAAGAGCAGCTTCACGAAGCCATGCAAAGCGTCGGCATTACCGCAGACAACCCGCAGGAATTTTTCATTCACGGCTACTCTGACCGGGAGGACAGACACATTGCCCTGCCGTATGACATGGTATGCGCGGCACAGGTGGACGAGCTGAATTTCCTTGCGGCACGACTGGAAAACCTTGACGCTTCCGGGATTGCCGCGCTGAACGCCGCCACACAGCGAAAGAACGGTTTTGAGAATATCGGGCAGCTCATTGACTTTACCTATAACGAGGACTTTTTCGTGCATATCCCCGAAGTACATAATCCCCGCGAATTGGGCGATTATTACCTTAACAAATCCGGCATGGTGCAAATGCCCGCTGAATGGAAAAACAGCATTGACCTTATCGCCTTTGGACGAAACGCCGCCGCGCAGGAAAAAGGCAGCTTTACGGAATACGGCTACCTTGTGGAAAGCGGCGACGAATGGGAGAAACACTTTGAGGGACGGGACGTGCCGGAGGAATACCGCATTATGAGCTACCCGCAGCCGACCATCGAACTGGACGCAGCCCCGGCAGTACAGACGGCGACCATTCCCGAAGCACAGCAGCAGGAGCCGCGCCCGGTTATCCCTATCGTGCTGACGAGCGAGAAGCCAGCCGAAAAGCTCAAAGAGATAACCGACCGCTTGGAGCAAGGCATTACGGAGCTGTTCGACAGCGAGCGTTACAAGGAATATCTGCGCGTCATGTCAAAGTTTCATAATTACAGCTTTAACAATACGCTGCTGATCGCCATGCAAAAGCCCGACGCTTCCCTTATCGCCGGATTTTCCGCATGGAAAAATAACTTTGGACGAAACGTGATGAAAGGACAAAAGGGTATCAAAATCCTTGCCCCGTCGCCGTTCAAGATTAAAAAAGAAATGGAGAAAATCGACCCGCAAACACAGAAAGTCATTATCGGTAAGGACGGAAAGCCCGTAACCGAAGAAAAGGAAATCACAATCCCCGCCTTTAAGGTGGTATCTGTCTTTGATGTATCGCAGACCGAGGGAAAGGAAATCCCCGACATTGCCGTAAATATGCTGACCGGAGATGTGGAGCATTACAAGGAGGTTTTCGCTGCCCTTGAAAAGACTTCTCCTGTTCCTGTTGGCTTTGAAAAAATCGAGGGCGGCGCACATGGTTACTACCACTTGGAGGACAAGCGTATTGCCCTTGATGAGGGCATGAGCGAGCTGCAAACCTTAAAGACACTTATCCATGAAATCGCCCATGCAAAGCTGCACGACATTGACCTTAACGCACCATTGGAGGACTTGGAGAACAGACCCGACCGCCGCACCCGTGAGGTACAGGCAGAAAGTATCGCCTATACCGTGTGCCAGCATTACGGGCTTGATACTTCCGATTATTCCTTTGGGTATGTTGCCGGGTGGAGTGCCGGACGGGAGCTTGCCGAACTGAAAAGCTCTCTTGAAACAATCCGCAGCGCAGCCGCCGAGATTATCAATTCCATTGACGGACATATCGCAGAACTGCAAAAGGAACAGGCACAGGACGCACCGAGGGAAAAAGCCGCCATGCCGGAGTACATTTACAAGATTGAAGCCAACCCCCGCACAACGGGCGACAACGACCGCTTTTTCCTGCAAGCCTATCTCCCGCAGGAAAACGGCAGGGCAAAAATCGGGGACGTGCTGTATATCGGCAGCCTTGCAAAATGCCGGGAACTCATGGGCGGGCTGAACGCCGGAGAGCTGACGCAGGGAGAAGTAAAGGAGCTATATGCAAAGGCGCAGGAAGCCGAAGCCGACAAAGACACCTTTTCCATTTATCAGCTAAAGCAAGGGGACGAAACGCGGGACTTCCGCTTTGAGCCTTACGACCGCCTGCAGGCGGCGGGAAATGTGGTTGATAAGACAAACTATGAGCTTGTCTATTCCGCAGAGCTTACGCCGGGTACTTCCCTTGAAGATATTTACACCCGTTTCAATATCGACCACCCGAAAGATTTTAAGGGACACAGCCTTTCCGTTTCCGACGTGGTAGTGCTTCATCAGAACGGACAGGACGCGGCGCATTATGTAGATAGTTTCGGCTACAAGGAAGTGCCGGAGTTTTTGCAGGAGCAGACACAACAGCCGGAAAAGATAAACCCGCTAAAGCACGTCGAGGACACAATCGAGCAGAACGACAACAACTTTGACGGTATCATCAACAACACCCCTACGGTTGACGAACTGGAAGCAAAGGTAAAAGCCGGGGAACAGATTTCCCTTGTTGACCTTGCAGAAGCGATTAAGGCAGACAAAGAACGCGGCAAAGAAAAGCCCTCTATCCGGGCGCAGCTTAAAGCTGACAAAGAACGGACGGGGAAAAAGAAGAACGCAAAGCAGAAGTCGCAGGACTTGGAAAGGAGCTGACACATGAGCAAATTAAATAAATTTGAAGATGTAGACGTGTTCGCTTCCCTCGATGCGATTATGAAGCAGAATACAGGCTTTTACCAAAGCGATTTTGATATTGACAGGGAGATTATCGCAAAAACGGCGGCAAGCGCAAGTAAAGAGGATAAGACCCTCTTATGGTTTTGCCGCCCGTCCGGGACGCATTGCTTCCGGGAGCGTGACGTTTTCCTAAAGGACACCGCGCCCCATAATACCTGGCGTTTTTACATGGAGCAGACAAGCGACCGTATTCTTGCCTATGCAATCGAGCTGACAGGCAAGGAGCATGGAAAAATCAAGGGCAATCTGTATGAACTTGACTATTCCCGCCATTATGAGCGCGTCAAAGAAAAAGGGCTGCCCGCCGATACGGTAAAGCTGATTTATGAGCGCGGGGAGCAGATGATACCCGCCGGACAGTATTTCAACGGAAGCCCAGACCCGCAGTTTGGGAAGTTTGAACGCTTTGAAGCCATACCCAACGACCCGGACGCTCTTAAATGGCTCTTACGGGAGGAACACCGCAACAGGGAGCAGCTTCCACCGGGAGATTTTAAGGCCCATATCGCCGCATTGCATGACGGACTGATTGAAACGGAAGCACGGCGCATTGTGCGGGAAATGAAGCGGCATGACACGCCGAACAGCCCGAACAAGACCCATTTCATGGTGGAGCTTTCCCCAGCGTTCATGCAGCTTGCGAACACAAAGGACATTGACCGCCTTTTCTCCATGCTGCCTTACAAGACCCTTTCCTTTTCCAAAATCGAGGGCAGACATGGAACGTATGCGCTGATTGACAAGGGAGAGAACCGGGACAAAGAGATTAAAAAGCCCCGCCCCTCTGTCCGGGCGCAGCTTGCCGCAGACAAGAAAACAGCCGCCCCGAAAAAGTCAGCGGCAAAAAGAAAAAATCACGATTTGGAGGTATGAGCATGAATAGATTTACTGTTGAGGAAACAAACCTTTTGAGCATTTACCATGAGGGAAGCAAGGCGCAGCTTATTGAGAACATGACCGCTGCGCTGCCTTACATGGACGCGGGATTACGGGAGCTTGCAGAGCGCACCATTTCCAAAGTGAACGCGCTGACCGACGCCGAGTACAAAGAGCTTTCCGTTTATCCTGCTGATGAAGTATGACCGGGATTAAGCGGCTGACGCCGCGACAAAGCCGCAAGGTAAACACCCTTGTGAAAAAGGAGTGCTGCAACTGCGAGAATGGCAACTGTATTTTACTGGACGACGGGGACACTTGCGTATGCCCGCAGCTCATTTCCTATTCCCTGCTCTGTAAGTGGTTTCGGATTGCCGTACTTCCTCTTGATAAGCTGCTCTATGCGGAACTCTATCAGACCGAGGACAGAAAGAAATGTACCGTGTGCGGCGCGTTCTTTGCGTCCACCTCTAACAGCGTCAAATACTGCCCGGACTGTCGGAAGCGGATTACCCGCAGACAGGCAGCCGAGCGCATGAGAAAACGGCGCGCTCTTGTTACGCGGTAAGGGCGAAAAAAGCCTTGTTTTACAGGCTTCTGACAACCGTTTCCTCATAGGGCAAGGGCTTTATACCTTTTCCCTTAAAAACGGCGTTCTACTGCGTAACATTTCAGAACTGCACCCATAAGAAAACCGGGGCGCGGATAGTCTTTACTGACTGTCTGCGTCCCGGTTTTTCCTTTGCTATTTTTCCATGTTGATTTGAGGGGTTGCGCCCTTATCTGTGGTAAGTAAACGGTATATCGTAAGGGGGATATACCATGCAGCCACGACGAGCCGCCATATCAAAATGACCCCACCGATAATGCCGCCCAAAATGAAGTTGAGGGCAATGATACCCACCGTTCCGGCTATGTCATACCCATGCGGTACAAGCCATACGAACATACGGCGAATACCAAAGGGAATACCGCAGCACAGCCACACATAAAAGTAATTGGTCTGCCCGTCCTCTGTAAAGACGTTCTTAAACATGAAGAATAAAAACAATGCGATAACGGCGGGCAAAACGGTTCTCTTAAAAAAGTCTTTCCAAATTTCCCCGCGTGTCATGGTATCACTCCTTTTCTATTGGGAATTGTGGGATAGCTTCTAACAGTTTCAGTATGAGCGTTTGCCGTAAATCGTCGTCGATTTCCTCTTTTACGCTTCCGTCCGGCTGACGCTTTTTTACCATTGCAAGGCGGTTGATTTCGTCACCGTAACAAGCAAGCACTTTTTCCAACGCCCATTTTTCGCCCGCAACGGCGGCGCGTATCGTTTCATAGTCCGGCATTTCCTGTTCCATTCTCTGACACTTCCTTTGCTGAAAATGTATCACTTTGGTATGTAACTACTGTTTTTGATAGGAACTATTATATCATACAAGTATGAACAAAGCTACTCCCCGCGTTCTTTTCCTTTTTCCCGTTCCGGTTCTCTTGGCTGCCGTAAAATGCTGTCTATGTTCTGTTTGATAACGTCGTACTCTTTGACCTGTTTTTTCAGTCTGCCATAGTCGGCGTAAAGGGCTTCTTTCTGTTCCTGGAGCTTTTCATATTCCGATTGCAGCGCGGTGAGGTTCGGGAGCTTGGAAACGCCCGCCGCCTTTAATGCCTTTGCCGCTGCTTCATGCAAGATGATTTCGCGCTCATGGGCTGCCCGGTAACTGTCCTTATTTCTTGCTTTGCGGTATGCGTCATAGGCGGGTTTTGTCTTTTGGAACGTGGAAACATTCTTGATAAGCACCGCCATATCTACAAGCCGTTTTTCCGCGCTCTTTAATGCGTCTGCCGCCTGTTCGCTCTCTGTCTGTATCTCTGCGATTTTTGCGGTCAAGTCGGTGTATTGTTCAATCTTGTGTTCCGTAATAAAATTCATGGTCTTAGCTGCCTGTTTCAGATTGTGGATTTTCGCCCATTGTTCATAACCCCGGCTCTGCGCCGCCTTGATACTGTTTTCAATATCAATGAGCAGGGACACGCCGCGTTCTGTCTTGGGAGCTTTGGCGGTGCGGGTACGCTTGCCCTCTATCCGTTCCCGGATTGCTTCCTCTGTATAATCTGCGCCGAGGGTTTTCAAACGGGTAAACCGTTCCTGTCCCGGAACCAAACAGGACACATATTTTCCCCGTTTGATTGTGAAGCCTTCTGCCTGTAACCGCGCGAGCAATTCTTCAAAGTCGGACACTTGGGGGATAAGGGTATCGACGGCAAGTTTCAATTTTGCTTTGGCGGTTTTCTCTTTCTTATACACCGCATAATTCTTTCCCTTGCCGCCTTTCTCCGGCACAAGGACGGACAAGCCGTTTTCCCGGCACAGCCTGTCGCTGATGTTGCGTATTCCGTAATAGGTGCGCTTGTTGGAAACATACTTGTGGTAGTCTACAAAGTTTACCGCACAAAAAATGATGTGGTTATGGATATGCCCTTTATCTATGTGAGTGGTAAGGACGTATTCATATTGCCCCTTTGTTACCGCGTCGGCAAGCTGTTTTCCGATTTCATGGGCTTTCTCATAATCGACTTCCCCCGGCTCAAAAGATTGTATCAAATGGTGTGCGAGGTTGTTTCCTCTGTCAAGAGCTTGCGACAATGTAAATCCGAACTCAATATCTGCCGTTTCATAGCTGCACCCGAACGAGGACACCAGCATTTTCCCGTCCGTCTTGTTCGGGTTTTGGATATAGTCAAGGGCTTTTTTTAACGTGCTTTTAATAGGCTTAATCTTTGTAACCGCCATATCTCCGCAAGCACCTCCTTGATTTCTTCTATATCCTCTTGGTAGACGCTGCCCGTCGCATTGACGCGCTTTGCAATCTGATTGACATTGACCCCGATTTTCTGTATCTCCGCTGTCATAGCTTTTATGTCGGCATGGTCTATCTGAATGATATACCCGTCGATTGCCATTTTCCGCAAGTAGGCTTCCATGTTCCGGGTAGGGACGAGCTGCATTTTCTGTTCAATGAACGCCCGTTCTTCCTCTGTTACTCTGAATTTAATTTGTACTGTCCGTTTCCTGCCGTTCATCGGCTCACACTCCTTTCCATTCCGAGGGTTTGGGACACTTCCCAACAAGCAATTTTCAACCGACGCGCCGCAGCGCAGGAGGGCGAAAATACGGAAAGGGTACCCCTTTCCTATGCTTGCTACGAAAGTTTTTCCTTACTTCCTACTACGGAGCTACACCCGATTTTGCCAAACTTCCGCAAAAGAAAAACGCTGCAATCTCAAAAAAAGATTACAACGCTTCTTAAATCCTGTTCAGTTTTGCCGGACACATCTTATCTGCCCTCTTTTTCGACTTTAGCTATTTCCTCTGCTGTTGCGGTCACAATCCGTATGCCCGTATCGCTCATATCGTCAAGGAGCGCGTCAAGCTGCCGCCGATTTGTGTCTTTCCCGGCGGGGCTGTCAAAAAGGAACTGGTCTACGGATATATTATAACGCTGTATAAGCTCAAAGAAAATCTGCAAACTTGGGTGTTGCCCGTTGTTCTCAATGTTCGCAAGGTAACGCGGGGAGATATACATTTCGTCGCTTACTTTCTTGCGGCTCTCCTTGCGCCCTTTCCGAGCTTCTTTTATCGCTTCCCCAAAAGCCTTGAAGTCATACTTTTCTACTGGTCTTTTTGCCATATTCATTCACCCGATTACATTTTACTGTTCCCCTTTCCCGTTGGATATGCTTACACAATTCCTACTATGCACCAAAATAATTCATAATCAGACACTTGCTATTATTCGCCTGTCCGAGTATAATTATACTGATACTGTATGCAGAAAGGACGGGAGAATTATGGAATATATGTCTGCGCCACAGGCAGCGGAAAAATGGGGCATTTCGGAACGACGGGTACAGATACTTTGCAGCCAGAACCGCATACCGGGCGTTTCAAAACTTGGGTATATGTGGCTGATACCAAAGGACGCGGAAAAGCCGATTGACGGGAGAACAAAACAGAGAAAGGAGTTACGCCATGAACAAGGTGCTAATTATTGAGGATGATAAAGAAATATGCTTTATGATAAAAGACCATCTGGAAAAATACAATTATCAAGTATTCTTCACATTTACTGGTGCAAATGCGCTTGAACGTGTAAAAGAATTGACCCCAGATTTAATTATTTTAGATTTAATGCTTCCTTTTATCAGTGGAGATGAGTTAATTAGAACTATTAGAAAATTTTCAAATGTACCTGTAATTGTTGTTTCTGCAAAGAGTTTGACATTTAATAAAGTTGAACTCTTTCGCTTGGGTGCTGATGACTATTTAACAAAGCCATTTGATTTGGACGAATTATTAGCACGGATTGAGCGCAACTTATTGAGAAGTCAAAAATGTACGCCCAATCTTTGTTTGAAATTTGGAGAACTTTCCATTGATACAGCATCAAAAATAGTTACTGTTGCAGACGAAATCATTGTGCTTACCGCAAAAGAATATCAACTTTTAGAACTATTGGCGAAATATCCCGATAAGGTTTTTTCAAAGCAAAATCTTTATGAAAGTATTTGGCAAGAACCATTTGCAAGGGATAACGATGTCATTAACACACATATAAGCAACTTACGCAAAAAATTAAGGAGCGAAGGCTGCCGAATTAAAACCGTATGGGGCTTGGGCTACCGCTTTGCAAAATAAACTTTAGCTATTCTTTAGATTTGCCTTAGATTATTCAAGAAATTATCTGCGATACTAAGTAATAAGAAAGGAGCTGTGAAAATATGAACACAACAGTTTTTGAAGCTATCAACATCACGAAAAAGTATCGCAACACACTGGCCCTAAATCAAGTATCTATGTCTGTAATGCAGGGAGACATTTATGGGTTTATCGGAGAAAACGGTGCAGGTAAAACGACCATGATCCGTTTATTAACTGGGTTAGCAGAACCTACAACTGGCAATATTGCTTTGTTCGGTAAGAGTGATAAGAAACTCGCAAAACAGCGTGAGCGCATTGGTTGTATTATTGAGAGTCCTTCTCTTTATCTTGATATGACAGCCCATGAAAATTTGGAGGTACAACGCCTGCAACGTGGTATTCCTGGAAAGGTTTGCATTGATAATGCTCTGGAATTGGTCAATCTGAGAGACGCCGGAAAGAAAAAAGCAAAAGATTTTTCTTTGGGTATGCGGCAGCGATTAGCTCTTGCAATCGCTTTGCTTGGAAATCCTGAATTTCTCGTACTGGATGAACCAATTAACGGATTAGACCCTACTGGAATTATTGAATTAAGAAACTTACTAAAAAGGTTAAATGAAGAACGTGGAATTACTATTTTAATTTCAAGTCACATTCTCTCGGAGCTTCATCAATTAGCCAATAGATACGGTATCTTACATGAGGGGAAACTTTTGCAGGAAATTACTGCGGCAGAGTTAGAGCAACGCTGCAAAAAGCATTTATTATTACAGGTTAATGATGTAGCTACTACCAGTGCTTTGTTGGAAAGCGAACTGAATACTTCAAATTTTTCTGTTATGCCAGATAAAAGTATTCATCTATATGATTATGTTGAAAATGCCGGAAAAGTATCAGCGTTGCTAAGTGCGAATAATATTATAATTTATCAGTTGGCACAATCCGGAGACAGCCTTGAAACTTATTATACTAATTTGATTGGAGGGTGCAAAAATGATTAACCATTTTAAAGCTGAATTTTATAAATTGTTTCGCTCAAAAATAATGATAGCTATATTAGGCGTATGTGTGGCACTTGTAATGGTCTCCTTTGCACTTGGCGATATGACTTTTTTCGGAGCAGGAGACGGAACAGAAAGTGTAATCGGCTTTCAAGCTAAATGTTACTTATCCAGTGAAATGCCAACTTTTCAAACTGTTGCCCGCTCATCCCTTGCATACACAGCCTTTTTCTGGATTGTTTGCCTTGTATTTGCGACCATATTTTTTACAAAAGAATATAACACGGGCACAATCAAGTTGTCTGTTGCATACGGTACTAAACGGACTATTCTCTATTACACCAAGGCAATTACAATATTGGCAGTGTCCCTGATAACATATCTGATTTTTGTCGCTGCATTTTTCGTTATCGAAATCATACAATCCGGTTATATTCCGTCTGCGAGTGAAGCACTAACCCTGTTTGGATGGGCACTGGCTTGTGGAATCGTTTTGTTAGCATTTGAAAGCATTTCTATTTTCCTGTGTGTTATCATTCAAAATATAGGGGTTGTAACTGGAATTTGCTGCTTATATGTATTCAGCGGAGCGTCTGTTTATTTAATGCTATGGAGTAATATGGACGCGGCTTCAATACCTTTGAAAATTTTTGTGTATGGAAATCCTATGTACTATTGGATGAATTTTTGTTCTTGCCGCACAATGGGGATTATCGAACATTTACCATTTTATTTCATGGGGGGCATTTTGCTTTTGATTGTCGGCGGCATTGCTATGAGTAAGAAAGAAATCAAGTAAAAACAAGGAGGTAGAATATGGGTTGGGCGATTCTGTTTCTTGTTCTAGTAGTATTGGTCATTATCCTTTCAATTTCTTTAATTAACTGGAAAATGCAGATACACAAAGTGAACGTCCAACTAAATGCTATTCTGAATGGAGAAACGAAAAAGTTAGTTACAATATCTTTAACTGATAGGCGGTTGGAGCATTTAGTGGAAATCATAAATCAAATCGTATCAAAAGATAACATTTATCTGGGAGAAATCCGAAAAAAGGAGGATGAACTTAAAGAGAATATTTCTTGCCTTTCTCACGATTTACGGACACCACTAACTTCTATTCGCGGATATTTGCAGCTTTTATCAAGTGCGCCGGACGAAAAAAGACAAGAATATATTTCAGCATTATCAGGAAAAGCCTTGAGATTAGAACGTCTCATAGACGACTTTTATCAAATCTCTCTTTTGGAAGCAGGACAATATCCATTTTATTATGGAAAAGTTGAATTATGCTCATTGCTTACCGAAATCCTGTTGGACAACTATTCGACTTTCAGTGTTAATGGAATTGAACCGCAAATAGAAATACCTGATGTGAATATTTATCTTAATGCTGATAGAAAAGCGTGTATTCGCATTATACAGAATCTTATATTCAATGCGATAACTTCCACTACAAGTAATGTTGTAGTTCAGCTAATTTATAATACAGATTCTGTTCAACTGTGTATCAAAAATCCTATTGCAACTATTCCTACAGAAGAATATTCAAAATTGTTGGAGCGCTTTTATGTGGCAGATATTTCAAGGAGTAACGGTACATCTGGACAGGGACTTTATATTGTAAAAAAGCTGTTGCTGTTGATGAATTGCAAAAATCCAATAATTGAGATACAAGACCATATTTTTAAGATTACGATTGATTTTTCTCCCTTACTCATAAAAAAATAATCTGCCGGACGACGGCAAAAGAAAAAAAGCCGTCGCAGAGCAGAAGCATTTTCACGCGCCTACTATTTTTCGGCGGCTTTGATTTTCAGAGCCGCCGTTTCTTTTTGCCTATCAGAAACCTACGACGACCCTAAACCATGTAAAAGACATGGCGGCTTTAGGAGGGAACCGCCATGAGCTATAAACTGTATCGACAAATTCTTACATTCTTTGACTTATCAAAAAAAGCCCGACCACCGCCGGGGACATTTCTACCCTTGAATATGAACTGTCAAATCATCTGAATACTTTTTACTATACTTATGCGCCTGTCCGGGCTTTTCGGACAGGCGCATTTTGCTTTTTCAAAAATTTTTTGAAAAAGTTTGCTCCCCAGTTGGCAAAATCTTTCGCGCGTCCGTCGAGGGTTTGCGAAAGGGGAGAAATAAACCTGCCCCCACCGGGTACGAAAGGGGGTGAGAATATGGAACCTAATCGCATTGAATGGCAGAAACGCTGCACATTCAACGGCTTTTGCAAAGCGGTATTGAGGAATGAAGCTATCGACGCTATCCGAGAAAGAAAGTATCGGAAAAAGCATGAAGTCACTTTTTCAGACCTGTCGCCACAGGAAGAAAATCAGCTTTACACTTGCGACAAGTATTTTGTAAATGATGAAGCTGAAAAATCTTTCTTTGTCGCTGGGAAAGAAATTACGGCGAAACAGCTTGCCGACGCGCTTCACTCTTTGCCGGAAGAAAAGCGTCAAGCTGTACTGTTGTATTACTTCTTTGATATGAAAGACGCAGAAATCGCGGAGCTGATGAAGATACCGCGCAGCACAGTACAATTTCGACGGACAAGCTCTTTTGAGCTGTTAAAAAGATTTTTGGAGGAAAGCCGATGAATGAACCGATTAGCAACAATCCCGACGAACGCGGCTTATTGCCTTACCCGGTTATTTTAGCCGCAACAAAGGGCGACCCCGAAGCAATGAAAATCGTTGTGCAGCACTACGCAAGCTACATAGCCTACCTGTCTACCCGTAAAGTGCGTGATGAATACGGCAATGTTTATTACGGCATAGACGAGGATATGCGCGACCGGCTGCAAGCGAAGCTCATGCGGGCTGTTCTGGACTATAAGATAGACTGACATAGTATGTGGACGTTCCCCTTTCCGTTCCACATATTCAGACTATCGCAGCACCTTGACAAAGAAAGCGGCGCAAGATAACGGCGACGCAGCATAGGGCAAATCAGATACATTCGATATATGGGGAGCCGTTGGGCTGATACGCGATGACCGAAAGGCGGGAGAAACACCGAGCGAGAACTATCAGCGTTCCATAGCAGACCTTGGCACGTCTGCCGCCACAATCCATATATCGGTATAATGATACTCCCCTACCGCCATAATCCGAGCGTTAGAAGCGTCGCAGGTAATGGGTAGGGCTGCATGAGAACCATGCAGGGGTGCAATTCCCGTGGAGCTTGCCGAAGCCGTCTGATTAAAGCCCACTTTTTGTAAATCTGACTTTTTAGCCATTTATGAAAGGGGGTATTTTCCTATGGCAAAAAAGGAAACTGCAAGCCCCGCTATCCCTGTATTCCCTATGTTAAAGACCGTTGAGCAAATGAGCAAAGTTAGCGGTATCGGGGAAAATAAACTGCGCGAGCTTATGGATAGCGGCGAGCTTGAATATATACAGAATGGAAACCGCCGATTGATAGCTGACGCTGCTATCTGGGACTGGTATCACAGAGCAAAGAAAACAGCGAAGCCCCCGGCACGACAGGGAGGTTAAGCTATGGCGGTATCATCAAGACAAGTTAAGAACAAACGCGACAGTAACGGCGTACTGACCGGGCGACCGGGTACAGTCTACGACGTGAATATAAAATACACCGCCCCGGACGGGAAAAAGAAGTCCTATGCGAAAAAGGGCTTTGCCACCAAAAAGGAAGCGACGCAGCACGAAGCGGAAATGAAAACGAAGCTCCAAAATCCGGGGCAAATTGCGTCAATCACTTCACAGCGGAAACAGACCGTCGCAAGCTACCTTAACGATTGGGTGGAAAGCTACGCAAGAGTGAACTTGCGCCCCTCTACCTATGACGGGTACAAAAAGACGATTGCAAACTATATCAATCCCTATATCGGCGGCGTTGCTCTCAATCAGCTTACCCCCGCTATGGTAGACAAGATGTTTCAGCAGATTATCGACAAAGGATTGAAACCGTCCACCGCTGCCGGGGCAAAACGTGTTTTAAGCGTGGCGTTGAGCCATGCCCGCAAATACCGCTATATCGAAACCAACGCGGCAAAGGACACGCTGACGAAGTTTGGAAAGAGCGACAAGACCCCCGACCCTTACACGCCGGAACAGGTAAAAGCCCTTATGCAGCGCGTCGAGGGTACAGTGTGGGAAATGCCCGTCATTTTAGGCGGGCTTTATGGTATGCGGCGTTCTGAAATCTTGGGCTTGCGTTGGCGCAATGTTGACTTGGAAAACAACACTTTTGATGTTTCCGAGCAGCTTCCCTTTAAGGTGCCGCCAAAAACAAAGGTTATCGAGGAAATGGCACCGCCGAAGTCCAACGGGCGCACGCTGCCGATTACAGAGCTTGCCCGCCCGTTCTTCCTAAAACAGTTTGCCATGCAGGAAGCACAGCGCGAACAGGCAGAAAAAGACGGGAAACCTTATTATGACAATGACCTTGTTGTAGCAAAGCCGGACGGTTCCCCTATCTCCGCGTCGTGGGTATCTTCACAGTTTGGAAAACTGCTTGAAGATTTGGATATGCCGCATATTCGCTTTCACGATTTACGCCATACGGCGGCTACGAATATGCACCAACTGACGGGCGACTTCTACACCGTAGGCGAAGTGTTAGGACATACGCTTGCGGGTATCGGCGTATCGCTTGGATTGTCTATGAACTTTGAAGCCGTTACTGCCCGCTATGTTGACGTGCGGCTTGAACGGAAAAAAGAAGTCCTGGACGCTTATCATGGGGCTGTCAAACAGGCAGACCCGGCAAAGGCAAAGGAAGCCGAGCCGAAGAAAGCAAAGAGTGCGGCGAAGAAAAAGAGCAGCGAAATTGAGCTTTAACCGCCTTATCTTTTTACTGCTTCTTATAGCCTTTTATAGCCCCGCGTGGGATTTGGGCACCATTTGGGCACCATTAGCCGAAAACGCACCACCAAAACAGGCGATAAAAGAAACGCCGAGAACACGCAAAAACATAGTGTTTATGCGGGTTTCCGGCGTTTTCTAATCCCTCAACCGACTTAAATCTATCTTGTGCGAGAGAAAAAAATTCTACTATTTTTTATCAATTATTTCCGGCACTGGAAATGTCACCAAATGTAAACTCACGATTGGAGGAAATGCAACCATTGTTAGGGGAAATTTCGACAACACTGTGATAAATAACGGAAAAATCAGTGGCGGTTATTTTTATTCTTCTTCTCCTCTCACAAATCATGGCACTATCATCGATGGTTTATTTGTATCTGCCGTATCCAATGAATCTGAAGGCAAGATTGAAAATGGCACGTTTAGATCTACCGTTACCAACAACGGCATCATAAAGGGCGGCATTTTTTCAGAACAACCAGCAGGTGGCACTGTCGCTAGCGGCTATACCTTGAATATTAATTTCCCGGAGAATGGCAGCTATGAGATTATTGATGCAGGAATCAGTTATTTCGGCAACAGCGGTTATGTCATTCCCAATTCCAACCATAATACCAGCATCAGCATCTATATTTTTTTCCGTGACAGTCAAGCAATATTATTTCCTATTGATGTTACATTCGGAGAAACACATTGTTTGTTAGAAGATTGGGCACCAAGTGCAAGATATTACGATAATGGTAGTGGTTATTTTTCTGTCACTTTTACCGCACCACACGCCGATGCGGACACCGTTACCCTGAGCATACTGACCCGGCTGGTGATCGATAAAGCCGGCTACCCCGTTGGCACCGAAGGCGGCACCCGGGATTACAGCGGCAACGGCTGGAAGTTTGAGAAGGGCAATGGCACACTGACGCTGGAAAGCGGCAATTATAATTTCTCCGGTGAGAAAAACGCACTGCACCCCTTGAACCCGGCTGTCCAGTTGAAGGTCAAATCCGGTGCAACGCTGACCGGCGGCGCGTTCAAAAACGAGCCCACTGGTGAAGGTGCAGGCACATTCAGAACAGTCACCCTGAACGGAACCGGTTCTATCACAGCAGTCAATGGTCTTGCGTCCGGCGACTGGGGCAACAAACTTTATGCAGTCAAGACCGGGAATAATACCATTACCGCCAGTGAACCCATCCGGGATATCAACCGCATTTTATTGGAAAACGATGATCCTATATATCCGAATCCTTCCAACAAAAAAACCGTGTGCATCAATATACAACAATTTCTTAATTCTGTGAGTGCTCTTGATCCGGAAGCGAATATCATACTGAACCAAGCTTCTTACGATTTGCCCCTTATCATGGCCAGCAATGGCACACCGGTTATAGTCAATGCTCCTTTTGAGGCCGGTGGAGGACATTATACCTACTATGGTGACGGTTGGCACATCCAGAAATCATTTGAGGGCATCGGCACACTGTATCTGACCGGCGGAAAAACCTACAACTTCCGCTCTACCGATCCTGTCAATAAAAAAGGTGAACCTCTAAACGCCGTGATATGCAGTATCGTCAATGAAGGCGGCATCATCGAAGATGGTACTTTCAGCAAGCCGATAGCCAATGGTCAACCTGGCAGCACTTCAAGCGAACCCCATGAAATCGAGGGCGGCACATTTGCGGCCGGTTTGCTTTATAATGACGGAACGATAACCGGCGGTGCATTCAACGGAAAAGACAGCATTCTCCCCCTTGGAATCGGGCTGAGTGGAAATTATCGCTCCGTTACCGTAAAAGATGGAGCTATCGTGAAAGTAAACGACACGTTTCCTCTTGTTTACGATAAGACCACCCATGATTTGGTTCAGGGCTCCGCATGGGATCTGTATTCTTATGCAGGCACCGTCCTCACCGTAAAAGCGGATGCAGATATTACAAATATCAACGGTCAAAAAATCGGCGAGGCATTCAGCAGCTACTACCTGAACGGTGAAACCGACAAAAAAGTGGTACGCTTTGTGATGCCCGACAGCGATGTGGAGTTGAACTCGACCAAAATCGTTGTTCCCGAACCGAAGCCCGAACCCAAACCTGACCCCGAACCCGAAGCCCCCACCTACACCCTGACGGTAAAGGGCGGCACGTTCACCTACAACGGCGGCGAAGCCATGACCAGCGCCAGCGTGCCGGTGGATGCCGAGGTCAAGGTGACGCTGAACCAGAGCGCCGTGCCCGAGGGCATGGTGTTCGACCTGTGGGCCATGGATGGAGCCAGCCTGCTGGGCAACCCGGCGGTCGCCTACAACGAGGAGAGCTTTACCATCCCGGCGGGCAGCGTGGCCAAGGGCAGCACCGTGACCGTGGAAGCCCAGTACCGGGATGCCACCATCGAGAGCGAGCCCAGCGTTCTGGGCACTGCCGCCATCATCGGCGTGGCCGGTGCAGGCACGGCGGTCATCGTGTGGCAGGGCTACCGCATCGGCATGGAGCTGTACGAGAAGTATTTCCAGCCCACGCCGGAAGAAACTGCGGCAGAGCAGCCCGCCCCGGAAGCTCTGGCAGCTGCCGCTTCCTGAACGCAGGCGCACCCGCTCCCTTCCACGGCTGACAGAACCGCATAAAAACAGCGCCGCTCCATCGTTTGTGGTGCGGCGCATTTTTGCGGTTCAATCCCGGCGCAAAGGCAGGGTAAGGGACATTTTCTGGTAGGCAATGCGGGGCGTGCCATCCTCCACATGGATGATGCCGCACCTGGTAAAGCCGTTTTCTTCCAGCAGGTGCTGCATGATCTTGTTGTCGGCGTGGGTGTCGGCCCGCAGGCTCTCGCAGTGCTCCAGGCACCAGGTGATCACAGCGGCGGCAACGCCGGGGTGCCTGCCCGCCGAAGCCAGCCGGTGGATGGTGCCGTAGGGCAGGGTATCGTTCAGCCACTTGCCATCCTCGATCCGGGCATAGGTGGGGTCCGGGCCAAGGATAAAGGCAAACACGCCCTCCAGCTCGCCGTTGACAAGGTAGAGGAACAGCCGGTTGGAATCAATGTCCTCTTCCAGCAGCTCCTGCGGCGGGAAATGATCTCCCCACTGGGTGGGGTTGCCGGAATCCGCCATCGCCTGCCGGGCGCGGGCATAAATTTTCAGGATCGCATCCAGATCTGCACGTCTTGCTCCACGAAACATCTTCATCCAACCTCTCTTCCGGCGGGCCGCTGCCCGCCCTGATCGTTCTGCCTTAATATAACACAAAACGGCCCTCTCCGTCAAAGCCTGCTGCAAAGGCGGAGAGGGTCGTTCACTGATGCACTTATGTGCGCTGGCTGCGTGCCCGGCGGTACTCCCGGGGGCTCTGGCCATACCGCTCATGGAACAGGCGGTAGAAGTAGCTGGTGTTCTCGTAGCCCACCTGGGTGATGATCTGCTGGATGTTCAGGTCGCTGCGGCGCAGCAGGCGGGCGGCGGTCTCCATCCGGTGCTTCTGCAGCAGCTCCTTATAGGTCTTTCCGGTCTGGGCCCGGACGCACTCGCTGACATACGCCAGCGAAACGCCGTAGCTGCGGGCCACATTGGAAAGGCTTGCTTCGCGGTAATTCTGGGTGATCTCCTGCAATGCCGCCTGGACCAGCGCTTCGCGGCTGACCGCCTCGCCGCGCGTTTCCAGCGGGAAATTCTTGGTCTGTACCATAGCGTTAAAACCCTCCGTTGCGGCAGCGGCGGGCGGGGACAGGGGGATGCCGGACACCCGCCGCAGCCAGTTCATCAGGCTTTCTGGGGAAGCCTTTCTGCCTATAATACGGGCGGGTCACAGAAATAATTGCAGGAAGCTCAAATTTTTACAGAAACAAAAGATCAGAACATATTTTCGTTATGATAACGCCCGCTGCGGACGAACTCCACCCACTCGGCCAGGTTTACGGCGTGGTCGCCGATGCGCTCCAGGTACTTGATGACCATGAGCAGATCCAGGGCGGCATCCACCTTGCCGGGGTCGGCGGCGATCTCCTGCGCCAGCGTATGCTTGATGGCGTTGAAATCGTAGTCCACCTCATCGTCGGCGGCAATGACCCTGAGGGCGGCCTGCTCGTTCTCAGAGGTCAGGGCATTCAGGGCATCCAGGATCATCTTGTGCGCCTTCTGGCCCATCTTGATGGCCTAGCTCACAGCAGGGTCGCCCTCCTTGCGGACAGTGACCAGATGGGGGATGATCTCCGCGATATCGGAGGCATGGTCGCCGATGCGCTCCACATCCGTGACCACCTTCATGGTGGTGGAGATGCGGCGCAGGTCGCCTGCCACCGGCTGCTGGCGGAGCAGCAGGGTCATGCAGCGGTGCTCAATGTCCCGCTCCATGTTGTTGATGCGGCCATCGCCCTGCGCCACGGCGGCGGCAGCCTCGGCATCGGCGGTGCAGAGGGCTTCCATTGCAGCTTCCACGGCATCGGCAGCGCTCTGACCCATCTCGGTCAGGGCCGTTTTCAGGGCAGCAAGGTCGTTTTCGTATTGTGTGCGGTTGCTCATTGCGTTTTTCTCCTTAGCCGAACCGGCCCGAAATGTAATCCTCGGTGCGCTTATCCTGCGGGGTGCTGAAGATCTGCGCCGTGGGGCCGGCTTCCACCAGCTCGCCCAGCAGGAAGAAGGCGGTGCGGTCGCTGATACGGGCTGCCTGCTGCATGTTATGGGTCACGATGACCACGGTGTAGTTCTTTTTCAGCTCGCTCATCAGCTCTTCCACCTTCATGGTGGAGCCGGGGTCCAGGGCGCTGGTGGGCTCATCCATCAGCAGGACTTCGGGCTTGACAGCCAGGGCGCGGGCAATGCACAGGCGCTGCTGCTGGCCGCCGGAAAGGCCCAGAGCGCTCTTTTTCAGGCGGTCCTTGACCTCGTTCCAGAGGGCGGCACCCTTCAGGGAGCTTTCCACCAGCTCGTCCAGCTCTGCCTTGTTGTGCACACCGTGCAGCCTGGGGCCGTAGGTGATGTTATCGTAGATGCTCATGGGGAAGGGGTTGGCCTTCTGGAACACCATGCCCACCCGGCGGCGCAGCTCAGTAGGCTGCATCTCGCGGGCAAAGATGTCCTGTCCTTTCAGGCGGACATCACCCTCGATGCGGATCCCGGGCACAAGGTCGTTCATCCGGTTCAGGGTCTTCAGGAAGGTGGACTTGCCGCAGCCGGAGGGGCCGATCAGGGCCGTGATCTCCCGCTCGCCCATGTCCAGCGAAATATCTTTCAGCGCCTTGAAATCCCCGTACCAGAGGTTCAGGTTTTTGGCTGTGATAATGGGTGATACGTTTTCCATAGTTTTCCTCTTGTATTGACTCCCTCAGTCGCGGCTATGCCGCGCCAGCTCCCTCTGAGAGGGAGCCTTTTGCGTTGCGGGCAGGATAAGCCTCCCTCCGTGAGGGAGGTGGCATCGCGCAGCGATGACGGAGGGAGTTATTTACTGCTTCTGTTTCAGTTTGGTTTTGGCCAGCCGGGCTGCCAGATTGATGGCAAGCACCAGCACCAACAGCACTGCACCAATGGCCCAGGCGGAGTCGAAATCGCCGTCCTCAAAGGCACGGAGGTAGAGCAGCACCGACAGGGTGGCACCGTTGGAGGTGTAGGCCTTGAGCACGCCGTTGGCAATGACCTCGGCGGCACCGGCGGTGAAGAGCAGCGCGGCGCTTTCGCCCACGATGCGGCCCACGGCCAGGATGCAGCCGGTCACGATGCCGTCGATGCTGCAGGGCAGCACGATGGTGCGGATGATGTGCCACTTGCCCGCACCCAGACCCAGCGCACCCTCACGGTAGCCCTGGGGCACCGTTTTCAGGGATTCCTGGGTGGTGCGGATGATGGTGGGCAGGTTCATGATCACCAGCGTCAGGCTGCCGGAGAGCAGGCAGGTCTGAAAGCCCAGCGTCTGGGCGAACACCAGCATACCCACCAGACCGTAAATGATACTGGGGATGCCTGCCAGCGTCTCGTTGGTGAACTCGATCATCGAGATGACCTTGCGGTTCTGGGCGTACTCGGTCAGGTAAACGGCCGCGCCCACACCCAGCGGCAGTACGATCAAAAGCGTCAGCAGGATGACATACAGCGTGTTGAGGATCGCAGGCAGGATGCCGTCCGTGCCCTTCAGCACACTGGCGGTGGTGGTCAGGAATTTCCAGCTGATGTGCGGGATGCCGCGCACCAGCACCATGCCCAGAATGCCCGCCACCAGTACGATGACCAGCACAGCCGAAGCCCAGACCAGAGCGTTCATCACGCGGTTCCAGGTGCGGCGGGAGGCAGAAGCACTGTTATTCATCGCGCTTTCCTCCCTTCAACACCACATTGAGCAGGATATTGATGCCCATGATAAAGACGAACAGCACCAGCGCAATGCTGAACAGCGCCTGTTTCTGCAGGCCGCTGGCGTAGCTCATCTCCTTGGCAATGGCGGTGGTCAGGAAGGTGACGCTGCGGAACAGGCTGTCCGGCATGTTGGGGCTGTTGCCAGCCACCATCATCACGGCCATGGCCTCGCCGATGGCGCGGCCGATGCCCAGCACGATACCGGCTGCAATGCCGCTCCTGGCAGCGGGGACGCTGACCTTGAACCAGGTCTCGGCATCCGTTGCGCCCAGAGCCAGGCTGCCCTGCTCATACTCCGGCGGCACAGCGTTGAGCGCTGTGACCGACACCGACACGATGCTGGGCAGGATCATCACCGCCAGCACCACGATGCCGCTCAGCAGGCAGGCACCGGAGGCCTTGCCAAAGGTCCTGGCCACGGCGGGCACCAGCACCTGCATGCCCAGCAGGCCGAACACCACGCTGGGGATGCCGCTCAGCAGCTCAATGGCGGTCACGACCACGGTGCGCACCTTCGGGCCTGCGGCCTTGGAGAGGAACACCGCCGTCAGCAGGCCGATGGGCACACCGATCACGGTGGCACCCAGCGTGCCGTAAACGCTGGACAGGATGAAGGGCAGGATGCCGTAGGCCGGGTCGGCAGCGGTGGAAGCCCACCGGGTGCCGAACAGGAACCGGAACAGCCCGATCTTCTGGATGGCAGGCACACCGGAGAGGACCATGTACACCGAGATCAGGAGCACACAGCCCACCGCCAGAATGCCGCAGAGGAAGAAGATGAAGTTCATCACCGCTTCCAGCCACTCAGCAGGGGTTCTGGGGAGAGAAATCTTTTTGTTGTTCATAGCATCATTGCTTTCCGCAATTACTCATTCACAGGAACAGCACCGGCAGTGCGGATCAGGTCAGCAGCATCGGCACTGGTGGCAAAGTCGAAGAAAGCCTGTGCCTGCTCAGACAGGGTGACAGACTTGTTGGTGACGAACACGAAGGGACGCTGCACCTCGTAGCTGCCGTCCTTGACGGTCTCCTCGCTGCACTCCACACCGCCAACGGTGACCATCTTCACGGTGTCGCCCACAGCGGACAGGGAAGCGTAGCCGATGGCCAGAGGGTTGGCCTCCACAGCGCTGATGACAGCGCCGGTAGCGGTCAGCTCCTGCGCGTACTTGCAGCTGTCCTTGACATCCACGATGCTCTCAAAGCCATCACGGGTGCCGGAGCCAGCCTCACGGCCGATCAGAACAATCTCGCCGTCGTCGCCGCCGACCTCAGACCAGTTGGTGATCTCGCCGGTAAACATCTGTTTGAGCTGGTCAACAGTCAGGTCCTCCACCTTGCTTGCATTGTTTACGATGATGGCAATGCCATCCAGAGCGATGGTGGTGCCCTCCACGTCAGCCTTCTCGTCGTCCTTCAGGGCACGAGAGGACAGGCCGATGTCCAGGGTCTTATCGGTAGCACCGGTGATGCCTGCGCCGGAACCGGTGGGGTCGTAGCTGACGGTGACACCCGGCTCAACCTCAGCAAAGCCTTCGGTCAGGGCAGCGATGACGTTCTTCATGGAGGTGGAACCACCGGTAGCAACGTTGCCGGACAGGGCAGCAGCGGTGGAAGAAGCAGTGGAGCCTGCAGCGGCAGAGGCAGAAGAAGCTGCAGCAGAGGAAGCAGAACCGCCGCAGGCGGTCAGGGCAGCAGCGGCAGCAACTGCACCGCAGACAGTGAGAAACGAACGACGCGTGATCTTTTTCATAATATTTGTCCTCCAAACATCCGGGCTTTCCGTTCCCGGCTCTTGTTTTCGTGTTTTCCTTGGGTACGGCACTATTGTATCCCAGTCGGTAAGCCGCTTCGACCACAAGCGGGAAAAATCGAGGTAAATTGTTTGGACATGTTTTTGCCCCAATGTAAAATTTGGGCGCAAAAAAGCCCGGGGTGCAGGTGCACCTCGGGCTTTTGGGGGATATTAGACTTTATCGACAGCGGAGACTGTCACTTTGCCGTCACTCGTCAGAGCAAACTCAGCTGTCCTGCCTTGCAGGGTCACATACAGCTTGAAGGGTACGCCCTGCTTAAAAGAACCGTACCCACTGGCCTTTGCACGGAACTGCGGCACATAAGTCTTTGTCAGTTTAGAGGAGATTTCCTCTTTTCCATTGGTCAGTTCCAGCGCGGTCTTATCAATTTTTGCCACAAAGACACCGGCAAAATTGTATTTGATCTCGCTGGCTGCACCATTGTACCGAATCCGCACATTGGGTTTGCAAAGGTAGCCGTTGGCGTTCTCATTGCCCACGACCTCATCACCAGTGATGGTCATGTTGCCGGTCATGGTCACTTCAAACTCACCCAGCCCGATGGTTGCGGACGGGATCTCGCTGCCGCCCCCATCGCAGCCGGTGAGGACACCAGCGGCAGAAGCGGCCAGCACAGCGGCGGCAGATGCTTTCAGAAAATCACGGCGGGAAAAAACATTGCGCATCAGAAATTCCTCCCATTTCAGATCTGGTTTGTTCCTATCATCATAGTACCATATTTACCCAGACTGTCAAGGGACAGAATTCAACCCCTCAGTCTCGCTGCGCTCGCCAGCTCCCCTAATAGGGGAGCCCTTGGCATATCGGGAAAGTCTGCACGGATTGACAAAGCACCGTCGTTAAAGCTCGACTTCCACGCCATCGGGGCGGTAGAAGGTGACGTTCCTGCGCCACTGGGGCTCGCCCATGGTGCGGCGGTAGCAGTCTGCCAGCTGCCGCACGGCTTCCTCGGGGCTGCGCACCTTTCCGCCGCAGCAGGGGAGCACCAGCACTCGGAACCAGGCATCAAAGAGACGCTCTGTCCAGCCGGTGTCCTTGGCCCCGCACCGGGCGTAAAAGCCCAGGCGGCGCACAGCCATGGCCTCGTCCTCGGCTTTTTCGGGGCACTCCGCTTCAATGAGGATGGCCTGCGCGCCCTTCTCGTGGTCAGGCAGGGCGGCCAGCAGAGCGGCTCCGATGCCGCCGGCCCGATACTGGGGCAGAACGGCAAAGTAGTCCAGCTGGCTCACCTCACAGCCCACGGGCCGCACCATCAACAGATACGCCACCAGCGCGTCGTCCTCATACACGCCCCAGGTGTGGGCGGTACCGGCGGCCTCGCTGTTCAGGATCATGCTCAGGGGCTTCAGCTCTCCGGCAGGAAAATCCCGGCGCATCTCGTTCAGGTAAACGTTCGTCAGCTCTTCGGCGGTCAGCAGCCGCCAGGTCAGGTTCTCGGGGTTCATACGATACGGGTTCCTTTCTGGTAGACAGCCTGAATATTCAGTTCCTTGTCTGCCAGGATCACATTGCCGTAACGGCCTGCAGCCAGACTGCCGTAATCATTGTCGATGCCAATGCTCTTGGCGGGGTTTTCGCTGGCGGCGCGGACAGCGCTTTCCAGCGGGACGTTCATCTCCAGCACGGCACGCTTCATGCAGTCGTACAGGCAGGTGGCACTGCCCGCAATGGTGCCGGGGTGCTCGGTCAGGGTGGCGCGGGGGCCGCTGACCGTGACCGCCTGACCGCCCAGGCTGTACTGGCCGTCGGGCAGGCCGCAGGCCATCATGCTGTCGGCGATCAGGATGACATGGTCATCCCCGAAGGTGTTGAAGGTGAACCGCACCATGGCCGGGTGGATGTGAACGTTGTCGGTGATGAGCTCCACCTCCGCGCCCCGTTCCAGCGCCGCAATGATGGGGCCGGGCTCCCGGTGGGTGATGCCGGGCATGGCGTTGTACAGGTGGGTCATGTGGGTCGCGCCTGCGTCAAAGGCGGCGTTGGCGGTGTCGTAGCTGGTGCAGGTGTGGGCAATGGAGATGCGCACCTCGTCATGGCAGGCGGCAATGAACTCCAGCGCACCCGGCTCCTCCGGGGCGATATCCACCAGCTTGATCAGGCCGTTTGCCCGCTTCTGCAGGCGGCGGAACATTGCAACATCCGCCTTGTGGAGATACTCCGGGTTCTGGGCACCCACCTTGTTGGGGCTGATGAAGGGGCCCTCCATGTTGATGCCCACAAGGTCTGCGCCTCTGCCGTTTTGATGGGCGGCGGCGGCATCCATCACGCCGTTCAGTATCTCTTCTGAGAAAGTCATAGTGGCGGGGCAGATGGCCAGCACGCCCTTACCGGCCTCAAAATCGGCCAGGGTCTGGATGGCTTCTTCATTGCCGTCACAGAAATCCTTGCCCATGGCACCATGGAAGTGGATATCCACAAGGCCTGGCAGAGCGTAAGCGCCCTTGGCATCCACGATTTCTTCGCCTTCCTCCGGCTGTGCAAAGGGCACGATGCGCCCCTCCCGGATGGTCAGGCTCCCCTCCTCAAAGGTGTGGCGGGGGGTATAAATCAGAGCATTTTTGATGATCATTTTATTGCCTCCTAAACCTCTCCGTCTGCGAAGCAGACGGAGAGGTTTTGTCTTACAGCAGGCTCAGTGCTTCCTCATCGGCCACAAGGATGCAGTCGGGGTGCATCTGCAGGATGGAGCCCGGGCACTCGGGGGTCACAGGGCCGGAGACGACCGCCTTGACTGCCTTTGCCTTTGCCAGACCGTTGGCCACCACCAGCACCTTGCGGGCCTGCATGATGGTCTTGATGCCCATGGTGTAGGCCTGCTTGGGCACCAGATCCTCGTTGCCGTCAAAGAAGCGCTTGTTGGCCTCGATGGTGGCAGGGGTCAGATCCACGCAGTGGGTCTCCAGCTCAAAGGCCTCGCCCGGCTCGTTGAAGCCGATGTGGCCGTTGGGGCCAAGGCCCAGCAGCTGCAGGTCGATGCCGCCCACGCTGTGGATGATCTCGTTGTACTTTTTGCAGGCATCCGCAGCATCGGGGTTGGTGCCGTCGGGCAGATGGATGGCCTCGGGGCGGATGTTGACCTTGTCAAACAGGTTCTTGTGCATAAAGCTCCAATAGCTTTCGGGATGCTCCTTGGGCAGGCCGCGGTACTCGTCCAGATTGACGGTGGTGACCTCAGAGAAATCCAGGTCGCCCTTGTTGTACCAGTCCACCAGCTGAGCGTATGCGCCAACAGGGGTGCCGCCGGTCGCCAGACCCAGCACGCAGTTGGGCTTCATAATGACCTGTGCGGAGATGATGTTGGCAGCCTTGCGGGACATGTCCTTGTAATCTTTTGCACGAATGATCTTCATAATGGGGAACCTCCTGTTATTTTGCTTTGTTGTTGTCAGTATAGCATATTTTCCGGCCAAAAGGGTAGCCGGTTTGTGAACAAAACAAAATGCCGCCGAAAGCGGGGCGTAAACGCCCGCCCTCAGCGGCATTTTTACAGTTTGGGAATGGATGCGGAAGCAACCAGCCTTCCGCACGGAAACGTGCTCAGAAGGATGCTTACAGCATCTTCTTCAGCTCATCATACACGAACTGCACCTTGGTGCCGATGATGACCTGGCAAGTGGTCTTGTCGGGGCGGATGACACCGGCAGCACCGGCAGCCTTCACAGCCTTCTCATCCACAGCGGTGTAGTCCTTAATGGTGAAGCGCAGGCGGGTAGCGCAGTAGTCCACGCTGGAGACGTTCTCCTTGCCGCCGATGGCCTTCAGCACGCCAGCAGCAACCTCAGTGTAGTTGTTGTTGGCCAGAACGACCTTCTTCTCAGCCTCTTCGGCATCCTCGTCCTCACGGCCGGGGGTCTTCAGGTCGAACTTGGTGATGGCGAAGTAGAACACGAAGTAGAACACCACGAATGCAGCGATGCCCAGAGGAATGATCATCCAGGTCTTAGCAGCTGCAGGCAGAGAAGCGGAGAACACCAGGTCGGTAGCACCTGCGGAGAAGCAGAAGCCAGCACGGAAACCGGAGTAGTAGGTGATGATGGTGAAGATGCCGTACAGAGCGGAGTACACAACGTACAGCGGGAAGCACAGGAACATGAAGCCGAACTCAAAGGGCTCGGTAACGCCGCAGACGAAGGCGCAGATAGCAGCGGACAAAACCAGACCGATGGCAGCCTTCTTGTTCTTGGCGGTACGGACCATAGCCAGTGCAGCACCGGCGATACCGAACATCATGCAGGGGAAGAAGCCGGACATGTACATACCCAGGCTCCAGCCCACGTCAGCAGAGGTCTCGCCTGCCCAGAAGTGGGACAGGTCGCCCAGGCCGATGGTGTCGAACCAGAACACGTTGTTCAGAGCGTGGTGCAGGCCGGTGGGGATCAGCAGACGGTTCAGGAAGGCGTAGATGCCAGCGCCGATGCCGTCCATGCCTGCGATGCCTCTGCCAATGGCGACCAGTGCATCGAAGATGACGGGCCAGACGAACAGCAGAGCGACAGAAACAACGATGGAGATCAGGCCGGTGGCGATTGCAACGAAGCGCTTGCCGGAGAAGAATGCCAGCCAGTCAGGCATCTGAGTGCTCTTGAACTTGTTGTAGCAGGCTGCACCCACCACAGCGGCCAGGATGCCGATGAAAGAGTTGCCGGCCACCTTCTGGAAAGCGATGTAGGTAGCGGTGCCCTCTTCCAGGGTGCGCACCATGCTGACCACGCCGGGGCTCAGCAGCTGCTGCATCATCAGGTAGCTGACCAGGCCAGCCAGACCAGCGGTACCGTCGTGGTCATCAGCCAGGCCCACGGCTGCACCGATGGCGAACAGCCATGCCATGTTATCGATCAGAGCGCCGCCTGCCTTGACCAGCAGGAAGCCAACGGTGTAAGCTGCACCGGAAGTTGCAGCACCGGGGACACCCATGACACCCGGGGCCAGAGCATAACCGAGACCCATCAGGATGCCGCAGATCGGCAGCACAGCGACGGGAAGCATCAAAGCTTTGCCCAGTTTCTGGAGATACTTCATCATAAGACACATTCCTCCTTAAAGAATGTTGTTGTTATGGAGGCCTCTGGTTGCAGGCTGTCCATAATTGCGTAACAATATTTTAACACATCCTCCGAAAAAAAGAAATAGGGTCCACGCCCGTTTTCGCAATTTTGCACCAAAAATCCTTGAATTTGCATCTTTCGTGAAAAACTTTTTGGAATTATTGCGCATTTCAGAGCAGGATTTTGAAAAAACTTTTCTTTTGCTCTTTCTCCCCAAACCGCTTGCATCCCGCGCCGGAATCGGGTACTATACTTATAAATAGAAAACACAAGACCCAGGGAGGTTCTTTTATGGAATGGACTGATATCCGCCTGACCGTGGCCAAGGCCGTTGCCGACAACGCCGAGGCCGTTGCCACCATGATCGCCGAAGGCGGCATCTATATCGAGGATTACAGCGACATCGAGCAGCAGGTGGCCGAGATCGCCCATGTGGATCTGATCGAGCAGGAGCTGCTGGACAAGCCCCGCGACACTGTGATCATCCACATGTATCTGGAGCCGGGCGCTTCCCCCGTGGAGACGCTGGCCCTCATTCAGGCCCGGATGGAAGCGGCAGGCATCGCCTACACCGTGGAGACCGAGGGCGTGGAGCAGGAAGACTGGCAGAACGGCTGGCGCAAATACTACCACCCCATGGACATTGGCAAACGGCTGGCCATCGTGCCCTCCTGGCAGGAGTACGACACCGACCGCGTCAAGCTGATCCTTGACCCCGGCCTTGCCTTTGGCACCGGCGGCCACGAGACCACCAGCCTCTGCCTGGAAGCGCTGGACGAGCGGGTGCGCGGCGGTGAACGGGTGCTGGACATCGGCACCGGCAGCGGCATCCTTGCCATTGCCGCCCTCAAGCTGGGCGCAGGCAGTGCCGAGGGTGTGGACATCGACCCCGTGGCCGTGCGCACCGCAGGCGAGAATGCCGCCCTGAACGGCGTGGCCGACAAGCTGACCGTTCTGGTGGGCGACCTGTCCGACAAGGCCAGCGGCAGGTACGATATCATCACCGCCAACATCGTGGCAAACGCCATCATCAGTCTTGCCCCCGCCGTGCCCGGCCTGATGGCCGAAAACGCCACCTTTATTGCCAGCGGCATCATCGACAGCCGCAAGGACGAGGTGATCGCCGCTCTGGAAGCCGTCGGCCTGACCGTGCAGGAAGTGAAGGAGAAGCGCGGCTGGGAGTGCATCGTCTGCAAAAAAGCGTAATTACAGAAGCTTTCATGATTTCTTTCAGCTGGCTTGCCCTCTCCGTCACCTTCGGTGCCACCTCTCCCAAAGGGAGAGGCCTTGGCAAAAAGATGAAGTTTGCGTGGACTGCCAAGGGCTCCCACTTTGGGGGAGCTGGATTTGCGAAGCAAAGACTGAGAGGGCGAGGACGTTTAAGGAGAACCACTATGCCTCACCGTTATTTTACAACCGAAATCTCCAATGGCACCGCCACCCTGCGGGGGGCCGATGCCCATCATCTTTCCCGCGTGATGCGGGGCAAGCTGGGGGACACTGTCATCTTATGTGACGGCAACGCCGTGGAATACACCGCCACCATTACCGGCTTTGGGCCGGAGACGGTGGAGTTCAGCGTGGAGCCGGGCTATCCCAGCGCCGCCGAGCCCAGCGTGGAAGTGACCCTGTTCGTGGGTTACCCCAAGCAGGACAAGCTGGAACAGGTCATCCGCCACGGCGTGGAGCTGGGCTGCACCCACTTTGTGCCCTTCTTCAGCCGGTACTGCGTGGCCGCCCCCAAAAAGGAGGAGCAGAAAAACGAGCGCTACAACCGCATCGCCTTTGAAGCCGCCAAACAGTGCGGCCGGGGCGTGCTGCCGGATGTCGCCCTGCCCCTGCCCAACTTCGGGGCCCTCTGCCGCAGTCTGGAAGGGTACGATCTCGTGCTTTTCTGCTACGAGCTGGGCGGCGCGCCCCTGCGCCAGCTGCTGGCAGACGCAAAGCCTGCCGACGGCCAGCGGCTGAAGATCGCCCTCATCACCGGTGCCGAGGGCGGCTTTGCCGCAGAAGAGGCTGAAATGGCCGCCAATGCCGGTGTGAAAACGGTCGGCCTCGGCCCCCGCATCCTCCGGTGCGAGACCGCCCCGCTGGCAGTGCTCTCTGCCGTGATGACCCTGACGGGCAACTTGGAGTAATTTTTATTTCCACATATACAAAAAGGACGGCGCATGCCGTCCTTTTTGTTTACTTTATTTTCGCGTTCATCAGCGCTTTTTTCACCTCAATGAGGTTTTGCGGGCTGACCGAGAAGCTCCGCAGGCCCAGCTGCAGATATTGCAGGGTGTTGGCCGGATTGCCCACCGCGCTGCCGCAGATGGTCACGGGGATCCCGCCCTCCCGGGCAGCCTCCACCACCATGCGGATGAGCTTTTTCATTGCGTGGCTGGCCGGGCGGTAGTAGCGCTCGGCAATGGAGATATCCCGATCCACCGCGTGGGTGTACTGGGTCAGGTCGTTTGTCTCGATGACAAAGAAATTGCACCCGTGCTCCACGAATTCCTCTGCCGTCAGGCAGGCCGAGGGCACCCCGAACATCACGCCAAAGGGCGTGTTCGGGTCAAACTCCTCCCCGCGCTCCCGCAGCAGCTGGCGGCAGTGCGCTACCAGCCGCATGGCCTCATCCCAATCTTCGAGGTTGGTCACCATGGGGAACATGACCCGCAGGGGGCCGTGGGCCGCCGCCCGGAGCAGGGCGCAGATCTGCGTCTCAAACTGATGGGTCTGGCGCAGGCTGCTGCGGATGCCCCGCAGGCCCAGCTTGGAGGATTCCAGCCCCCTATGGATATCGGCCATGGCGCGGTCCACACCAAAATCAAAGGTGCGCACTGTCACCACACCGCCCTTTGCGGCGGCAATGCAGGATTGATAGAACACGAACTGCTCCTGCTCGTCCACCGGGCGGCCCGGCAGCATCATATAGCCGCTGCGCAGCAGGCCCACGCCGGAAGCGCCTGCCTGCAGCGCCGATTCAATATCCTCCTGCCCGTAGCAGTTAGCCAGGAGCTCAAACGGCACATCATCCTTTGTCCGGTTGGGCAGGACGCTGATGCGGGCGGCTTCCGCGCTCTCCCACTGCAGCTCACAGATGCGGCTGACCGCCTGCTGGCGGGTGTTGGCATCCGGGTCCAGGATGCACTCGCCGTTGTTGGCATCCAGCACCACAGTACGGCCGTCGCAGTCGTCCAGGAACGCCTGCCCCACCTGCACCACGCAGGGAATGTGCATGGCCCGCGCAATGATCGCCGCGTGGCTCTGCTTATTGCCCTCCGAAGTGATGATGCCCAGGATCATCCCCGCCGGAACGCTGAACAGATCGCTGGGCATCAGCATCTCTGCCGCCAGGATCACCGGGTGATCCAGCGCCAGCCAGACCCGGGGACGGTTGGTCAGCACGTTCACCACGCGGCGGGCGGCATCCAGAATATCCGCACTGCGCAGCTGCATGTAGGCGTTGTCCTCCATGGCCGCAAGCTGCTCTGCATAGCGGTTGCCCGCACGGTACATGGCCTCGGCAGCGCTGATGCCCGCCTTGATCTGGAATTTGACCTCGTTCATAAAGCCTTCGTCTTCCAGCATCATGCTCTGGAACAGGAAGATGGCCTGCTCCGTGGGGCCGCTGCGGTCTGCCATGCCGTCCAGCTCACGCTGGGCTGTCCGGACAGCGTTTTCCAGCAGACGCTGTTCCCGTTCCGCGTTGAACGGCCCGGTGGCAAAATTTTCGTGCCAGCGCTCCAACCGGCTCACCTGTCCCATCACAAGGCCCGGCGAGGCGCTGTGTCCCTGATAGACCTTCATTCCTCGATCACCTCCGGCAGTACCGGCCCGGTAAGGGCACGGCAGACCAATGCCTGTAAGAACGTATTGGGCAGCAGAGCGGCCCGTGCGGCCTGTGCCGCATTGCCGCTGCCCTCAAACAGGGGCGCAAAGCTCTCGATGCGCTCCCGGTCGCATTTTTCCAAAAAGGCTTCCGCCAGCGTCCGGGTGGTATAGAACACGGTGGGGTCCACGCCCGCATCCTCGGCGGCAGCTTCCAGCGGGGCCAGCTGGGCATCCTTCATGTTGGCCAGCAGCAGGGCCGCATCCGCTGTCAGGGTCACGGGGTATTTTTCCCGCACCGCCTTCTGCACCTGCTGGAATTTCCACGCAAAGGCGGCGGCATCCTCACAGCTCTCAGCGCTGGTGGAAACAGCATAGGCGCAGCCCCGCAGATATCCCATGGCGCGGCGGGTATCGTAGTAGCCCAGCTCCATGTTCCGTCTGGCGGTATCGGGGTCAAAGTGGAGGATATCCCCCAGCTCCCAGTAGCTGCGGATCATGGTGGTGGGCAGGCCGGTGCGGTTGGGCAGGGTGATGCCCACCCCTTCCAGATCAACACAGACCAGCTCCTCCGCGCCCATCTTCTGGGCCAGCGCGGTGGGCATATTGTCCCGGTAGCCGCCATCCAGGAACTGCACCCCGTCGATCTGCTTTGCCCGCAGGGCGGGGAAACAGGCAGCCGAGGCCAGCAGATAATCCTTTACCTTGCCCGCCGGGATATCCTCCAGCGTCAGCTCCCGGGGCTTCAGCCCCCGCTTTTCCACGGTGACAAGGCCGAACCGGATGGGCGAAGCCCGCAGGGCATCCTCATCCAGCACCCGCTCCACGATCTCTTCCAGCGGGGTCACGTCCATGCCGCCGTCCCGCACCACTTCCCGCAGGAAGGCGTGCAGCTCAGAAAGGTCGGCGTTTTCCTCCGGCAGCTCCATCACGTCCTGGCTGCGGATGCTCATCCACATATCCCGGGCCGTTTCGTACAGATCCAGCGCAAACATGGCGCCGTTCAGGCTGCCCACACTGGTGCCGGTGATGATCTGGGGCCGCCAGCCCAGCTCGGTCAGGGCACGCCACACACCCACCTGATAGCTGCCGCGCGCACCGCCGCCTGCCAGCACCAGTGCCTTGACCGGGGTATCATTCTGTGCCATCTGGAACGCCTCCTAGTCATTCTTTGGAAATCTGTCAAAAGTATACCATATTTTCCGGAAAAATTCTCCCTGTTTTTGGAACAAAATCCATGGTATAATTTTGTTAACTTGTGTGAAACGATGGTGGAGGTAAAACAATGCACTGCAACAACTGGATCTTTGATATGGACGGCACCCTGACCGACAGCATGACCGTGGTATGGGAGGGCGCGCCCGATGCCCTGCTGGCCCGCTATGGCCGCACCCCAAAATCTGACCTCCACAAAACGCTCCTGGCCATGGGCATGGCCGATGGCGCGGCCTACCTCATCCGGGAGTACAACCTGCCCCTGAAAATGGAGGACTACAACGATGTGATGTGGGATGTTATCACCAAGCTCTACGAGACCGTGGAGCTCAAACCCGGCGTGCGGGAGCTGCTGGCCCGCCTGAAGGCCGAGGGTGCCCGCATGTGCATCTGCTCCAACACCTGGAGCGCCCAGTGCCGCACCGTGCTCACCCGTTTGGGCATCGATGAATATTTCGACTTCTATGTGGAGGCACAGGGGGCGCTCCACAAGAGCAGGCCGGATGTATTTTTCCAGACCCTTGCACGCCTGGGCGGCACTGACCCCAACCGGTGCGTTGTCTGTGAGGATTCCCTCTACGCCGCCCGCACCGCCCACGACGCAGGCTTCCACGTCATCGGCATCGCCGATGCCGCCAGCAAGTCCGATGAGCCCGCCCTGCGGGAGGTCAGCGACCAGTTCCTGACCGACTGGACGGAGCTGGACTGGAATAAGGTATAAGGATACAGCAATAAAACCCCGCCAAAAAAGGCGGGGTTTTACATTTTCAGCTCTTCTTATTTTTTTCTTCTGCCAGAACCTCGTGATAGTCGGCAAGGATCTGTTCCAGCGTGATGGTTTTCATACTGGCGATCAAATTGTTTTTCAGTGTGTCATAGGTTTTCCCCAGCACATTGCCGATGTTCCGGCCCACCGGGCAAAAGGGCGAAGGAGAATGATGGATCCCGATCATTTTATCAATTGCCTCCGGGTCTACGACGGAACAGATCCGATACAGATCGATCTTCTCCGGCGGCAGAGCAAGCTCCGCACCGCCCGTACCGGGCTTTACCGTGATGATCTCGCCTTTTTTCAGGGCACTGAGAATATTGCGGATGGTGACTGGGTTGCACCCTGTCGAACATGAAAGCAGTTCACTGGTCACTTTTTCCCTTTCACCGTACTCTGAAAGAAAAACCAGACAGTGAACCGCAATGGAACATTTATTGCTGATGTGCATAGGCGTAACCCTCCCTCTTTTATTTTATCGCATCTTCCTTTTGGTGTAAATATTGACACTACATCTTTTCAGTGGTATACTCCATTTTAAGATGTAGTTTTATTTTTTACATCAAGGAGGATTTCTTATGACCTGTTTCCAACTCATTTTCAGCCCCACCGGCGGCACGGAACGTGTTGCAAAGGCGCTCACCGAGACCTGGCCGAATGTGCAGACCATTGACTTGTCCGCACAGAACTTTACCGCACCTGCCATTCCATTCAGCGCAGATGACCTCGTTCTGATTGCCATGCCAGCTTTTGAAGCCATGGCACCTCAGCCCGCTCTGGACCGTCTGGCGCTCTTACAGGGCAATGGTGCCCGCTGCGCCCTGGCAGCGGTCTACGGCAACCGTGCCGTTGATAACACCCTTGCCCAGATGGAAGACTATGCCCGGAACGCCGGGTTCCAGCCCATTGCCACAGTTTCTGCCGTTGCGGCACACAGTCTGCTGCCCGAATTTGCCGCCGGCCGTCCAGACGATACCGATTGCCAGCAGCTGGCCGTTTTCGGCAAGCAGATCCTCGAAAAATTCACTTCCGGCTCCGATACCTGCCCGCCAATTCCCGGAGAGCACAACTGCAAAGCGAAGCGGGCCGGGCTGATTCCCACTGTCAATGCCAATTGCATTTCCTGCGGGCTTTGCGCACGGGAATGCCCCGTGGGAGCCATCTCCTACGATAACTTCACCGTTACCGATCCGTCCAAGTGCATTACCTGTATGCGCTGTGTTTCCCGCTGTCCGGTTCACGCCCGGTCTGTGGATGCCGCCATTGTCGCGCGGGTGACCGATTTTCTGAGAGCCCGCTGCTCCGACCGCAAAGAAAACGAGCTGCTCCTGTAAGACACCTTACCCTTCCAGAAACGCCCGGAACGCCGCCCTTACGGCGGGCTCACGCCCCCGGGGGATGGGCACCCGTGCCCCGCTGCGCATCCAGAGCTCTCCGGCGGAGAGCTGGGCGGCGGCGGCAAGGTTGACCACATAGGAGCGGTGGGGCTGCAGAAAACGGGCATCGGCCAGCAGGGGCTTTGCCACCTCGGAAAAGGGCACCCGCAGGGAGAGGGAGGCCACGTCCTCGCCGCTGGCAAGGTGGTAGTGCACCACATGATGGGTGCACTCCAGATATTCGATGTCCGCAAAGGGCAGGGCCCGCAGACCCATGGCCGTGGCGACCGGGATGACCGGGCCGTATTCCGGCTCGGTGGCCCGGTCCAGCAGGGCTGTCAGCTGCTCCGGACGGAACGGGATATGCAGGTACTGCATCGCGTTCACCCGGAACGCTTCGTAGGCATAGGCCGTGGTGTGGGCCAGAAAGGCCAGCGGGGCCCGCACACCCCGGCGGCGCAGCTCTGCAGCCGCCTGCAGGCCGCTGCACGGGTTGGCGGCAGGCAGCTCGATGAGGTAGAGCTCGTACCGGGAGCCTGCTTCCTCCTGCCGCAGCAGGGCCGCCGTGCTTTCCAGCTGCTCCACGATGCAGGCATCGGCCCGGCGGGCATAATATTCCATGCAGTGGCGCTGCACCCGGCCCCGCAGCACAGGGTCCGGGCTGCACACCGCAATGTGAAAGATCATATCCGCTCCTCCTTTCTCTCTGCACAGCGCTTGATTTTTGCGCCATGAGGGAGTATTATGGACGAAAAAAGAAATGGGGGACACCGCCATGGATCAGCCGCTCGTCAGCATCATCCTGCCCGTATACAACGCTCAGAATCATCTGGCCCGCTGCATCGGCAGCATCCTGAACCAGACCTATAAAAACATTGAACTCATCATCCTGAACGATGGCTCCAAGGATCACAGCCTGCCCGTGTGTGAGGAGTTTCGCGCCAAGGACAGCCGCATCGTGCTGGTGGACAAGGAGAACTCCGGCGTGTCCGACACCCGCAACCTGGGCCTGAAGCTGGCCGGGGGCGAGTATGTCCAGTTCGTGGACAGCGATGACTACATCGACCCGGACTTCACCCAGCATCTGGTGGAAGCCGCCGAGACGCACCACGCAGATCTTGTGATTGCGCCCTACAAGATGGTGATCCCCGCCGGGGCCACAAAGCCCGAGCAGGTGCTGGAAAAGCTGGAGGACAATCTGGGCGTGATGAGTGTTGCCCGGCCCCCTGAGGTGCGGGAATACGGTTTCCTGCCCGCCGGGGTCTACGACAAGGACACCTTTGCCCTGCGGCTGATGGATAAGCCTGCCTCCTACTTTTACAGTGTGCTCTGGAACAAGCTCTACCGCCGCATCCTGCTCACCGGCAATGACATCCAGTTCACCAGCGAGCTGAAATGGGCCGAGGATCTGGTGTTCAACATGCAGTATATCCAGTATGCCGAGGCCTTTGTTTCCATTGACAAAGCCGGTTACTACTACGTCCAGAATCCCCAGAGCATCTGCCACACCCAGATCAACCCGGCCTCCATCGTGCAGAACAAGATCCAGACGTTCCGGTATTATAAAGACCTCTACACCCGCCTTGGGATGTACGAGGAGGTGCGGCCCCAGCTGTACAAGTTCCTGGTGGATATCGCCGAGAGCACCTACCCCTCCGGCCCCTTCAAAAAGATCATTGAGGAAGCCAAGGAATATTGGAAAAACCGGAAAGAATAAACCAAAATCGGGAGACCCCCTGCGGGGTCTCCCTTTTTTGTGGTTATGCTCCGATGGCAGCGCACTTCTTTGCCAGCCAATCCCGCTCTTCTTCATTCAGGCGGGGAGCCAGCTTCTCAAACACTTCGCGGTGGTAGGCGTTCAGCCAGTCCAGCTCGTCCCGGGTCAGGACACCGGGCACCACAGGAGAGGTGGCAATGGGCACAAAGGTCAGCGGACGGAAGGCCAGGAAGGTGCCGTACTGGTTGTCGGCCTTGTGGTAGCACTCCAGCTCGTTCTCAATGCGGATGCCCACCTGACCGGCCTCGTACACGCCCGGCTCATCGGTGATGATCATGCCCGGCTGGAACACCGTGGTGTTGCGGCCGTTCAGGGAGTGGGGACCCTCGTGGACGTTGCCCACAAAGCTGACGCTGTGGCCAGTGCCGCAGCGGTAGTTGATGAGGTGCCGCCACAGCGGCTCACGGGCGATGGTATCCAGCATGTGACCGTCGCAGTAGTTCAGCCAGACAGCCTTTGCAATGTCGATGTGGCACTGCAGGGTCCAGGTGTAGAACAGCTTTTCGTCCTCGGTCAGTTCACCCAGCGGGTAGGTGCGGGTGATATCAGTGGTGCCGTCCAGATAGGTGGCACCGCTGTCCACCAGCAGGAAGCCCTTGCGCTCCAGCTTGGCATGGTCCTCCTTGGTGGCGTGGTAGTGCATCATGGCAGCGTTTCCACCGTAGGCGGCAATGGTGCCAAAGCTCTCCACGATGAACTTGTCCTGTGCGGAGCGGTACTTGTGGAGGATCTCGTCCACAGTCAGCTCGGTCAGCTCTTCCCCGGCAGCCAGACGCTCTTCCAGCTCCTTCTGGAACCGCACCATGGCAACCGCATCCCGCAGATGGGCTTCGCGGTCGTGAGCCAGCTCGACCTCATTCTTCACGCCCTTCATGGGCAGCAGGGGGTCGGCCTCATCCTTGACGGTCAGGGCGGCGTTGTTCTGCAGGGTCTCGTAAACAGCAAAGTTCACGGATGCAGGGTCGGCCAGCACGGTCTGGGGCTCGGTCTCAGCGGCCAGGAACTTGAGCACGTCATCGTACTCCTGGATCTCCACGCCGTTGGCCTTGAGCTCTGCGGCAGCTTCCGCGCCCAGACGTGCGGTGTTGATGAAGAGCACCGCGCGCTCCGGGGTCACATAGCAGTAAGACATGGCATAGGGAGTGCACTGGATATCCATGGCACGCAGGTTCAGCAGCCAGGCCAGATTATCCAGCTTGCCCACCAGCTGTGCGGTGCAGCCCAGCTCCTTGAGCTTGCCGCGCAGGCGCTCCAGCTTTTCGGCAGGGGAGAAGCCTGCATACTCCTTGGGCAGGATCCATGCCGGGGTGGCAGGCAGGGCGGGGCGGCCCTCGGTCCACAGCTCATCCTCAAGGTTCAGGGTCTTGATGGTGCCCTTCTTGGCATCCAGCTCCTTCTGCACGCCGCGCACCAGCCCGCAGGAAGCGGTCAGGCCGCACAGGCCCAGCACGCCGTTCTCAGGCAGCACCTTGCCGCAGTATTCCTCCACGGTGGGCACGCCCGGCTCACCCATCCGCATCAGCTGGATCTCGGTACCGGCAATCTCCTTTTCGGCCTGCACAAAATAGCGGCCGTCTGCCCAGACAGCGCTCTCGGTGGGGGTGACGACGAAGTTGGAGTTTTCGCCGTGGAAGCCGGAGAAATAGGTCAGGGAGGTGTAATGGTCGGGCAGGTACTCGCTGGAATGCGGGTCACCCACCGGGATCAGATAAACGTCCACGCCGTTGGCCTTCATGGCAGCCCGCAGGGCGGCCAGACGCTCAGGAACCGTGTTCATGCTCATAATAAAAAGCCTTCTTTCTTCCATCTATCTGCCGGAAAAACGTCCGGCGGCGGGAGTCACTGTGTCCTATTGTACCATCACTCCGGGCAGAATGCAATTCACCGGCAGCGAAAAGCCCCCGCCGGGGCATCAGCACTCAGGCGGGGGCAGAAAGCACGGTCACTGCGCGTTCTTTTTTGCAAGATCTTTGGTGTACAGGGCACGGGTGGCGTTCAGCACAGCCAGCACCATCACACCCACATCGGCGAAGATGGCGGTCCACATGCTGGCCAGACCCAGCGCACCCAGCACCAGGCAGGCGAACTTGATTGCCAGAGCAAACACGATGTTCTGATACACGATGCGCAGGGTGCGGCGGGCAATGCGCATGGCCAGCGCGATCTTGGCCGGGTCATCGTCCATCAGGACAACGTCAGCGGCCTCGATGGCAGCATCGGAGCCCAGAGCACCCATGGCGATGCCCACATCGGCACGGGACAAAACCGGGGCATCGTTGATGCCGTCGCCCACAAAAGCGAGGTTTTCTTTGGGCTGCTTTGCGGCGAGGAGCGTTTCGATCTGGTCCACCTTGTCGCCGGGCAGCAGACCTGCATGGTATTCATCCAGCCCCAGCTCGGCGGAAACGGCCTTTGCCACAGGCTCTGCGTCGCCGGTCAGCATGACCGTCTTGCGGACACCGGCCTGTTTCAGGCCCTTGATGGCAGCGGCACTGTGGGGTTTGACCACATCAGCGATGAGCAGATAGCCTGCGTATCTGCCCTCCATGGCAACATGGACGATGGTGCCCGGCTCGGTGATCTCGGGAACTGTCAGGCCCAGCTTTGCCATCAGGCGGGCGTTGCCGGCAGCGACGGTTTTGCCGTCCACCTTTGCGGTCACGCCGTGGCCGCCCAGCTCCTGCACATCGGTCACACGGTTCGGGTCAATGTCCTTGCCGTAAGCGTTCTTGATGCTCAGGGAGATGGGGTGCTTGGACCAGCTCTCGGCCAGTGCGGCGGCTTCCACAAGGGCGTCCCCGGTCACACCGTTTTCGGGGTGGATGCCCACCACCTTGAAGGTGCCCTGGGTCAGGGTGCCGGTCTTATCAAACACCACGATGCCGGTGCGGGCCAGCTCTTCCAGATAGGTGGAGCCCTTGACCAGGATGCCGCAGGCAGACGCGCCGCCGATGCCGCCGAAGAAGCTCAGCGGGATGGAGATGACCAGAGCGCAGGGGCAGCTGATGACCAGGAAGGTCAGGGCGCGATAGATCCAGTCACCGAAGCGGGCGGGCTGGCCCATCAGCAGCAGAACGATGGGGGGAACAAAGGCCAGTGCCAGTGCGCCGTAGCAGACAGCGGGGGTGTAGACCCGGGCAAAGCGGGTGATGAAGTTCTCGGTGCGGGCCTTCTTCATGCTGGAATTTTCCACAAGGTCGAGGATCTTGGAAACGGTGGATTCGCCGAACTCCTTGGTGGTTCTGACCTTCAGCAGGCCGGTCATGTTCACACAGCCGCTGATGACCTCATCGCCGGAGCGGACATCCCGGGGCAGGCTCTCGCCGGTCAGGGCGGCGGTGTTCAGGGCAGAGGTTCCCTCCACGATGATGCCATCAATGGGCACCCGCTCGCCGGGCTGGACCACGATCACGGTGCCCACCTCCACATCATCGGGATCCACCTGCTCCAGTTTGCCGTCCTCGTCCTCAACGTTGGCGTAATCGGGGCGGATATCCATCAGGCTGGAAATGCTCTGGCGGCTCTTGCCCACGGCCACGCTCTGGAACAGCTCGCCGATCTGGTAGAAGATGATAACGGCACAGCCCTCCACATAATCGCCCAGCGCAAACGCGCCCACGGTGGCAACAGCCATCAGGAAGCACTCGTCAAAGGGCTGGCGGTTCTTGATGCCCAGCAGTGCCTTGCGGAGCACATCCCAGCCGACCACCAGATAGGGGATGCAGTAGAGCAGCAGCTCCACCGGCGTGGGGAACTGGGGCAGCAATTTGAGGATGAGCACCAGCACCAGAGCAGCAATGATCCGGTACAGGTTCTTCTTCTGCTTTTTATTCATATCTGTACTCTCCTTTTTTCTGGGTTCTGGGCCGCAATGCGCCGCGGCGGGCGGGGTGGATTCAACAGGTTTTCCCCGCGGGATAGACTTTTCCACGTTTTCCCCTGAGTTTTCCACGGACTTTTCCCGGAGAAAACCTGCTTTTTCGCGTTTCTTTTTGCACTTTTTCGCAGAAGCTGTTGAAAACCCGGTGGAAACTGTTGAAAACCCGTTTTCTTTTCCACAGTTTCCCACACCGGCTTTGGGGCTGTTCTGCCCGAAAAATGCGTCACAAAAAGCTCCCCCGCAGGGGAGCCGCACCGGAGTTACAAACCCCTGTTTCCTCAGATATCGAAGATCTCGCAGTCGTCCTCGACCTTTTTGCAGGCAGCCAGAACATTCACCATGGTATCGTGGGGCTCTGCACCCTCAGCAAACTCGACCTTCATCTTCTGGGTCATAAAGCTGACGGTAGCCTGTGCCACACCTGCAACGGTGTTGGCGGCATCCTCCATCTTCTGGGCGCAGTTTGCGCAGTCAACTTCGATCTTGTAGGTCTTCTTCATCATAGGTACCTCTCTTTATTTTATGTGGACCTCTCAGGCACGCCTTGTGTGCCCGGAGGCTTTGTACTGCGTTTTCCGTTTACTCCTCAATGTGGTCCATGCCCATCGAGAGGATGCTTCTCACATGGTCATCATCCAGTGCATAGTAAACGGTTTTGCCATCCCGGCGGAAGCGCACGAGCTTGGTGTCCTTGAGCACCCGAAGCTGGTGGCTCACTGCCGACTGGCTCAGCTGCACCGCATTGGCAATGTCCTGCACGCAGAGCTCATTGTCATGCAGCGCATATAAGATCTTGATGCGGGTGGAGTCGCCGAACACCCGGAACAGGTCGGCCAGCTCATACAGCACCTCGTCATCCGGCATCACCACCGGTTCCGTGTTTTCCTGCCCCGCCGGGGTCATCTGCTCCAATCCGATCATGTCCGTTCTCCTTTTGCCGCGTTTTACATGAACGTCTGTTCATGTGTTCATGTTATCATGCAGAAGAGCTTCTGTCAAGGGGTTTTGCAAAGATTTCTGTCCACTTTTCAAAATAGTTAAAACAAACCGCAAAACGCAAGAAATTTGCAGTTTTAATTTGCAAACAGCAGGCGTTTTGGGCAAACAAAAAGCCGCCCTGCCCGGTGGGGACAAGGCAGCTTGCAGAAAGCACTTATTTTCTCTTTTTGTGCCGGGCATCCGCTACCACCCACGGCAGATACATCAGACACAGCGCCACCGCAATGGCGGGCAGAAAGCCCAGAATATAGTATTTTTCACCCAGCAGGCGGGTAAACGCACTGGTGATGACATTGCCGTAGGGATTGTTCAGAAAGTAGAAATTGGTATTCAGTGGTTTATTCAAGAAGTAAATAGGCAGGGCAGAGCCAAACAAAAAAGCCAGCACTTGCGGGGCACGGCGGGCGCTGGGGCGGTAGCCTCTCACCACAAGCAGAACCGGGTAGAGCACCAGCAGGGCATGGATGCTGATCGAGTGCAGATTGATGAGCGTCCACCAGGAGGGCACGTCCAGCCAGCTGGGGCAGAGCAGAGCCAGCGCCGCACCGGGGATGCAGAGGGCATAGAGTTCCTCCTTGCACCAGTTCTGATCGGTGAGGGTATTGTACAGACAGACGAACACATTGATGCTGCACAGATGGAGAGGCAGATAGCTCCAGTTCCACTGACCGGTCAGAGCCATGCCCAGCAGCAGGGCAGCTTCATCGGCCAGCAGGGCAATGGTAACGCCCACGAGGATGCGCCGCCGGGCAGAGGCCGAGCTGCGGCGGTACCACAGGGCCATCCCCACAATGAACACCAACGAGAGGGCAAGCTCGATCAAATGGATTTTACCGTACAGCGGGTAACACCGGAAGTTCGGGCCAAGCTCCGCATGGGTGATATCGTAGGATTTCCAGAAGTCGTTCATGTTTTTTTCCATCCCTTTCGGGCCAATGATACCGCAAATTGCGCCAAACAGAAAGAGATTTGCAGAAAAAAACGCCCAAACAGGTGCATCTGTGCCAAAAGTGTGGTATTCTAACAATGTATTTCTAAATTTTCGCCTTCGGGCATCTGGAAAGGATGTATTTTTATGTTGGAAGCTGGAATCCGCGGCGAGCAGAGTGTCGCCGTTACTTCCGAGAACACCGCAAAGACCATGGGCAGCGGCACGCTGGACGTGTTTGCCACCCCCGCGCTGGTGGCACTGGCCGAAAAGACCTGCTGGATGAGCGTTGCCGCCGCGCTGGACGAGGGCTGTGGCACCGTGGGCACCCGGCTGGAGCTGGAGCACAGCGCCCCCACCCCTGTGGGCATGACCGTGACCTGCGAGAGCGAGCTGACCGCTGTGGAGGGCCGCAAGCTGGTGTTCAAGGTCTCCCTGCACGACGAGAAAGGCCCCGTGGGCGGCGGCGTGCACGAGCGGTTCATCATCAACAACGCCAAGTTTGCCGCAAAGGCAGAGAGCAAAAAGGGGTAACGGCCTCGCCCTCTCAGTCAGCGCCGTTGGCGCTGCCAGCTCCCCCAAAGGGGGAGCCTTTGGCATTGTGGGCAGGCTGGCCGTGCACATACAGCGGCTCTCTGTCCTCTTCCATCACCTGCGCTTCCGCCTTTTGCTGGGCGGCGGTCAGCAGGCGGATGGCCTGTTCGTTGGCGCGGAACAGCTCAAAATACAGCGCTTTATAATCCGGCGTGGCGGCGGCCCCCTTTCCGTTTGCAATAGGGATAGTCTGCCCCGGGCCGGGACAAAAAATCAAGTGAGGAATCATTTATGAAAAAGACAAATCTCTCCTGGGTGGGGGCACTGCTGGTGTTTGCCCTGCTGCTGTGGTGCACCGCAGCCACCCCCGGCACCATTGCCGACCCGGCCAGCTACACCCCCGCGGTGTACAGCTCCATGCTATCCCTGCTGCCGCCGGTGGTGGCCATTGTGCTGGCCCTGAACACCAAGGAGGTCTACACCTCCCTGCTGGTGGGCATTGCCACCGGCGCGCTGCTCTTTGCCAACGGCAACCTGGAGCTGGCGGTCACCACCCTGTTCTTCAACGAGGACGGCGGCATGGTCGCCAAGCTCTCTGACAGCAGCAACGTGGGCATTCTGGTCTTTCTGGTGATGCTGGGCATTCTGGTGGCCCTGATGAACAAGGCCGGCGGCAGCGCCGCCTTTGGCCGCTGGGCCTCCACCCACATCCACACCCGGGCCGGGGCGCAGTTTGCCACCCTGATTCTGGGCATGCTCATTTTTGTGGACGACTACTTCAACTGCCTGACCGTTGGCTCTGTGATGCGCCCCGTGACCGACCGGCAGAAGGTCTCCCGCGCAAAGCTGGCCTACCTCATTGATTCCACCGCCGCGCCCATCTGCATCATTGCGCCGGTGTCCAGCTGGGCCGCCGCCGTTACCTCCAGCGTGCCGGAAGGCTCCGGCATCAACGGCTTTACCATGTTCCTGCGCACCATTCCCTACAACTATTACGCCCTGCTGACCATTGTGATGAGCCTGTTCCTCATCTTCACGGGCACGGACTACTGCTCCATGAAGCAGCACGAGGACAACGCCCGGGCCGGTGACCTTTTCACCACGGCTGACCGCCCCTACGGCGACGATGTGGATGCCGGGGACGATGCCCACGGCCATGTCATTGATCTGGTGGCTCCGGTGCTGGTGCTGATCGCGGCCTGCATCCTTGGCCTGATCTACACCGGCGGCTTCTTTGAGGGCGTGGACTTCATCACCGCCTTCTCCGACTGCAACGCCTCCGCCGGTCTGGTGCTGGGCAGCAGCATTGCCCTGATGTTCACCTTTGTGTTCTACCGTGTCCGCAGCGTGATGACGTTCCAGGATTTTGCCGCCTGCATCCCCGAGGGCTTCAAGGCCATGGTCAGCCCCATGCTGATCCTGACCCTGGCCTGGACGCTTTCCGGCATGACCAACCTGCTGGGTGCAAAATATTACGTTGCCAACCTGCTGCCGGTCATCATCTTCCTGGTGGCGGTGTTCCTGGCCTTTGCCACCGGCACCTCCTGGGGCACCTTCTCCATCCTGATCCCCATCGTCTGCCACGCTTTCCCGCAGGGCGAGATGCTGGTGGTCTCCATTGCGGCCTGCCTGTCCGGCGCTGTGTGCGGCGACCACTGCTCTCCCATTTCCGACACCACCATCATGGCCTCTGCCGGTGCGCATTGCAGCCATGTGAACCATGTTTCCACCCAGCTGCCCTACGCCATTACCGCCGCATCCTGTTCCGCCGCGTGCTATGTGATCACCGGCCTGACCCAGATGTTCCTGGGCAGCAGCGCCAGCCTGTGGACCTCGTTGATCCTGCTGGGCGTTGCCATTGTGCTGGAGCTGGTGGTGCTGAACATTCTGCGCGTAAAGCTGGGCAAAAAGGCCAAAGCGTGATATACTAAAGGAAATTGAGTGTTCGAAGAGAGACCGTACCATGCTGGAAAAAGCATTCAACGATGTCTATACCAAGTTCAAGCTCCATTTCTACCAGAACGTGTTCCAGCGCTTTGCCACCCGTGAGGCGACCCTGACCACGGTGGAATCCTTTTGCATGGAGGGCATTATGGCCATGGGGGAGCCCACCATTGCGGAGTTTTCCCGGATGATGCAGATCTCCACCCCCAACGCGGCGTATAAGATCGGCTCGCTGGTGCGCAAGGGCTATGTGGAAAAGATCCAGTCCACCACCGACCGCCGGGAGTATCACCTGCGGCCCACCCAGAAGTATATCGACTACTACAACATCAGCTACTCCTACCTGAGCACGGTGGTCCAGCGGGTGAACAAGCGCTTTCCCAAAGAGGACGTGAAGAAGCTGGAACAGATGCTGACCATCATCAGCAACGAGCTGATGCCCGAGCTGAACCTGGAAAACAACCCGGAGGCTCCGGAGGAAAAGAAAACCGCGCGCTGAGCCGCACCCTTCCGGAAACCCCGGAAGCCCGTGCGCCGACCCCGCGCAGCCAGACAGGACTGCCCCGCAGAGATGTGGAGCAGCCCTGTTTTTTTCTGCCGGAACGGGCCATGCGGCCAACAAAAAAAGCCCCGGAGGGCTTGCGGGACCCTCCGGGGCGAGACAGCGGCGTGCGGGCCCGCTGCCTCAGGGGATAGCGATCAACAAAAGATTCTGGGAAGTAACTTTTGGGGGGATTACAAAGGAATGTGATGCATGGCCCAAAGGGTCAGCGGGGCGTTTGCCCGGGGCCTTTGGGGGTTGGGGTTCAGTGCTGGGACTTGTAGAACATGGCCTTGCGCTTGCGCTCCATCCAATATCCCGCTGCAGACAGCACCATGCCTGCGCCCAGCATCAGGTCTGCCAGCCAGCCGCTGGTGCCGGTCTGGATCAGCTTGGCATCCTGCACCGCCGGGAGCACCGGGGTCTCAGGAGCGGGGGCCGGAGTGGGAGCCGGAGTGGGGGCGGGGTCAGGTCTTGCATCCTGCACCACGGGCAGCACCGGGTTCTCGGGGGCGGGGGCCGGGGCGGTGGCGGGCTTTGCGTCCTCCACCGGCGGCAGCTCGGGGGAATCGGGGCCGGGGTTCACGGGCGGCACCACGGTCTGGGTGTAGCCCTTGATCCACACATCCCGGCTCTCCTGAGAGGTAAAGGTGTAGTGCACTTCCGCATCCTGCTTGGTGGTCACTACCATCTTGTCTGCCTCAAACGGCACGGGGTTGCCTTCCTTGTCCTTCTCGGTGTGGTACTCGTACTTGATAAAGCCGCCTTCCACGGTGCCTGTGCCCTCACCGTTAAAGATGTTCCGGATCAGGTTGGTAAAGCTCTTGTAGTGGCCTTTACCGGTGCCTTCGACCTTATTCTCCTTGGTAATGGGGGTTTCGGTCATCTCCTGATCATACAGGTACTTTACCGTCTCCTGACTGCCGCCCAAATCCGTTCTCTTTTCCTCTGTTTGCTGAGTAGTCACGGTGGTCATCTGGGTGAGCTTCATGCTGCGGTGGGTGTAGTCTGTCGACGTGCGGATGCTGAGGGGAGCAAAGATGTTTTTGACCTTGGATTCGGTCTCGCCCACCACCTTGCCTTCTTTCGTCTGAACCAGCTTGGAGATCATCAGGTCGTAGCCGCCGACGTACTCCCAAGTACCGTCCTGCCGTTTGTAGGTCCGGTTGATGCAGGTGTTGGCATCCCGGGTCATATAACCATAGGCAGTCATGTCGGCGCTCTGGGTGTAGACCTGATAGCCACTCGGGCTGTTGGGGTTGGAATCGGAAGACCCGATCTCCACAATGTAGGTCTGCTTGATCTTCTCTCTGAATGCTTTCTTCTCCCACCAGCCAAGGTTCCGGTACGTCTCCGTCTGACCGGTTTCTTCCAGATAGGCATTGAAGGCTGCATTACTACTTCCAAACAGCTTGACCTTTCCGTTTTCCTTCACCACATCGTAGACCACCGTACCGGTGACCTTGTAGAAAGCACTCTGGTTCGGATTATTGTTCTCGCCGCGCTCGTACTCGTAGTGGCCCGGGCCCTTTCCACCTTCGTTGTCAAAGCTGATCTTGCTGTCCAGACCCACGTCTGTGTTGCTCGGGTCATTATCCACCAGCTTATCGGCCTCGTAGTTCCACTTCAGGGTCGGGTTGACCAGCACGCAATCCGTGGATGTGCCGTCCTGCTTCTCCAGCTGTGCGCCGGATGCAAGGTCAAGGTGCTTGATGTTGGTGGGCTTTACTTCCACCTTCTCGACATACACCTTCTCCCAGTCGAAACCACCGTTCCACTGCAAGTAATAATAACCGTTCTTATCCTTTTCGACCTGATACCATTCTAATCGCTGGCCGTCCTTTGTCTTGTAGTAGATGTCTGCCTTATCGCCAGCGTAGTAGTTGGGCAGCGTTTCCTCGTACTTGGTTCCTTCATTGACCTTGACCATATGCGTCTTTGCGGCCTCGGCCTGTTTCTTCAGGGCTTCCTTCAGCTGCTCCGGGGTCATATCAGCCTGCGTGACTTTTGTCCTGATATACTTAATGACCTCCGTCTTGACGGCCTCGCCCGTATCCGTGATCTCAATGTCACCGACAAAGAGGGTCTCGTCTTTTCCAAGCCCTTTCTTTTTCGCCACGATCTCGTCCCACAGTTCCTCATAGGCTGCATTCAGAGTTGCCTCGTCCGTGACCACCACAGTCTTCTGCACCGATGCAGCCTCGCTGCGTTCGATCTTCAGGGTGCGCTTTTTCAGGTTGGCGCAGTCAACCGTAACAGGGGCACCGTCCTTCGTAAAGGTGGCGGTGTTTCCGTTCAGCTTAATGTCATCGGCATTAACCTCAAACCTCTTTGCCAGCATTTCCCTGGCTTCATCGTCAGTCAGCTCTTCATTCGTCTGAGTCTGTTCCGTAGCGGTATAGGTGACCGTTTTGCCGTCCTCGATTGCAGTACGGGTGAATTTGCCGTCCTTCATTTCATAGACATCGTCGCCGTAGGTCAGGGTGCTGCCGTCCTCTGCAATTGTCCAATTCTTGTCGCCGTCATATCGGATCGTTTCATCCAGTTTATCCGTTTTATCGGTCTTTTTCTGGGTGGTTTGGGTCACAGTCCACGTCACGGTGGAAGCATCCCCAACAAGACGGATGTTGGTATAGCCTGCGGCTTCCAGTTCTGCCTGTGTCGAGAATCCTTTTTCTTTCATCAGGGCCTGCACAGCCAGTTCCTTCCGCTGTTCATCCGTCATGCTGGAAGTATTGCCGGAGGTGATGGTGTAGGTCGTGGTAACTGTATTTCCCTCATTATCCGTGGAGGTAAGCGTATAACCGAGGAAGTTTCCGTCGGCATCATAGTTTTTCTTCGCTTCCTCCGGCACATTGAGCACGCTGGCATCGCCTGTGGTCACGGTATACTCGCCGTCCTTACCCGTTTCAGTCCAGCTGATGGTGCCTTTTGTCACATACGCCGTGCCGGTGACGGTATGGTCCTTCACGTCCTTAACGTTCTCAGGGTTACTGATGTCGGGCTTTTCCGTTGTGGGGGTGCCGGGCGTAACCGTTACCTCAGCGGCGCTGTAGGTCAGGGTGTATTTTGTGCCGTCTTCCAATGTCACCTCAAAGGTGCCGCCCTTGTCCAGCTGCTCCTGCGTAATGGTCAGGCCGCTGATTTTTGCCTTCAGCTGGCTGGCGGTAGCCGTGTCCTCAATGCCCAACTTGTCCACTGCCTTGGTCAGGGCATCCCGGGTGGCATCTCTCTTGGCGTTTTCCGTGGCGGTCTGCTCACCGGCGGTTCCCGGGTCGCCCTTCTCCGTGGTCTTCAGAGTCACTTTATAAGTGAGGCTCCGGCGGAGAAGCTCGTTCTGTGTTACGTCCAGCTTAACTTTCTCCTTGTGCGGGGTGGTGTAGTAGATCTCGCCGTCCGCACCCAGTTCGTAGTTCTTGTTGCCATCTTTTTTCAGTCTGTCAACGATCTCTGCGTTGCTCAGCGGCGTTCCTTCGCTTTCGGGGCCAACCTGAATAACGTACTCCTTGCCGTCCGGTGCGGTGTAATGGATTCCGTCATCCGCCCCTGTACCCTTGAGCATCTTTTCCAGATCCTCGGGCTGAATGGTCTCAACCACTTTGTCGCCATCCTTGATCTGGATACTGGGGTATGTCACCTCGTCTCTGAACGATTCACTGCCATCCTGCTCTGCCTTTTGCCGGGTGATGGTCAGCTCGGTGGTGGTTTTGGTGGTGACCTTGTTGTCCTGAATGGTGATGTAGGTGGTGCGGGTCTGGGGGTTGCCCTCTGCGTCCAGAATGGTCTCGGTCCGGGTGAGGGTATAGGTGCCGTCGGGGTTCACCGTGGGCTTTTCGGCATCCACCAGCTTGGCGATGTCTTCAGCGGTCATCTCGGCGGTGGTTTTTTCCTCTTTCCTCAGCTTGAGGGTCTGCTGGTTGCCGTCCTCAGAGTTGGTCACATCCTCTACTTTGTAGCCGTTGACCGCGTCAGCGCCCTTCTCAATATTCCAGCTGATGTCCGGTTTCTCGCCCAGCTCCTTCGTCAGGTCGATGTTCTTTTTCGGAACCTCTTCCTCTTTCTCGTTCAGATTGCCCGTGGCCGTGCCGCTGCCGGTGGTGGTGGTGGTCTCCTTGCCGGGGGTCACGGTGGGCTGGGTGATGGTGGTGGAGCCGTCCGGGTTCTTCTCCACAGTGGGCGGGGTGGTGGTGTCCACAATGGGCTCTGCGCCGGGGTTGGGTTTCGTCTCCACGTTGGTCTCGGACTTCTCGGTCTTTTCAGCGGTGCCGATCACCACTTCCTCGGGCTTTTTCTGCTCGGGATCAGTCGTGCCGCCGGTCTCACCGGAGCCAGTCTCGCCGGAGCCGGGGTTGGGGTTGGGGTCGGTCTCACCGCTGTCGGGGTTAGGGTTGGGGTTGGTCTCGCCGCTGTCGGGGTTGGGGTTGGGGTTGGTCTCGCCGCTGCCGGGGTTGGGGTTGGTTTCGCCGCCGGTCTCACCGGAGCCAGTTTCGCCGCCGGGCTTGGTCTCGCTGCTGTCGGGGTTGGGGTTGGGGTCGGTCTCGCTGCTGTCGGGGTTGGGGTTAGGGTTGGGGTTGGGGTTGGTCTCACCGCCGGTCTCACCGCTGCCCTCGGGGTTGGTCACGATCACGCCATCCAGCTTCTGGGAGCCGTCAGGGTTGGTCGTGGGGTTTTTATTGTATTTGACTTCCGCATCCTTCAGGGTCTCATGAGCGTTTTTCGCTTCCTGATTGACCTGAGGTTCTGCGGTGTTTTCCTCTTTCTTGGTTTCCTCCGCCACAGGCTCCTTTTTCTCCGGAGCTGCTTCCGGAGCATCTGCGTTTGCTGCCAGAGGGCTTGCGGCCACACAGGCGGTCAGGGCCACGGACATTGCCGCCATCTTCAGTTTCTTGTTCGTCATGGTAGTTGCTCCTTTCCAGAATCATGCTGTTTGTTTCAAGGGATCACAGGGCATCGATCATAGCAGAGAGATAGTCGGAGGAGACAGAGCTGTAAAAGAACCCGTCGATCAGACCGTCCTTTTTCGCCCGCCGCACCTGGTCCGCCAGTTGAGGCTCGCACACCTCATCTACCACCAGCGCCACCCGGCAGCCGGGCAGACCCTGCCGCAGCCTCCGGCACAGGTCCAGCCGCTGTTCCAGCCGCCACGGCGGGTAGGCCGTGACCTCTGCAACAAGAACATCGGCATGGGTATCCACACACAGATCCTCCGCAGCGGTTCCTTCGGTCTGGTAGACCCGGAACCCTGAGTCAAAGTGCTGCAGGGAACCCGATATCGCATCGCCAAAGAGCCTGTTGCGCATATCGACTACGACACATTTCATGTCCACGGCCTCCTTTCCGGGCAGTGTCTCGCCACATGGATGCAGAACGTTTTACTGTATCAAGGATACCACACCGCCCCGCGGCTCCGCATGGGCCATAAGGGACAAAACTGTGAAAATTTTTCGGTGTTCTGCCCAAAGTTTTTCCAGAATTTCCGGCGTGTTCCACAATTTGGCACTTTTGGGAGCAAAATGCGCATAAAAAAAGCCCCCCTGCAAAGGGGGGCTCACGGGCAGGCTTCGCCTTTGTACAACCCTTCCGTCTTTGCTGCGCAAAGCCACCTCCCCTAGTAGGGGAGGCCTTGGCAGGGCGGCAGCGTCTGCGTGTTGACCATAAAGCAGAAACTTATCCTCTTTGCCAAGGGCCCCACTACTAGGGGGGCTGGCACGGCGCAAGCCGTGACTGAGGGGTTTTGCACGGCAGTTTGCCGTAAAGCAGCGCCTTTCTTGCCTCCCCTATTAGGGGAGGTGGCGAGCGAATGCGAGACGGAGAGGTTCCTCACTCCTCCTCCAGATGGGGGAGGATGAAGTTTTTCTTGGTGACGGCAATGGCCAGGCGGGTGCGGTTGGAGTAGCCAGTTTTTTCCAGCAGGGAAGAGACAAAGCGCTTTACGGTGCGGGAGGAGATGCCCAGCTCTGCGGCGATCTCCTCATATTCCAGCCCCTCACACACCAGCCGCAGCACCTCGATCTCCCGGGGGGTGAGCTGGGTGCTGCTGACCTGCCCCAGGCGGGTCTCCGGGGTGCGGTCCGGGTAGAGGCTTTCCCCCGCCATGGTGCGGTCCATCACCTCCAGCAGGCTCTCCGGGGACACATCCTTGTACCAGAAGCTCTCGGCCCCGGCGGCCTTTGCCCGTTTCAGGTAGCTTTCCTCCACCATGGAAGTAATGATGATGACTTTGGTCTCCGGGTACCGGGCCTTGATCTCTGCCGCCACGTCAATGCCGTCCCGGCTGCCCTTGGTGCACACATCCATCAGCACCAGATCCACGCTGTGCCGGGCGCACTGGGCCAGCGCCATTTCCGCTGTGCTCAGGGAGGCCACCCGGCGGTAGCGGCCGCTGTCCTCCACAAGGTGCTCCATGTTCTCCCGGGGCATCCGCTGGTCTTCCACGATCAAAACGCTGGTCATATCGTTTCCTCCTTTGGCAGGTTCACACACAGCCGGTAGCGGGGCCGGGCCTGCACCTCCATGGTGCCGCCCGCCTGCATCACCCGGCGCTGGATGGCGGTAAGCCCTCCGCCCGGCGTAATGGCGGGGTCTGCGGGGGGCGGGCCGTCGTTTTCAAACTGCCAGCGCTGGCCCCCGCCCTGCGGGGTGATGGTGATCTCCAACCGGTTGGCCCCGGCGTAGCGCACCGCGTTGGTGATGCACTCCCGGGCAATGGTCAGCAGCAGCTGCTGGTGCTGCCGGGGCATGGGCCCCTGCAGGGCCACCGTGACTCCCAGCTGGGCCGCGTCCTCCACAAACACGTCCCACTCGTTTTCCTCCGGCGGGGCCTCACTGTCCTTCCGGTACAGCTGCACCGCCTTGTTCATCTGTTCAAGGGAGGCTTCCAGCTCCGCCGGGTCCTTCCGCTGCAGCAGGCACTGCCGCACCGCCGTAAGGCCGTAGCCCATTTCATCGTGGAGCCGGGTCTTGAACTCCAGGATCTCTTTTTCCCGGGTCATCTCCTGCACGTTCTCCGACAGCCGGCGCAGCTCCCGGTTCATCCGCAGCAGCTCCTGATTCTGCCGCAGCAGCTCCTGCCGCTGGCGCTGCAGGTCTGTCACCTCCGAAAAGATGCACTCCACATGGGGGCGGACCCCCTCCCCGAACACGGTCTGCTCCGAGTAGAGCCAGCAGGTGCCGTCCGGGGTAAAGTAGCACACCGCCGCGGGCAGGTCGTCAAAGCCCTCCTTGATGGAGCCGCGGGTGATGTGGTCCGGGTGCAGCCACTGCTTCAGTTTGTTCCACATTCCGGGGCACCTCCTTCAAAGTGATCGTTCAGCACCCAGCTGCCCGGGGCCTCCTGCACAGCGGCGGGGCAGGCGGCTTTCAGGTCTGCCCCGGTCTCCACCGAAAGATAAAGGTTCAGCCGGTGATCCTTCCAGATGGCCCGCACAAACAGGGCATCCAGCTGCCCCAGCGCCCCCTCCACCACCGACTCGAACCGGCTGTAACAGGCCGCTGCCGCCTCTGCCGGAAGCCGGGCCTCGTGGGTCACCTCCATGGCGCACTCCACCCCGGCCAGCTCCAGGCTGCTGATGGATTCCTCCAGCGCGTACCGCAGCTCCGCCGAGGGCACATACCGGTGCTGCTGAGCCAGAAACATCAGGTTGGCACCCCGTTTCAGGTAAGCGCCCAGCACCGCCACCTGCCCCAGCAGCTGCCGCTTTTCTTCCTCCGGGGCCGCGCGGTACCGGGTCAGAAGCTGATCCATCCGGATGATCTGGGGGGCCAGCTGACGCTGCAGCAGATCGTACAGGCGTTTTTTCTCCCGCAGGGCGTTGATCTTGCGCTCCACCTCGTAGTTCTGCTGTTCCAGATAGTTGCGCTCTGCCAGCTCCGTTCGGTTCTCCTTCAGGCGCTCCATATTTTCCACCAGCTCGGTGATGTCTGTCTGCCACATCACATAACCGCCCTGCACCGGTGCGCTGCGCAGCAGGGTGTGCTCGTCCAGCTGCACCGTGCCATGCATGGCGGCCTGCAGCTCCCGGCGGTCCACCATGCGGCCGTTCTCGGAGCAGCAGTACACGTTGCCCTGCCGGTCCACCAGCTGCACCGCCAGAGAGGTGACGCGCAGCAGCTCCTCATAGCCGGTGTTGGACTGGATCAGGCCGCAACGCAGGCCCCCTTCCAGCGAAGCCGCCGTCATCAAGCAGTGGACGATGGTCATATCCCCCAGAAACTGCTTGATCAGGGGGATATGGAAGCCGTAAAGCACCGCGTACACCCCCAGCAGCACCATCGGAATGGCAGGCAGGGGCAGCCGCCGGAGGATCCGGGGGTTCCGGCTCTTGTGGGCGATGATCCCAAAGGCCAGCAGGATGCAGATCACGATCCACCCCACCACCAGACCGAAAAGCCAGCCGTACTGGTAGTTTTCGTTCCAGGGCTGCTGCAGCCGGAACACCTGCTGGTGCAGGTCGTTGGTCAGCACCAGCTCCAGCAGCACTGCCGAAGGCAGCCACAGCATTCTGGCCCAGGCAGACAGGCGGTAGCGCTCGGATCTGTCCACCGTCAGGACCAGCTGAACGCAGAGCACCGGTATCCCCAGCATGGGGGCATAGTAGAGGTACCCCAGCATCCGATCCATCCCCGGGGGAGTGTTCAGCTGGAACCGCAGGGTGCGCACAAGAATCCAGAACAGCATCAACAGATCCACATTCAGCAGCAGCCGCCGCACCTGCGGATGCACCGTGCGGTTGTACAGGGAGATTCCCCACCCTGCGAACAGGCTCAGATACAGCAGGCTCCGGAGGATGCCGCAGGCTTCCTGCAGGCCGGAGGGCAAGCCCTCCAGCGGGAGCACCCGGCACAGCCATGCCAGCAGCACCACGGTGCCCACCGCACAGCCTCTTTGAACCTGTTCCCGCTGCCTCTGCCCCATCATGCCAGCCTCCTTCTTTTGTGCCGTTCTCCGGTGGTTTTTCTCCATTATATCACATCCGTGCTGTAATTTACCAGAGAGCAGAGGGGGAATGTACGAACCGGCATTCTTTTTGGGGCCGGGATCCCAAAACCGGGTGGTCTCATAAACAAAAGACAGGCCTGCCCCACAGTGATGCGGAGCAGGCCTGTTTGGTTACAGAAAAGGATTCGGGGCGTTTCCTTGCAGGATCCGTGATTCTATGCTAAAATTTCTTTCAACACAACCATAGAGCAGAAATGCTACTGTCAGCATTGGCAGCCACAGGTTGGAGACGATGAGCAGGAATGATAAAGTGGCTGGCAGCAGAACAAACAGTGCAGCATAACCGATCAATGCGGCAACAGCCATCAGCGAGCACCCAAGGTTGCCCCGAAACAGCAGAAAGGCATTTTTGAGCAGTGCTGATACAGGGAGCTGCATCAGGGGGATCTGGATGGCAAGGTTCAGCGCAAAGCCCAGCAGGAAGATTATGGATATCACCAGAAACTCGACCTGAAACACGCTTTGGCCGCGGCGTACCGCCAGACTTAACCCTGCCAGATCCACAGCAAATAACGGGCCGAATACCGCCCCGAACAAAGCGGCCGGCAGGGTGTTGTTCTTCAGAGACTTTTTGTATTGGAAAGACCAAAAACCGGCCTCATCCCGCAGACAGCGCAAAATTGTATCCAGCAGGTTCATCCCGAAGACAGAGGCCAGAGCACCGGTGACAACACAGGAAAGGATCAGCGGTCCCAGAGCATTGGATGGCAGGAACAGCATGATACAGAGTCCGTAGGGCAGAGTCGCCGCCGTGGCGATCAAGCCGGAACCCAGCAACTGCCAAAAGTCCCGCACAACGATCTCCAGGATACGGGCAAGCCCTTTTTTTCGCCGCTGTCCTTCCGGGTACAAAGCGCCGGTGGCGGGGTCTTTTTTGTAGATCTCAAAATGCTTCATGTTCATTCCTCACTAAAGTACCCTGATACCGTGTTGGCATCTGTTTATATAAAACATTATAAGTCATTCGGCTGGCCGGAGCGACATCACTGTATCAGGTTCGGTGTATTTTGAAGCATCTCCTGAATTTTTTCAACCCGCCATGCTGCTGCGGATGATATGATGAAAAGGGGCATGATCCGTCCCCGGTTAGGAGGAATATCAGATGAATTTGCCGTTGGTATTGGAAAAGAATACGACTCCGCAGAATTGGAATGCACGGCGGGAAGCGCTGCTCGCGTTGTTCCGCTCGCAGGAGTACGGCATCCGGCCGGAAGTTCCCTATGAACAGACCGAACACCTGCGGTCAGAAGAGTATCTGCCAAAATGCAAAGCCATACGGCAGATCTGGGATGTCTGTCTGAAAACGAAGCAGGGAAGTCTGAAATTCCCCGTGGTGCTGGTGCGTCCGGAGGGAACGCAGAAAGTCCCGGCAGTCCTGTTCCTTTGCAATCACGAAAAGACAGCCTCTCCCGGGCCGAAAATGGGGCCTGATCAGATGGAAAAACTGCTGGCCAATGCCCCGGAAGCGTGGCGCAAAGAGGCCATGAATTTCTTCCAGAATATTCCAGCCGGAAGCGGTGGGCCGTCGCTCATTGATATCGAACAGGAAACGGAGCAGGAATACTGGCCTGCTGAACAGATCGTACAATCGGGCCGGGCAGCCGTGACCTTCTATGCAAGTGCATTGCAGCCCGACGATGCTGCGCAGTATCCCGGCCCACTGGCAAAGCTTTTTGGGCTCAGTGCAGATGCACTGCCTGCCGATGCATGGGGAACCCTGGACATCTGGGCCTTTGGGATGAGCTGTGTGGTAGACCTGCTGGTAAAACACCCGGGCATCGACCCGGCCCGAATCTCGGTAGGCGGTTTCTCGCGCGGCGGCAAGGCAGCTCTTTGGTGTGCGGCACAGGATGAAAGGGTCTGCGGGGTCCTTGTCAATGATTCCGGCTGCTCTGGTGCTGCCGTGTCCCGTGGCAAGCATGGTGAGACGGTGGGTTCCATCACGGCAGCATTTCCCCATTGGTTCTGCAAAAATTATCAGAAGTATGCATGGAAAGAGGAGACCCTTCCCTTCGATCAGCACCAGCTGGTGGCCTGTGTGGCACCACGGCTGTGTTACATAACCAGCGGCTCTGAGGATCGGTGGAGCGACCCTGATGCAGAGTGGAATGGTGCAAAGAGCGCCAGTTGTGCCTGGGAGCTCTTCGGGGATGCTCCTCTGCCCAGCCAGCCGCCTGCCAATGACTCGGGATACCTGACCGGGCGAATTGGATACCACCGCCGCACCGGCGGCCACGATATTACCCGATGGGATTGGGCAATGTTTCTACGTTTTTTGGATTTTCACAATGGCTGAAGTAATTTTTTGAACATAAAAACTGAATATTTTACTCCCTGAAATCCGGCAGATTTGGTATGCTCTCAGTAGAAGAAGGTTCTGTTCTCAAAAGAGGAGGAAAGATTATGAAAAAAAAGATCAACCGGCGCGATTTTCTTAAAGTCATGGGTGTTGTTGGCATGACGGCATCTCTGGCCGCCTGTGGGGACTCCGGTTCCAGCAGCGCGGCTGCCAGTTCTACCGCTGGCGGCGATGACGGCGTGATCACCATCTCTTACTGGACCACGGACCGTCACGATCAGGCGTATCTGACTCCGCTGATCGAAGAATACAACAAGACCAATTCGGACAACATTTATATCGACTACCAGGTCTATGCCGACAACTATTCTCAGATGCTGGATCTCGCTTTCAGCACCGACACTGCACCGGATGTGTTCAAGCTCAGTGGAACGGACCCGCTGGAAGTGCAGGTGGACGAAAAGAAGATGCTGCTGGATCTCTCTCCGTATATGACGGAGGAGTACAAGGCTCGTTTCTGGGATGGCGCTTTTGTGCAGGGCATCAACTCCTGGGGCGACGGAATCTACTCCCTGCCCTTTACGGCATCTGCCTGTCGCCTGTTCTACAACCAGGATCTGCTGGATCGGGTGGGCATTTCTGCTCCCCCCAAGACCCTGAAGGAACTGGTAGATGATGCCACACTGGTGACAAAGCAGCTGAGCAGCGAAGGGATCTACGGCATTGCAGGCAACTATAAATCGGCAATGAGCGCCGTAATGCGTTCCATCGATCCGGTGGTTCAGGTCAGCGGCGGCACCTGCAATGGCTTTGACTTCAAGAACGGCAAGTACGATTTCAGCAGCTACAGAGAAGTCCTGCAGCTGTTCCGTGAAATGTACTCCACCGGTGTAGCATTCCCCGGCAGCGAGTCTCTGGACATTGACCCCCTGCGCACCCAGTTTGCAGCAGGCAACATTGCCTTCTATTTCTCCTTGAGCCATGCAGAGCCCGGCGTTTACCAGAGCCAGTTTCCCACGGATATCAACTGGAACTGCTGCCAGATCCCCAGCCTGTCCGGAAATACGGACGGTGTGCAGAACCTGTGGTTTGGCGGCTCCGATAAGGCGATCAATGCCTCCACAAAGCACCCGGATGAAGCATGGAAAGTCATGGAATTCCTCCACAGCGATGAGGTCATGGGGCCCTATTATACCGCCGGTCTCGGCACTGTCATGATCAAGAGCGCCGTGGAAGGTGCAGAACCGCCGGCCTCCATTGAGACCATGCCGGATCTGGCCATTGGGGCAAATGATCAGAACTGGCCGATCCGCCCCGCCATTTCCATCGAGGGCGAGGATTACTCCACCGTGGCGGTTCAGTGCATTTTTGGTTTAAAGGACATTGATCAGGCCATCAGCGAGCTGAACGATCGGTACAACAACGCCTATGATAAGTCGGTTGCCGATGGGGCAAAGCGTATCGTTTATCCCAACTTTACCGCAAAGAATCAGGACACTTCCGTTTGATAACAGATGCCCGCGTGCATCGGAACTTAAACTGAACTCCGCTCCCATTTGATCCATATATGTGAAGCACCAATAGAGGAACCCGGCTTCGGGTCCCTCTATTGGTGCTTCTGAGAAGAAAGAAGCTGTATGAACAATCACACGCATCATCACAATGGTTCGATCGTTCTGAAGGTCACTGCCACCATCACCGTGATCTTTCTGGTTGCCATCACCCTGAATCAGATCATCCTGAACCGCCATATCAACGACACGATCGAGGAGAATATGGAAGAGACCGTTCTGCGAACAGCGGAACAGACAGAGAACTATCTGTCCACCCGCGTTAGCGGGAGCATCGAGCGGCTGCTTTATTTTAAGGCTGAATCGGGGCTGGACAGCATTTTGGCAAATTACTTTGCAAACCCCAATGCGGCAGCCTACAGCGTGGCAATGTCCAATCTCGCTGCACCCCTATCCACAAAAAAGGTGTCCGACAGTCTGATCAGCGATCTGTATCTCTACACGGATTATGGTGCATTTACGGACGGCAGCACCCTGTTGACTCCGGGGTTTTCACTGGAAAAAGTTGCGCTGTGGTCCGAGATCCGGGAAGGAAATTCATTTCTGGAGTTCTGCACCGTCCGCAATGACGAGATCTTCCGCTCCCGGAAATGGGTGGTACCAGTGCTCTATCGATTCAGTATCTCCTCAGCGCAGGTGTATTCTGCCACCCGGAAATGCATTTTAGTGGTAAATCTGGACTGTAAGGAGATTCAGGCACTGATCCGAAAAATCGTTCCCGAAGCGGAATCGGCGATCCTTGTGCTGGATCAGGAAGGCAACCCCGTGACCTGTGTGAATGCCGCAGCGGAAGAGTTGATGAGGGAACCGGAGCTGTTGAGTCGGCTGACCGCCGCAAAAAATACAGTTTTGGATGTTAGATTAGACGGAAAAAGGTATTACGGTGTCGCCCGCAAGGTATCGGTAACACCGTGGACCATCGTGTGTCTGCAGGCATCTACCACAGCACGGGAAGAATCCCGATCCTATCTGCAGCTGCTGCTTGTGGAAGGCGGGACACTGATCATGGTAACAGGGATAGTGTGCCTGCTGATGCTCCATTGGTTCACAGCCCCCTTGCGGGAGTTGATCAATTGCCAGAATGTGAGGCAGGAGTTCTGCTATGAAGGCAACGATGAGATCGCATTGCTGACAAAAAGCTACAACCAGATGCTCCGGAGCAGCAATGAGATGCTGGACAGGGAGAAGCAATACAGCCACCAGCTCGAGGAAAAGAATGATGCCATTGAACTGGAGCAACGGCTGAAACGCCGAGCGGAACTGCAGGCTTTGCAGGCCCAGATCAACCCGCATTTTTTGTATAACACGCTGGACTCCATCCGGTGGAAGGCAGAGGCCGCAGGAGCGGAGGACATCAGCCAGATGGTGCGTGATCTGGCAAATTTTTTCCGCATCGGCCTCAGCCGGGGGCGGGAGATCATTCCGCTGGAGCAAGAGATCTGCCATGTGCGCAGTTATCTAGACATCCAGAAGATGCGGTATGGCGATCGATTGGATTATCAGATCCGGATCCCGGAGGAACTGAAAAAGCTCTACACGGTCAAATTGCTGATACAGCCTCTGGCGGAGAATTCTATTTATCACGGGATCAAGGAATCGGACCGGAAAGGCACCATTCTTATTACAGCAGGCGAAGAACCAGGGGGGGTCTATCTCTGTGTCCGTGATGACGGGCTGGGAATCTCGCAAGAGACACTGACGATCCTGAATGCAGATCTGAAGCGGGGCGTAACGGTCAGCGATGGTGGTTACGGCATCTTCAATGTCAACGAGCGGATCAGGCTCTATTTTGGCCGCGACTATGGTTTGGAGCTCAGGAGTTGTACAGGAGAATGGACAGAGGCAGTCATTCATCTGCCAAAGTATATTCCGGAAAGGACGGAGTGGGATGTTTCAGATTTTGATCGCAGATGATGAACCGAATATCCGGGAGGGGGTAAGGCAGTTTATTACCAGACGCTGCCCGGAGTGGCAGGTGGTAGGGGCGGCTCGCGACGGCAAAGAAGCCTTGGCAATGGCAGAACGATTTCTACCGGACTGCATTATGACCGACATCACCATGCCTCATGTAAACGGATTGGAGTTTCTGGAAAAGATCAAGGAGGAACTTCCGGATGCAAAACTCCTGATCCTGAGCGGCTACGATGATTTTGAATACGCCGTGCAGGGAATGCGGCTGGGGGTATCAGATTATTTGTTAAAGCCGCTGGACACAGAACTTCTGATCCAACGGCTGGATGCCTTTGCAGCAGAGTTGACCCAGCGTCAACAACAGTGGCAGGATCGGGTGCAGCAGATGCAGCAACGGCTGCACCAGGAACAGAAGATCCGGGAACTTATGTGGCGAGCCAGTGCAGGGGAGCTTGCTTCAGAAGAAATGAAAGAGTTACAACAGTTCTGCATCGGAAGCGACCGTTATCTGGTCGCACTGTTTCAGGGCGGCCCCGAGATACGGCAGGAACTGCCCGCACTGTTGAACCAGCGCTTTGAAAAAAAGCTGGATGCTTATGTTCTGAACCATTCTGTGGAAGGAATGTCTTTCATTGTGTTCTCCATCCACCAGGAAGTGACCAATGCCGCGGCGGCGCTTTTGCTGACCCGTGAACTGACGGCTGTGGTGGTGGCGATCCGGCGCAAATGGAATCAAACGGTCCACTTTTTTCTGGGAGGGATCAAGGACAATATCTACAAGTTGGAAAAATCCGGTCACGAGGCAAAAGAAGCAGCGGAGTATTCTTTCTATGAAATGGCTCCGCCGGTGCGCACCATCTCTGACGTGCTGCTGACGCGGGTAACAGCCTGCCTTGAGATCGACCCCCATCTGACAGAGCAAGTGGCACTGACGGTGGCCGGAGGAGATGCGGAGGCCATTGCAGGGGCAGTAGACGGAGTTCTGAGTTGGTTCTACCCCCATGGAGTAGTGGATGCAGCATACATCAAAATGGCAGTTCTGGACATGTGCCTTTCCGTATTGAAGAAGCGCCGGGGACAAAACCCCATCACCTACGTGGAATATAAGGCCTGCCATCAGGAGATCATGGAGGCCGGAACCCTGGAGGAATTGCAGGAATGCTTTAAAAATCTTCTTCTCCTGTGCCGTGCTGCAGAAGAGAAAAAGAATCCTGGACAGGAACTGGTGTCCCGGATCGATGAGATCATGGGAGAACATCTGAGCGATCTGCAGTTTTCGCTGGATGATGTAGCAGCGGAATTGTACATCAGCCCCAATTACCTGCGGCAGCTGTTCAAGCAGGCTTCCGGGCAGACCTTCACCGAACACCTGACCGAAATGCGAATGAAGGAGGCACAACGGCTTTTGGACGACGAAAGCCTGAAGATCTATGAGGTAGCAGAGCGCACCGGCTATGCGGATTCCCGGTATTTCTCCGTCTGTTACAAAAAATACTGGCATATTACCCCCACTGATTATCGCCGCACCCTGCAGGAAAGCGGCTGAGCGGAAATATGCAGAAGCAGATACAAGAATCGGAATTTTTTCAACATAATCGGGTATCCATTTCTCTACGTTTCAAAAAAATCCCCGTATACTTATAATCAGAAATGCCTTCAGATAATCCGTTAGGAGGAAACACTATGGAAACGAGGAAAAAAAGCCTTGGGAGAAGGATCCGGGAGGAGAAGACATCCTATTTGATGCTTCTGCCCAACCTGATCATGTTTGTTGTTTTCACCATCTACCCCATCCTGTGGACAATACGGTACTGTATGTTTGACTACAAGGGCTACGGCACCCCAAAATTTGTAGGCTTTGCAAATTTTGCCCGCATTGCCCGGGACACTGTGTTCAAGACAGCCATCGTGAACACCTTCGTTTATGTGGGAGGCAAACTGCTGCTGACGCTGCCCATTGCATTTATGCTGGCGTTCCTGCTGAGCAAAAACACCCGGCTCAACGCCACCGGACAATCCATTATCTTTACCCCGACCATTATGTCCAGCGCTGTTATGGCGTTGATCTTCTACCTGCTGTTCAACACTTACAACGGCGAGATCAACCGCTTCCTGACGTGGCTGGGTATTATCGATGAAAATGTCAACTGGCTCGGTGTAAAGTACGCCATGCTGACTTGTATCATCATTGCTGCATGGGGCGGTATCGGCAACTACATGGTTTATTTCATTGCAGGCCTCACCGGTATTTCTACAGAGGTATATGAGAGTGCAAAACTGGATGGTGCGAATGCAGCCCAGATCCTGTTCCGCATTACCATCCCTCTGCTGGCCCCCGTCATGAAGATGATCCTGATGTTGGCGCTGGTGATCTCCTTTATGGATTATCAGAGTATCATGGTTCTGACTGAAGGCGGACCCATGAATCAGACCAACGTGATGTTCTTGTATATCTATCAGCTGTTCTTCCCCATCACCGCAGGTTCCTCTGTGGTGCAGGAGTTTGGCTATGGCGCAGCCTGCAGTTTGGTGGCAGCGTTGATCATCGGTGGTGTCACTGGCCTGTATCTGATTCTCGCCAAGCGGCTGGACGCAGTGACCGGTGAATAAGGAGGAACGGAAAATGGCACGGAAAAAATTAAAATGGTCGGATATGCGCCCCTCGGAAAAAAGAGATCATGTGATTTACCTGATCGGCCAGATCCTGAAATGGCTGTTTGTAGGTTCCATGTGTATCTTTACCCTTTATCCGGTGGTCTACACTCTGCTGGGCTCCTTCAAGACCAACGCAGAATTGACATTGGGCGGAAATTTCCTGCCGGAGAACTGGCAGTTCAACAACTATGTTTATGCTTTCCAGAAGTTGGACTTCGGCAAGTATTTCCTGAACAGCGTGGTACTGGCACTGCTGACGGTGGTTTTTACACTGATCACCTCTTCCATGGCGGCCTATGTGATCAGCCGCCGAGATTTTGTGGGCAAAAAGCTGATCTCTACGGCATATCTGCTCAGTATGTTCATCTCGGTTGGTTCGGTGGCGCTGTATCCTCTGTATACTCTCATGAGTCGGCTGGGACTGACCAAGAATATGGTGGGTCTGGCACTGATGCTTACCGGCGGCCAAGCGGCTAACATTTTTATGATCTCCGGCTTCATCAATGGAGTGCCCAAAGATCTGGACGAGGCTGCCACGATCGATGGCGCTGGCCCCTTCCGCATCTTCTGGCAGATCATCGTTCCGGCCATCAAACCCATTTTGGGAGTGATCGCGCTGTTTGCCTTCCGCCAGGCCTGGAATGAGTTTGTTACGGCACAGGTGTTCACCATGGCCAACCCCGGCCTCAAGACCCTGAGCGTTGCTGTTGCAAATCTGCGCTACTCCGCCAACGCTGCTGCTGAGTGGCATATCATGACAGCGGGCGCTTCCATTGCACTGCTGCCTATCCTTCTGGTTTATCTGGCCGCAAACCGCCAGTTCATTGCCGGATTGACGGCCGGTGCAGTCAAGGGCTGAATCAACACATACACGAAAGGAGTCTGTTTTGTCTATGTATCGACATGAGATCACCGAAATCGCGCCCCATACATGGTGCCTGAGTGAATTTCGTCTGGTGAACGCTTTCCTCATCGAGGGTGAAGAGAAAGCCGCGCTGGTGGATACCGGCTGCGGTATCGGCGACCTCGCTGGGGAAGTGCGTGCACTGACGGATAAGCCTCTGATCATTCTGCTGACGCATACACACTTTGACCATGACGGCGGTGTCTTTGAGTTTCCCGGCGTTCCAGTCTATGTGAATCCGCTGGATGGGGAGCGTGCCGAAGAAGATCACAAGAATATGGAAAAATTCATGGGCACCACAGATTACAACAAGATGCGCAGTTTCTATATTCAGTCTCGTGGGCCTATTCGCTGCCCGGATCTGGATCAGGAAGAACTGCTGAAATTGGTGCCCAATCATCCCACTGAGGGCAGCTATCCTTGGCATCCTGTTAATGACGGAGATGTGATCGATCTGGGCGGTCGAACCATCAAAGCGATTCTCACGCCTGGCCACACCCCCGGCAGTACCTGCTTCCTGGATGCAGAAAATCATATCCTTTTCAGCGGAGATTGTGCGAATATCTCAATCATTCTGGAGCGGCAGCCTGAAAACGATATGCGGCTGGTGGATATCTGCAATCACACGATGACAAAGCTCTGGAATCAGGAAAGTTCTTTTGAACGGCTGGCCGTGGGACATGATGCAGTGACTTTGGATAAGCAGATCGTTCGGGATTACCGGGATCTGTCTGCGGGGCTTCTGGATGGCAGCATTACCGGAAAGTACGAGGAGACCGGGTTCCGCAAGGGCGATGTTGCACGCTTGGGTATGGCAGAATTGTGGTACCAATGTGACGCTTAAATTTACGATTGCACGAACATGATATGGGGCTGTTGCAAAATAGTCCAAACGAAAAATGAGATAGACTCCCCCGAAAGGGTGTCTATCTCATTTTTGTTGTAATCGAGATTTTGCCACCTGTAGCATTTGTCCAGTCCGCAGGCGGCTCCAGCCGTAATCTGAAACAAACGAGGAGGCTCGCTGTCAGTCAAAACCAGTCGGCGTAGCCCATGCGGACCAGATTGTCATGGCTGATCTTCAGGCTTTCATAGGGGTCACGACCATAGGTGTCATCCTGCTCGATCAGGAAGTATCGCTACCGCCATCCAGACCGGCTTGTATGCAGGCGGAGATGGGCAGACTGGACCACCAGCAAAACCCTCGCACTGTTGCGTGAAAAACGAGCGTCTGCGATCCGCCAATACCTGAAATACCGTCTGCACTATCTGAAAGCCGCCATGGGGTGATAAAATGGCCTATCTGAAATTGATGGACCTGCCCGATTGCAATGCGTGGGAAATCGTTAAACGCACCAACGTCTGCCTGATGGAAGATCCCTGTCATTGAATGTCCGCTCAGCTAGCGCTATAATAAAAGAAAACGGTAAGGAAGTGCACCTATGCTCTACCCCGGTCTGTACGAACAGGTCATCAATAACGCACTGAACCGCGAGCTTGCAGAGATCCCGGAAGCCCGCAAGTCCACTGCGCCCATCGACACAGCGGAGGCTGCCAAGGTACTGGCGCAGTATCTGACCGACGTGGTACAAAAGGGTCTTGAGAACGTGCAGGACAATGGCGGCGGCATCGAGGCGCAGATCCAGCTGGCAAACCAGATCGTGACTACCATCCAGAACACCACACAGGAAGCTGACTTTGCCGCGCTCGGTGTTGACCAGCGGGCAGAGCAGCTTCTTGCTCTTTTGCAGCAGAATGACCCGCGCCTTGCTACAGGAAAAAGCGCAAAAGACCTTGACCGCCCGGAGACTTCCATTGCACAAAGCTCCCTGTTTACCGGTGCTATCCATGAACCGCAGATGTACACGGAGCTGAAAAAGGAGATCGTTTCCGCCGACCGCATTGATATGCTGGTCTCCTTTATCAAGTGGAGCGGCTTGCGCCTCATCATGGACGAGCTGCGGCAGTTTGCGCAAAACGGCGGTGAGTTGCGCATCATCACCACCTCTTATATGGGCGCTACGGACGTAAAAGCCATTGAAGAGCTGCGCGCGCTGCCCAATACGAAGATCAAGGTCAGCTATGACACCAAGCGTACCCGGCTCCACGCAAAGACCTATGTATTTTACCGGTACACCGGTTTTACTACGGCGTATGTAGGCTCCTCCAACCTGTCCAACGCAGCAATTTCCAGTGGTCTGGAATGGAACGTCAAGGTGACCCGAAAGGACCTGCCGGAGACCATCGAAAAGATCGCAGCCACCTTTGAAAGCTACTGGAACTCCAGCGAGTTTGAATATTACGATGAAGGGCAGCGGGAGCGGCTGACCCGCGCCCTGAAAGCCGAAAAATACAGCGAGACCGACCACAGCGGGATCTACACCCTGGATATTCTGCCCTATTCCTACCAGCAGGAAATTCTGGACCGACTGGATGCCGAGCGCACCGTTCGGGGGTACAACCGCAACTTGGTGGTGGCCGCTACCGGCACCGGTAAAACCGTGATCTCCGCACTGGATTACAAGCGCTTCTGCAGGCAGCATCCGGGGCAGCCCTGCCGGCTACTGTTTGTGGCACACCGGGAGGAGATCCTGAAGCAGAGCCTGTACACCTTCCGGGCGGTACTGAAAGATGCCAATTTCGGTGAACTGTATGTGGGCAGTCACAGAGCCGACAGCATTGATCATCTGTTTGTTTCCATCCAGACCTTCAATTCTCAGGAGCTTGCCGCCAAAACGGCAGCAGATTTTTACGATTACATCGTTGTAGACGAGTTCCATCATGCAGCTGCACCCACTTATCAGAAGCCGTTGGAATATTACCAGCCGAAGATCCTGCTTGGACTGACCGCCACCCCGGAACGCATGGACGGCAAAAGCGTTCTGGACTATTTCGGCGGACGCATTGCCGCCGAGATCCGTCTGCCGGAGGCCATTGACCGGAAACTACTTTGTCCCTTCCAATATTTCGGCGTCACCGACACCGCAGATCTGAGCAGCCTGAAATGGCGTACCGGCGGCTACGATAAAAACGAGCTGTCCAACCTGTACACCCTCAGCGGCATGGTGGCGGAGCGCCGCGCTGACCTTGTGGTGAACTCCATCCTGAAATATGTCACCGATATCGACGATGTGAAGGGTTTGGGCTTCTGCGTTTCCATTGCTCATGCCCAATTTATGGCGCGCTACTTTAATACCCACGGCATCCCGTCTATGGCACTGACCGGCGATTCTCCTGACGAGGAGCGCAACGCCGCCAAACAGCGGCTGGTTTCCGGGGAGCTCCGATTCCTCTTTGTGGTGGACATTTACAACGAGGGTGTGGATATCCCCGAGGTGAACACTGTGCTGTTCCTGCGCCCTACCGAGTCGCTGACCGTGTTTTTGCAGCAACTGGGGCGTGGTCTGCGTCTGGCAGAAAACAAGGATTGCCTGACCGTTTTGGATTTCATCGGGCAGGCCAACAAAAAGTATAATTTTGAGGAGAAATTCGCAGCACTGCTCTCCAACACCACCCGCAGCGTCAGCCGGGAGCTTAAAGAGGGCTTTGTCTCTGCACCCAAAGGCTGCTATATTCAGCTGGAAAAAATTGCCGCAAAGTATGTGCTGGATAATATCAGCGCCTCCTATGACCGCACCTCCGGGCTTGTGGCGCGGGCGGCTGCCTTCACAGAGGATACTGGTCTGCCCCTGACACTTGGGAACTTCCTCGACTACTACCATCTCGACCCCCGGGCCATCTATAGTAAAAAGGTCTGCTTCAGTAGGCTGTGCGTCCGCGCAGGAGCGGCATCCGATTTTGCAGAGCCTTTGGAAGAGACCATGACCAAAGCCCTTGCACGCTTTGCAGTCGTGGATTCCCGCAGGTGGATCCGTTTTTTGCTGGGGCTTCTGCCGAAATTGGATAACACCGACTTTGCAGCCCTGCCACCGGTAGAGCAGCGGATGCTGCAGATGTTCTATGTGACCCTTTGTGGTAAGACCGCAGAAAGCTGGGAGGATAAAGAAGTTCTCGATAACCTGTATGCTCTCTCGGACAGTCCCGTTTTGCTGGGGGAACTGCAGGCACTTTTGCAGTATCAATATGACCGCATTGATTTTATTGACGAACCGGTGGATGTGGGCTTTGACTGCCCGCTGGACCTGCACTGCACCTATACCCGCGACCAACTGCTGGTGGCGCTGGATTTTTTGAAGCCTGCTACCGTCCGCGAGGGCGTGAAATGGCTGCCGGAAAAGCAGCTGGACGTATTCTTTGTGACCCTGAACAAGGCAGACAAGGATTATTCCATCAACGAAAGCCTGTTCCACTGGCAGAGCCAGAGCACCACCGCCGAAAACTCTGCCACCGGGCAGCGCTACATCCATCACCGGGAAAAAGGAAGCCGCGTGCTGTTATTCGTGCGTGAGTTCAAGGCAGATGCCCGTTTTGGCGGGGCAGGAGCGTATACCTATCTGGGCACGGTGAACTATGTGAAGCACGAGGGCTCCCGCCCCATGAACATCACATGGAAGCTGGACCGCCCGATCCCTGCAAAGTTCCTCAAAAAGACCAACAAGCTGGTGGTCGGTTAAAAGGAGAATATCATGAAGGTTGTTCGCGTTGTTGCAGCTGTGATCTGCGACGATATTCAGACGAAACATAAAATTTATGCCACCGCCCGCGGCTACGGTGAGTATAAGGGCGGATGGGAATTTCCGGGCGGCAAAATCGAGCCGGGTGAAACCCCGCAGCAGGCGCTGAAACGAGAGATCCGGGAAGAACTGGATACCGAGATCGCGGTAGGCGACCTTATCGACACCATTGAATACGATTATCCCACCTTCCATCTTTCCATGGACTGTTTCTGGTGCGAAGTAGTTTCCGGCGAACTGGTGCTGAAAGAAGCCGAGGCTGCACGCTGGCTGACTAAAGAGGAGCTTGATTCTGTTCCGTGGCTTCCGGCGGATCAGACCATTTTGGAGACTATCAAAAACTCTATGATATAACTTTGGCAAGCCTTATGAATTGCAAAACGATTTTTTAGTTGCTATACTGGGCTTATCAAATTTTTTTCGGGAGGCTGCTACAGTGACAGCACAGACAATGCAAATCGGGAACAGACCTTGCCGCATTTACGGCGGGGCTAATGCAGAATACTTGCTGCTCCAAATGACAGGTGAGCATGAGCTGCAAAGTATGGATTATGAAGTGGCGGCCATTGCTCAAAGCAGCCGGAATTTTCTGTTTGCGGCTATCCCGGTGGAAAGCTGGAACGATGCGCTCTCTCCGTGGAAAGCCCCTGCCGTGTGGGGAAAGCAAGGCTTCGGCGGCAAAGCTGGGGACACCCTGCGCTTTCTGACGGAGCAGGTCATTCCCACACTGGAGCAGCAGTTTCCTCTCCCGGAAAACGTCAAAATCATTCTGGGCGGCTACTCGCTGGCCGGGCTGTTCGCTTTGTGGGCATCCACCCAGACCGATTTGTTCTACGGTGTCGCCGCCGCTTCTCCCTCTGTGTGGTTTCCGGGCTGGATGGAGTTTGAACAGCAGCACCCGATACAGGCGCAGCACATTTATCTGAGCCTTGGCGACAAGGAAGAGCGCACGAAAAACACCATCATGGCTGCGGTAGGGGATCATATCCGCACGCTGCACAGTCGGCTTACAGAGCGTGGCGCAGACTGCACCCTTGAATGGAACAGCGGCGGGCACTTTAAGGACGCTGATTTGCGTACGGCAAAGGCTTTTCAGTGGGTGATGGAGGAACACACATGACCATTTTGATTGATGCAGATGGCTGCCCGGTTGTCAATCTGACGTTGCAGATTGCAAAACAGTTTGACGTTCCGGTCATCATCCTGTGCGACACCGCTCACCAAATCGAACGGGAAGGTGCACAGACGCTGGTGTTCGATAAGGGAGCGGACAGCGTGGATTTTGCTCTCATCAACCGGGTAAAGCCGGGGGACGTGGTGGTAACACAGGACTACGGGCTGGCCAGCATGTGCCTTGCCAAATGCGCCCGGGTGCTGAATCAGAACGGTTTGGAATACACCGCCGACAACATAGACGCTCTCATGCTGCGGCGTTATGAAAACAAAAAGCTCCTCCGTGCCGGAAAGCACCCCAAGGGGAGCCCAAAGCGGACGAAAGAGCAGGATGTCAGGTTTGCGGATACGCTTGAGAAGATCTTGAACTGCAACCATTGATACATACTATTGGAAGTCTGGAGAAATCCAGTCTTCTTTTTTCATGAGAAAATTGCAACATTTTTTGCAATTTGGTTGCGTTTTGAGGGGGAGTGAATCGGCCCCGTCGTTCTTTCGGCTCGTTTTCTTGCATCTGCTTTCCCGAATCTGCTATACTGAAGTCACTTTTTTAATCGGAGGCTTTCATGACAACCCTTCTTCTCCTGCGCCATTCCATCCCGGAGCGCGGCGGTTCCAGCCCCGACCCCGGCCTTTCTGCCGAAGGTCTTCAGCGGGCCGCCGCAGTCTTTCAAAATGACGCTTTCCGCACGGTCTCGCTCGTCTGGTCGTCCCCTTCGCTGCGTGCGCTCCAGACCGCACAGCTGCTGGGGCTTCCCGTCCGGCAGGACACCCGCCTTGCCGAGCGCCGCACCGGCGACACGACCGGGCAGGACGCTTCGTTCTGGAAACGCCAATACGAAGACCCGGACTTCAAAAATCCGGACGGCGAGTCCTTCCGTGAGGTCAGCGCCCGGATGGCAGACTGCATCCACGAACTGCTGGATTCGCTCCCGGAGGAGCAGAACGCCCTTGTCGTCTCCCACGCCGCCGCTATTTGCAGCTACTTGCAGCGCTTTTGCACCGTTGAGGTGACCGACGCCGCACAGAAGCTCCGCCGGATTACATTTCAGGGCGAAGTTCTGTTGGATGGGCACTTTTGGGAAGCTGATGGATTTGTGCTGCACATCGAAAATCGCCGCCCTGTTCTCATCCACACCATCTTTGCCGCAAAAAAGGCACCAGCCTGAGCCGGTGCCTTTTATTGGCGGAGATGGTGGGATTCGAACCCACGTGCCCGATTAAGGACAAAACGATTTCGAGTCGTTCTCGTTACGACCACTTCGATACATCTCCATATTCATAGCTATATAATTATAGCAAAAAGCCGCCGTTCCGTCAACACTTTCTGCCGGAGGGACCCACAGCGCCAAAGAAAGCTTCTGGTCAGGGATGAGCGGAAGCCGCTGCCGCCCTCTGCGGAGAAGTACAACCTCCTTTTCCTCTCTGCTTCGGGGCACCTTTTTCATGCTGTGCTGTCGTTTCCAAGGGCCAGATTGTAAAATCGTGGAATCATCGTCTGGATTTTCACAAAATATTACTATTTTGCCAAAAGATTGTACAAACTCTGCCCCCCTCTGATGTGCTATACTAAAATCAACAACCGGCCTGTTTCCGGCATTTCTTCTGCCATGCAGGCCGCCGAAACAAAGAAGAAAACCAGAAGGAGCAGTATCGATGAGAGAGATCATTTCCTTGAACGAAAACTGGACCCTGTCCTTCCCCAAGGGCGAGCGTCCCACCGAGCAGGTCACCCTGCCCCACACCTGGAACGCTGTGGACGGCATGGACGGCAACGGCAGCTATCTGCGCACCACCGGTGTCTATACCCGCACCTTTACCCAGCCCAAGCAGCCTCTGGCTGGCGGCCGCACCTACGTTGAGGTGCTGGCAGCTGCTCTGGCCGCAACCGTGAAGGTCAACGGCCAGGTGGCAACCACCCATGAGGGCGGCTTCTCCATCTTCCGTGCCGATGTCACCGACCTGTGCCACGAGGGCGACAACGAGCTGACCATCGAGGTCTCCAACGAGGACACCCCCTCCATGTACCCCGCTTCCGCCGACTTCACCTTCTACGGCGGCCTGTACCGCGGCGTGAACCTGATCAGCGTGCCCGGCACCCACTTTGACCTGGACTACTTCGGCGGCCCCGGCATCAAGGTCACCCCCAAGCCCACCGAGGACGGCGGTGCCACCTTTGAGATCGAGAGCTGGGTCACCAACGGCGAAGAGGCCTACACTGTGATGTACAGCATCGAGGACTGCTACGGCAACGAAGTTGCTTCCGGCGTGCGCCCCTGCGACAGCACCAAGGTCACCCTGTACGTTCCCGATGCCCAGCTGTGGAGCATGGACGAGCCCAACCTGTACACCGTGACCGCCCGCCTGCAGAAGAACAACGAGACCTTTGATGAGATCTACGCCAACGTGGGTGTCCGCAGCTATACTGTGACCCCGAACGACGGCTTCTCCATCAACGGCGTGCCCACCCCGCTGCGCGGCGTGGCTCGCCATCAGGATCGTCTGTACAAGGGCAACGCCCTGACCGCTGAGGATCACTACGAGGATGCCATGCTCATCAAGGAGCTGGGTGCCAACACCATCCGTCTGGCCCACTATCAGCACAGCCAGGACTTCTACGACGCATGTGACGAGCTGGGCTTCGCCGTCTGGGCTGAGATTCCCTTCATCAGCGTCTTTAAGAAGGACCCCTCCGCTCACCAGAACTGCCGTCACCAGATGACCGAACTGATCATCCAGAACTACAACCACCCCTCCATCATGTTCTGGGGCCTGTCCAACGAGATCCTGATCGGCGGCATCTGCCAGGAGCTGGTGGACAACCACCACGACCTGCAGAAGCTGGTGCGTGAGCTGGATCCCACCCGTCTCACCACCATTGCCCACGTCTCCAACACCCCTGTTGACGGCCCCATGCATCACATTACCGATGTAGAGAGCTACAACCACTACTTCGGCTGGTACGGCGGCAAGATGGAGCAGAACGGCCCCTGGCTGGACAAGTTCCACGCCGAGCACCCCGACATCTGCATCGGCATCTCCGAGTACGGCACCGAGGGCATCATCAACTGGCACAGCAACGATCCCCAGTGCAAGGACTACACCGAGGAGTATCAGGCACTGTACCACGAGCATCTGGCTCAGGTGTTCGAGGATCGTCCCTGGGTGTGGGCTACCCACTGCTGGAACATGTTCGACTTTGGCTGCGCTGCCCGCCACGAGGGCGGCGTTGCAGGCCGCAACAACAAGGGCCTGATGACCATTGACCGCAAGACCAAGAAGGACAGCTACTTTGTCTACCAGGCATACTGGTCCAAGCTGCCCATGGTCCACATCGCCGGCCGCCGCCATGCACAGCGCGCAGGCGAGACCACCGAGATCAAGGTCTACTCCAACCAGGACACCGTTGTGCTGTACGTCAACGGTAAGGAAGTCGGCCAGCAGACCGCGCACCGCGTGTTCAAGTTCAATGTTGCTCTGGAAGAGGGCTTCAACACCATCCTGGCCGTTGCCGGTGACGTGAAGGATTCCATCACGCTGGAAAAGGTCGAGAAGGAGCCTGATTGCTACACTCTGCCTGAGTTCAACGAGCGTCAGGAGGGCGTTGCCAACTGGTTCAAGCAGGTCGGCAGCCTGGATCTGAAGGCTCCGATGGAGTTCCCCGAGGGCTATTACAGCATCAAGGACAGCATGGAGGAGCTCTCCAAGAACGAAGAGGCTCTGGCTCTCGCCACCAGGGCTGTCAAGCTGGCCACCAACTTTGACATCAAGCCCGGCGTTGGCATGTGGGATATGATGAAGCGCATGACCCCTGAGGCTATGGCTAAGATGATCAACATGCCCGACGGCTTTATCGAGAGCCTGAACGCCCAGCTGATCAAGATCAAGAAGTAAGCACTTCCTGCATCTGAACACCAAAAAATAAACGAACCGCCCCGGCACTGCACAAAGCAGCCGCCGGGGCGGTTTTTGTATGCGGCAAATGGCAAAGCATCTCTGCCATACGATCTCAGCCTGTGGCTCAGCGCTTTTTGCTGCGCTTCTTCTTGCGCGGGGCAGAACGGGCAGGGTTCTGGGTGGGAACAGAATCATTGGAGCGCTTCTGCTCCATCCGATATCTGACGTAATTGGGAATCACGACCGCGATCACGATCAGCAGGACCCAGACCAGGATGCTGGGCTGCTCGTGGTTGGTGTTGAACAGAAACTGCATGACATTATCCATGGGGTATTTTCCTTTCCGGCCCAGCAGGCCGCCAGAGGGCTTTTTACAGCCAGATGTTGCCGTTCTCGTCCGGTTTCATGGGCACGGCAATGATGAAGTCCACGATGGTCATAGCGGCAGAGAAACCACTCCAGAAGGTTGCCAGATACAGCAGGCCCAGCACCGGGCGCTTGGCATAGAACTGGTGCGCACCAAACGCACCCAGAATGCACAGGCGCATATACTTCTTGCGGCTGACACAGTGCTTTTCACGGTGTTCTCTCCAGTATAACAGGTGGTCGATGGTGTTCCAGATGAACCCATGGTCCGGGTCCTTTACCCACTGTGTCTTTTCTTCCATTTACGATGTACCTCTTGTCTGAATTTTGTTCCAAAAGCAGAAAACCGCCCGCCGCAAGGGCGAGCGGTTTTTCTATTTGATTTTACAGGTTTCCGCAGAAAATTGCAAGTACCAATTAGGCGTTCTCAGCCATGGTCTTCATCTTGATCTGAGCGACCTCATCCTGGATCTCTTCCATCTTCTCCTTGGTCAGGGGATAGAACTTCATAGCGATCAGGTTGCAGACCAGGCCGATCATGATCATGCCGTATGCGCAGAAGACAACGCCGCCGCGCAGGCCCGGGGTAACAGGGTCACCCATAACGGGGTTGTGGTCGGTGTAGCCGCACATGCTGAACATGACACCGGCGACCATGGGTGCGAAAGAGGAGACCAGCTTATCCACGAAGCTGAACAGGGTGCCCATCAGGCCGGGGACGTACTTGCCGGTACGGTAGACTTCGTAGTCGGCGCAGTCAGCGGTCATGGGGATAACGATGTTGCCGGAAATGCCCTGGAAACCAGCGGCGATGATGGTCAGAACGAGGTACAGGATCAGGAAGTAGCCCCAGTTCAGAGCACCGGTAGCGGGGTTAGAGGTCATGGTGGTGGGATCGCCCAGCAGCCACAGGGCTGCCAGAGCGCCGTTGATGACCAGACCACCCACAGAGCCGATCAGCATGGCCTTGCGCTGACCCAGTCGGGTAGCAAAGAAGCTGATGAACAGGAAGCACACGATGGTGCTGGGGATGGTGACCAGACCGGTAACGTTACTCTGCAGCAGGTTGGAACCGGCGATGCAGGCGAACATGGCGACCATGACGGCGCTGGACTTTGCAGAGGAGCCCAGCTTATCGGTAGATGCGGACAGGACCAGCATCTGAATGGCACGGTTGTTCTTCAGGGTATCCCAGTAATCCTTCAGGCCGACCTTGACAGGTTTGCCGGTGCCGAAGAACTCGGAACGATCCTTGGGAGCGATGGAGATCACAGCGATGATGGTGAAGATCGCAGACATGACAGCGGTCATCTTCCACAGGGTGTCAAAGAACTCCAGAGATGCGTAACCGCCCACATCGTTGTAGCTGTTGGCGATACGGGGAATGATGATGCCCAGGATAGCAAACACCAAGGTGTTATACACACCGTCGAAAGAAGCGAACATGGGGCGCTGTTTGGGATCGTTGGTCACACAAGACTGAGCGGACTTGGTAACGACACACTGGCAGGTGTAGCCCAGGTAGTAGACCATCAGAACGACCACATAGAAGGGGAAGCGCACGCCCTGAGGCAACTTGTGGGTCACATGGAATGCGACCCAGCTGGTGACGCACAGGATGATCTGACCGATCACGATGAACGGGCGGTTCTTGCCGAACTTGCCGTTGGTCTTATCGACCATGAAGCCGACGAACGGGTCAGTGACACCGTCCCAGATACGCATCATCATGGTCAGGGAAGAAGCGACCATCATGCCAACGCCGACCCAGCCCATCAGGTAGTAGGTGGCGTAGTTCATCATCATCAGATAAACGTTGGTTGCGGTGTTGTTCAAAGCGTAGCCTGCGATACGCCACAGGGGAACGCGGTGGATGCCGTTGTGCTCATAGTCCTTATCATAGAACTTATCCGGCAGACTTCTGGTTTTTGCCATTTCATTCTCTCCTTTGTTCACACAGGAACATTCTCCGTTTTCTCCATGGGGCTTACAGCTGCCACTGCGTACCAGCCCGTCCGGAACTTTATGTCTATATTATGAACGCTTTTTGATATATCTGTTAGTAATATTTTAAGGTGAAACAGGTCAATTTTACGATTATGGGAAAAGTTTCACTAATGTGAAAAATTCTATTGTGCTTATTGCACAATCAATTGATATACTAGTATAGCACAACGCCAGTTAGCTGCCACTATGTTCTGCGCCGGAGAACGGGCCTGCAAACGCCAGAAAGGGCCCACGGCAAATGCCGCAGGCCCTTTCTGGCGCTAGGAGGTAAATGAATGAATAGAGGAAGATGTCAGATCAGGATGTCGCCGTTCTCATCGGCCTGCATGGGCAGTGCAATGAGAAGGTCAGTCACGCAGAGGAAGAAGGGCACCACGCTCCAGAAGAACAGGGTGTAGAAGGCCGCCAGCGCATACCGCTTTTCATAGTAGCGGTGGCCGCCGCACCAACCCAGAAACAGGCAGAGAAGAAGGTACTTCTTCTTGTTCACCTTGTGCCTTACGCGGTTCTTTTTCCAATCGTGATACTTCCCAATGAGGCCCGGGCTCTTCTCCTTTTCGGGATCGATGCCAGCTTCCAGCTTGGCATCCTGCAGCGCCAGCTCTGCCTTGATAAAATCATCCCGGGTGAACTTTTCGCCGGTTTCCAGCTTATGGAACACATCGTCCGTTACCTGCTGGCGGCTGCCGGTGCCGTAATAGCCGGTGCTCCAATCATCCTTATCCTCGTCGTAGTGCTCCACATCGCCCAGCAGCTCGCCGGTGGTGGGAGCCTTTTCCGGGGTCTCAGCGGAGGGGGCCGGGGTGATCTCAGGGGTCTGGTTCAGCTTGTTTTCTTCTGCCATAGTGGTATTCCTTCCGGGTCTCAGGTATCAGAAAGTCCTGCGGCAGAGGATGGCCCGCCGCAGGACATTTCCGGTTACGATGCAGGACAGCAGCGCTGTCCCTCATTCAAAATTTCCGCAGGGAGATGGTTGGCATTAAGCCTGCTTTGCAGCAGCCTCAGCCTTGATGCGGCCGATCTCAGCCTGGATCTCTTCCATCTTCTCCTTGGTCAGGGGATAGAAGTGCATGGCAACAACGTTGCACAGCCAGCCAACGATGGGCAGCAGGACAAAGCAGCCGATGGTTGCCCAGAAGATGCCGTCAGAGTACGGAGTCAGGGTATCGGGCAGAGCGTCCTTGAAGCCGACCATGGAGTAGAACAGGGCCACCAGAGTGGTTGCCAGAGAGGAGACCAGCTTATCCACAAAGCTGAACAGGGTGCCCATCAGGCCGGGGACGTACTTGCCGGTACGATAAACCTCGTAGTCGGCGCAGTCAGCGGTCATGGTGATAACGATAGAGGAGGACAGAGCCTGCACACCGCGCCATGCGATGACCAGCAGGATGAAGATCAGGCCCACTGCACTCCAGCCGGTGAACAGGGTGCCCCAGGTGTCGGGACGGATGATACGGAATGCGGGGATCGCAAACTTGGAAGCATCGCCCCTGGGGTTCACAAAGACCAGGAACAGGGTGATGATGATAGAACCGATGATACCGCCATAGGTGCCGGTCATCATGGATGCCTTCTGGCCCATCTGACGAGCGATCTTGTTCATCAGCAGGATGGAGATCAGAGCGATGGGGATAGAGGTGATCTGAGAGTAGCTGGAGAATGCGGCATAGTTGCCGAAGATGATGCCGAACAGGCAGATCATAACGGTGGAGTTGCTCATGGTAGACATGAACAGCTTATCGGTAGATGCGGAGACCACCAGCATCTGGATGGCACGGTTGTGAGCCAGGGTGTCAACGTAATCCTTAACGCCGACCTTCTGGGTGGTGCCCAGGCCGAAGTACTTGGGACGGTCCTTACGCCACAGAGCAATGATGGCGCAGACTGCAAACACTGCAGACAGGCCGCCGAACATCAGCTGCATGGTGGTGAACAGGCCGGGGTTGTAGAAAGCGGACAGGTTGCCGCCAGACTTCTCCACGATGCCTGCCAGAGCGGGGTTCTGTGCCACCAGAGAAGCGATCTCTGCAGCGTTGTTCTCAGCAGTCAGGGTGAACTTGGGAACCAGGCTGTCGGTAACGATGACAGGGATGACGATGTTCATCAGGATGATGTTGTACACGGTATCGCACATTGCGAAGATGGGGCGCTGCTTGGGATCGTTGGTCAGGCAGGTCTGAGCAGACTTGGTGACAACGCACTGGCAGGTGTAGCCCAGGATGTAGATCATGTAGATGATGATGAACGCAACAAAGCGGACACCAGTGCCCATCTTGGGGATGAAGTTGAACATCACGAAGGTGGTGGCGAACATGATGACCTGACCGATCACAATGAACGGACGGTTTTTGCCGAACTTGCCGTTGGTCTTATCGACCATCATACCAACGAACGGGTCGGTGACACCGTCCCAGATGCGCATGATGGTAACAATGGAACCGGCCAGCACGGATGCCAGACCGACGATACCGATCAGGAAGTAGCTGATGTAACCGACCACCATCATGTAGGTGTTGGTGGAGGTGTTGTTCAGAGCGTACATCATGATCTCCCACATTTTCGCTCTGTGGATGCCGTTTTCTTCAAGCGGCTGTTTGACCTTTGCCATAGAGAAGCTCTCCTTTCAATTCTGCGGCCGGTGTGCTGCCACTCACTCCGGCCTTTCATTCGGCCCCCCGTGGGCTGCGGCTGCCACATCGCGAACCGGGGGATTTTTATGTATACATTATGAACTATCCCTCAAATTTCTGTTAGTAAAATTTTGTGGGAAAACAGGACAATTTTACTCTCCTTGGGCGAAATCAACAGTTTTAAAAAACAGCGTTCGTCATTTTGCACATGATTGTAAGATACTAGTACAGCACATTCCACAAAACAGACTTGTATTCCAACCGCGCGCAAAAAAGAATACAAGGAAAGTGCGGAAATATCCAAAAAATTTTCTAGTTGTTCCGCGCGGCGGCCTATTATAATAGGTATAGCATCTGCGGCTCTGTGGCATGGGCCGCTGCGTTCAAAAGAAAAGGAGAAAACACTATGGCAGTGAAAGCATCCGAGCGTGTAAAGCGCTACCAGAACCCCAACGGCCCCACCATCAGCACCGTGGAGCGCAAGGTCATCGAGCAGGACGGCCTGTATTTCAAGGACATCGACGGCACCGGCACCGTCAGCGCAGTCAACGACTGGCGCTTGACCCCGGCTGAGCGCGCCGAGGCCTATGTCAAGGTTCTGACCACCAGCGAGAAGATCGGCCAGATCTTCACCTCCGACTGGCGCATGGGCCCCAAGTATCCTTCCCCCCGTCTGGCAGCCAACGGCCACAAGCCCGTGGCGGACGAAAGCGGCCTGCTGGACGAGGCACCCGTGAACGTCTCCGACAGCATCTTCGGCTCCCAGTCCCTGCCCAGCACCTCTGACATGGTCAAGAAGAGCTTCAACCGCCACGTCATCCTGCGCGAGAGCCCCACGCCCGAGGATCTGGCAGATTACCTGAACCAGCTGCAATACCTGACCGAGACCTGTGATCACTTTGTTCCCATGCAGGTCATGTCCAACAGCCGCAACGAGAACGGCGAGGTCGTGTTCGGCATGAACGATGCCACCGGCGTGTTTGCCACCTATCCCGGCACCCTGGGCATTGCTGCTGCCGTCAAGGGCACCGCACGCATCGACATCATCGACAAGTTCGCCGACACCATCCGCCGCGAGTGGAATGCCTGCGGCCTGAAGAAGGGCTACATGTACATGGCCGACTGCGTCACCGACCCCCGTTGGCAGCGCACCTTCGGCACCTTTGGCGAGGATCCCGCACTGATCGAGGAGATCTTCGACCACCTGATCCCCGGCATCCAGGGCGGCAGCAACGGCGTTACCCCCGAGGGTGTTTCCATGACCGTGAAGCACTTCCCCGGCGGCGGTGCCCGTGAGAACGGCTTTGACCCCCACTATGCAGCAGGCCAGTGGAACATCTACGCTACCCCCGGCTCCCTGCAGAAGTACCACATCCCGGCATTCCGCGCAGCCATCCGCCACAATGCCGAGTCCATCATGCCCTACTACTCCAAGCCCAGCGCCGAGAAGAGCGCTCCGCAGGAGGACTTCAACGGCAACCCCATCGAACTCCAGCCCTACGGCTTTGCCTACAACAAGGTGTTCATCGACGGCCTGCTGCGCGGCCAGATGGGCTTCAAGGGCTACATCAACTCCGACACCGGCATCGTCCACAACATGTGCTGGGGCGTTGACATGCTGGACGAGCCCGAGCGCATCGGCTATGCTGTCACCCAGAGCGGCGTGGACCTGATCTCCGGCCTGCTGGACAACGAGCTGGGCGAGGAGAGCTACGCCCGCGGCACCAACGACTACTACAACACCCACGCAGTGCCCGCCGGCTTCAAGAAGGAAGATCTGGTGCTGACCGATGCCAGCCTGAACCGCGCTGTCAGCCGCACCCTGACCGAGCTGTTCCGTCAGGGCATGTTCGAGGACACCTACGCCGACCCCAGGAAGGCCGCCGAGGTCGTTGCCACCAAGGCCGACTGGGAGGAAGCTTCCCGCGTGCACCGCGAGTCCGTTGTCCTGCTGAAGAACGACGGCACCCTGCCCCTGAAGGACGGCACCAAGGTCTACGCTGAGGCCTTTGGCAAGAGCGCCGAGGCCGGTGAGGCCGCCACCAAGGCCCTGCGCGAGATGCTGGGCAATGTCACTCTGGTGGACACTCCCGATGAGGCCCAGGTGGCCCTGCTGATGGTCAGCCCCCAGTCCGGTGCATACTTCAACGCCACCCCGGGCTACCTGGAGCTGGACATCTGCGAGGACAAGACTGTCTGCAACGTGGACGAGAGCGGCAAGCCCACCACCGAGACCCACAAGGAGACCACTCTGGTGGGCGCAAACCGTCTGGCCGGTATCGCTGCTGCGGTCCACGCCCACGGCGGCAAGGTCGTTTCCAACATCAACTGCCCGCTGGCCTGGGAGGTCGGCAATGTGGAGAAGGTCTCCGACGCTCTGACCGTCGGCTTTGACACCTACCCCTCCGCAACGCTGGATGTGATGTTCGGCCGCTTTGCTCCCGTTGGCAAACTGCCCCTGACCCTGCCCAAGGGCGACGAGGTGCTGGCTGTGAATGCGGACGGTGTCTGCATCAGCCCCAACGACGTGCCCGGCTTTGCAAAGGATGCCTACATGCCCGACAGCATGAAGGACGAGAACGGCAAGGCTTACGCCTACCGTGATGCCGCAGGCAACTACTACGAGATGAACTTCGGCCTGACGTTCTGAGGGCAGCCCTCTCCGTCTTGCTCAAACCAAAGGAGACACTTTCCATGGCACAAACGCAGAAAAAACAGCAGGATATGGGCACGGGTGACGTGAAAAAGCTCCTGCTCCAGCTGATGATCCCCGCCGTTGTGGCGCAGGTGGTCAACCTGCTGTACAACATCGTGGACCGCATCTACATCGGCCACATCTCGGGGATCGGCGCAGCGGCTCTGACCGGCGTGGGCCTGTTTACCCCCATCCTGATGCTCCTGAACGCCTTTGCCATGCTCATCGGCTCCGGCGGTGCGCCCCGCACCGCCATCGCCATGGGCCAGGGCGACAAGAAGCAGGCAGAAAAGATCGTCAGCAACAGCTTTACCATGCTGCTGCTCTTCTCGGTCGTCCTGACCATCGTCTTCTACGCCGCCGCACCCACCCTGCTGCGGCTGTTTGGTGCCAGTGACACCACCCTGCCCTACGCCCTGACTTACAGCCGCATCTACATTCTGGGCACCATCTGCGTGCTGATCGTGCTTGGCATGAACACCTTCATCACCGCGCAGGGCTTTGCCAAGATCAGTATGCTGACCACCGTCATCGGCGCGGTCATCAACATTGTGCTGGACCCCATCCTCATCTTTGGGCTGGGCATGGGCGTAAAGGGTGCTGCCATTGCCACCGTGCTGAGCCAGGCAGTGGGTGCCATCTGGGTCATCCGCTTCCTCACCGGCCCCAAGACCATCCTCAAGATCCGCAAAGAGGACATGAAGCTGGAAGGGAAGATCATCATGCCCGTGCTGGCACTGGGCATTTCCACCTTCGTCATGCTCTCCACCGAGAGCCTGCTGTCCATCAGCTTCAGCTCCAGCCTGGCCCGCTACGGCGGTGACGTGGCCGTGGGTGCCATGACCGTGATCACCAGCGCCTCCCAGCTGTGCACCATGCCCATCTCGGGCATCTGCCAGGGCGGCCAGCCGGTGATGAGCTTCAACTTCGGCGCAGGCAAGAAAGACCGCGTCAAGCAGGCATTCCGCTTCCAGCTGACCCTCTGCCTGAGCTACACCACCATCTTCTGGCTGCTGATGATGCTGGTTCCCGGTGCAGTGGCTGGCATCTTCACCTCGGATGCCTCCCTGATCGATTACACCACCTGGGCCATGCGCATCTACATGGCGGGCATCTTCTCCACCGGTGTCCAGATCGCCTGCCAGCAGAGCTTTATGGCGCTGGGTCAGGCCAAGGTCAGCCTGCTGCTGGCCTGCCTGCGCAAGCTCATCCTGCTCATCCCCCTCATCTTCATCCTGCCCCATGTGGTCGCGAACCCTGTGTTCGGCGTGTTCCTTGCCGAGCCCGTCAGTGACATCATCGCCGCTACCGTGACCGCCACCACCTTCTTCCTCCAGTTCAATAAGATCCTGGACAAGGGCGCTGGCAGGGTCTGATGCCTTGTCCGCCTGAAAATAATCATCCGTATCACCACAACCATCTGATCAAAAAAGGAGTATCCTCGTGGAAAAGAATGTTCTGAACACCGACCTGTCCGGCAAGGTTGCCGTGGTCACCGGTGCCAGCGGCACCCTTTGTTCCATTTTCGCCAAGGCTCTGGCCCGGGCAGGAGCCAAAGTGGCTCTGCTGGGCCGCAACATGGAGAAGCTGAAGGAGCTGGCCAATGCGATCGAGGCAGAAGGCGGCGTTGCCAAGGGCTACACCTGCAACGTTATGAACAAGGCCAACTGCCTGCAGGTGGCAGAGGAGGTGATGGCGGATCTGGGTCCCTGCGACATTCTGGTGAACGGTGCCGGCGGCAACAACCCCCGGGCCAACACCGACAAGGAATTCTTCGAGATGGCGGATCTGGACGATGACACCGTGACCTTCTTCGATCTGGACGAGAGCGGCGTGGAGATGGTGTTCAACCTGAACTTCATCGGCACCCTGCTGCCCACGCAGGCCTTTGCCCGGCAGATGGTGGGCCGCCCCGGCTGCAACATCATGAACATCTCCAGCATGAACGCCTACCTGCCCCTGACCAAGATCCCGGCCTACTCCGGCTCCAAGGCTGCCGTCACCAACTTCACCCAGTGGCTGGCAGTGCACTTCAGCAAGGTGGGCATCCGGGTCAACGCCATTGCCCCGGGCTTCTTTGCCAGCGAGCAGAACGCACGGCTCCTCTACAACGAGGACGGCACCCCCACCGCCCGCACCGAAAAGATCCTGGCTGCCACCCCCATGGGCCGCTTCGGCGACAGCGAAAAGGATCTGGTGGGTGCCCTGCTGTTCCTGCTGAACAACGAGGCTGCCGGCTTCATCACCGGCATCTGCCTGCCCATTGACGGCGGCTTCTCCGCCTACTCTGGTGTCTGATGAGGGCCCCGGCCTGAGCTGCAGACCCTGAGAGAAACAATAAGAGCCCCGGAGCTGCAGTTTCCATGCAGCTCCGGGGCTCTTTCTCGTTTTTTACAGACCGGCCAGCAGGATGGCCAGCACGGCTTTCTGCACATGGAGACGGTTCTCGGCCTCGTCAAAGATCTCGTCGGCGTGCTCTTCAAAGACAGCGGTGGAGATCTCCTCGCCCCGGTGCGCAGGCAGGCAGTGGAGGAGCATGGCATCGGGCTTTGCGCCCTCCATCAGCCTGCTGGTCACCTGAAAGCCCGCGAAGTCCCGCAGACGGCGCTCACTTTCGGGGGTGCCGGGGGCCGTGTTCCATGCGGCGGTCACCACCACATCGGCATCCTTCACACCCTCGGCGGGGTCGGTGAGCAGGTGGAACTTTTCGCCATACTTGTGGGCGAACATCAGCACGTCGGCGGCAGGGCGGTAGCCCTCGGGGCAGACACAGGTCACACGCATCCCTGCCAGCAGGCCGCCCACGATAAGGCTGTTTGCCATGCTGCAGCCATCCCCGATGAAGCAGAGCTTCTGGCCCTCCAGCGTGCCCCGGCGCTCCCGGATGGTCATCAGGTCGGCCAGCACCTGGCAGGGATGGGCGTAGTCGGTCAGGCCGTTGATCACGGGCACACCGGCCAGCTCGGCAAACTCTTCCAGATCGCACTGGCGGTAGGTGCGCCAGACCACGCAGTCGTAGTAGCGGCCCAGCACCCGGGCGGTATCCTTGAGGGGCTCGCCCCGGCCGGACTGCAGCTCGGTGGCGGCGTTCATATAATTGCCCAGACCGCCCAGCTGGTAGACACCCACCTCAAAGCTGGTGCGGGTGCGGGTGGAATTTTTGGAGAACATCAGCGCCACGCTCCTGCCCTTGAGCAGCGCCGGGGTCGTCCCGGCCTTCTGCTCTGCCTTGAGCTCCTCCGCCACATCAAGGATGTGGTGGAGCTCAGCGGGGGAGAGGTCGCTCATTTTCAGCAGATGTTTCATGCCTGCTCCTTTGGAGCCTTCTGCTCCATCTCGGTCAGCACCTCGTTCAGGATGCCCAGAGCCTTTTCCACATCGTGGGCGGTCAGGGTCAGCGGGGGCAGCAGACGCAGGCGGCTCTTGGCCGTGAGCACCAGCAGGCCCTTTTCGCGGCAGGCAGCCAGCACGTCCGCGGCCTGGATGCCGCCAAAGAACTCGATGCCCACCATCAGGCCAATGCCGGAAAGGTTCTTGACCATGGGCAGCTTGGCCAGACCAGCACGCAGCTGGACGGCCCGCTCACTGACATTGGCCAGGAAGCTCTGATCCATCCGATCCACCACCACATTGGCACCGGCGCAGACCACCGGGTTGCCGCCAAAGGTGGATCCGTGGCTGCCGGGGCCCATGCCCTCGGCGGTCTTTTCGTTCAGCAGAACGGCACCGATGGGCAGGCCGCCGCCCAGGCCCTTGGCCAGCGTGACGATATCGGGCTTGAGGTTGTAGTGCTCACAGCACAGGAAGGTGCCGGTGCGGCCCACGCCGGTCTGCACCTCGTCCACGATGAGGACAAGGTCCTTTTCATCACAGAGGGCGCGCACAGCCTGCACATACTCAGGGTCCAGCGCCATCACGCCGCCCTCGCCCTGGATCAGCTCCAGCATAATGGCGCAGGTATGGCGGTCCACCAGTTCCCGGAGGCCTTCGATGTCACCGGCGGTGGTATAGACAAAACCCTCGTTGAAGGGGCCGAAGTAGTTGTGGAACACCTCCTGACCGGTGGCGGTCAGGGTGGCAATGGTGCGGCCATGGAAGCTGTTGACCAGCGTGATCACAACATCGCGGCCCTTGCCGTAGTGATCAAAGCTGTACTTGCGGGCAGCCTTGATGGCACCCTCGTTGGCCTCGGCACCGGAATTTCCAAAGAACACCTTGTTCATGCCGGTGCGCTTGCACAGCTTTTTGGCCAGCTTGCCGCAGGGGGCAGTATAGTAAAGGTTGGAGGTGTGCTGCAGCTTGTGGGCCTGCTCGGAGACAGCCTCGGCCCAGGTCAGGTCGCAGTAGCCCAGGCTGTTCACGCCGATGCCGCTGGTGAAATCCAGATACTTCTGGCCCTCGGGGCCCTCGGCATACAGGCCGTGGCCCTTTTCCAGTGCAATGGGGTTGCGGTTATAGGTGTGCAGGACATATTCGTTGTCCCGCTTGATGACTTTTTCGGAATCCATAGATATACCCTCCTTGGTTAGCGTCCTCGCCCTCTCAGTCTCGCATTCGCTCGCCAGCTTCCCCAAAGGGGGAGCCTATTCATCTTTATTATATCGCCCGATATAATTTTCAGCAAGCCTTATTCCTGATGGCTGCGGCGGTAGAACCGGGTGCCGGAGCCCCGGTTGGAGAACAGCTCCAGCAGGATGGAGTGGGGCACGCGGCCATCGATGATGACCGCCTCGTGGACTCCCTGATAGATGGCATCGGCCATGCCGCCGATCTTGGGGATCATGCCGCCCGCAATGATGCCGGCAGCCTTGTAGCCCTCGATCTCGCTGACCTCCACCTCGGGGATAAGGGTGGTCTCATCGTCCTTATCCCGCAGCAGGCCGGCGATATCGGTCATGGAAACCAGCTTCTCGGCCTTGAGGGCAATGGCGATCTGTGCGGCGGCGGTGTCGGCATTGACATTATAGGCCTGGCCCAGATCGTCCATACCTACCGTTGCGATCACAGGGATATAGCCGCCGTCCAGCAGGGTGGAGATCAGGGTGGGGTCCACATGGATGATCTCGCCCACATGGCCCAGCGCGGGGTCCAGCTCGGTGCAGCGGAGCATCTGGCCGTCCATGCCGCACAGGCCCACGCCGCGGCCGCGCAGCTTTGCCACAAGGTCCTTGTTCACCTTACCGGCCAGCACCTGCTGAACGATCTCCATGGCAGCGTCATCGGTCACACGCAGACCGTTGTTGAAATGGCTCTCCACGCCGACTTTTTTCAGCATCTCGTTGATGGCCGGGCCGCCGCCGTGCACCAGCACCACCCGCACCCCCAGCAGGGTCAGGGTGACAAGGTCGTTCATCACGGCGTTTTTCAGCGTCTCGTTGATCATGGCGTTGCCGCCGTATTTGATGACCATGGTCTTGCCATGGTATTTCTGGATGTAAGGGGTCGCCTCCGAAAACAGGAGGGCCATTTCTTCGTTCTTCATATACTCTCCTTGCCGCCAGCACACTTGCTCCGGCATTCATTTTCCACCAGACAAACTCCTTCCGTCATCGCTGCGCGATGCCACCTCCCTCAAAGAGGGAGGCTTTCAGGCCCCTTCCTTGAGGGGGCTGTCGCCGCAGGCGACTGGAGGAGTTCCATTAAGTTCTATAATCCCCGTTGATCTTCACATAATCATAAGTCAGATCACAGCCCCATGCCTTGGCGCTGGCATCGCCGGTACCCATATCCACCTTGACAAGGATATCATGCTCCGCCAGAACTTTGGCGGCCTCGTCCTCGCTGTAGGGATGGTAGGCGGCGTTCTCGCAGACATAGACCTCACCGGCAGCACTGCTCAGCCAGACACAGACCTTGTCGATGGAGAAATCGCCGGGGGTGTAGCCGATGGCGCAGAGGATGCGGCCCCAGTTGGCATCGCGGCCAAAGACAGCAGCCTTGAACAGGTTGGAGCAGACCACGCTGCGGCTGACGGCACGGGCCGTTTTCAGGTCGGGGGCGTGGGTCACCTCGCAGGTGATGAGGTGGGTGGCGCCCTCGCCGTCACCAGCGTGCTCGGCGCACATGTGCTCAGCAATGGCGGTCAGGGCCGCCACAAAGGCATCGTAGTCGGCGTTCTCTTCGCAGATCTCGGGGTTTCCGGCCAGACCGGAAGCCATGATGATCAGGGTATCGTTGGTGGAGGTATCCAGATCCACGCTCATCTGGTTGTAGGTGCCGGGCACCACGGTCTTGAGGGCCTTTTCCAGCAGAGCGGGGGAAACGGCGGCATCGGTGGTGTAGAAGGCCAGCATGGTGGCCATGTTGGGGGCGATCATGCCGCTGCCCTTGCCAATGGCACCCACGGTGCAGGTCTTGCCGCCCAGCTCAAACTGGATGGCGTACTCCTTTTTGTGGGTATCGGTGGTCATAATGGCCGTGGCCGCATCGGTGCTGCCCTGCGCAGTTGCCGCCAGCTTTGCGGCGGCGGCAGGGATTCCCCGGGCAAAGGGGTCAATGACCATGGGCTGGCCAATGACACCGGTGGAAGCGGGCAGCACATCCTCTGCGGGGATGTGCAGTGCCTCGCCCACCAGCGCACAGCACTCCTCGGCCAGGGCCACGCCGTTGGCGGCGCAGGTGTTGGCGTTGCCGCTGTTCACCAGAATGGCCTGTGCATAGCCGTCCTTCAGGTGGGCACGGTCCACCTTGATGGGCGCACCGCAGACCTTATTGGTGGTGTAGACACCGGCGGCGGCACAGCGCACCTCCGCCTTGATGAGTGCCAGATCGTATTTTTCATTATGGTTTGCGCGGATGCCGCAATGCACGCCAGCCGCTGCAAAGCCTTTGGGGGCACAAATGCCGCCCGCAACTTCCTTATACTGCATAACGATTTTCCTTTCCCACAAAGAAATACTCCCTCAGTCACGGCATTCGCCGTGCCAGCTCCCTCACGGAGGGAGCCTTTGCGTAACCGTCAGCTGCAAAAGCCTCCCTCTTCGAGGGAGGTGGATGCGAACACCGTGAGCAGACGAAGGGAGTTTTTATTCCAACCCCTGGGTCTCCGGCAGACCCAGCATCAGATTCATACACTGGACTGCCGCGCCGGACGAGCCCTTGCCCAGATTATCAAACAGGGAGACCAGCATCATTTGATCCCCGGCGGCGTTCACGGTGCTGTACAGCTCCATGCGGTCGGTACCGGCCATAGCGTTGGAATACAGGCCGTTCTCGGGCAGCGGCTCGTTCAGGGCGTGCACCTTGATGGTGGCGGCATCCCTGTAATACTCCGCCAACCCTGCGGCCACCTTTTCGGCACCGCCCCAGACCGGCTGGAAGGGCACCAGCACCTGCATCCCGCTGTAATAATCGCAGACCACAGGCACAAAGGCGGGCGGGTTTGCCAGCCCGCTGATCTTCTGCATCTCGGGCAGATGCTTATGGGCAAGGCTCAGACCGTAGCTCTTGGGTGCATCCAGCTTGCTGTGGGCCGGACGGTCGGGGCTTTCGTAATCGGCGATCATCTTTTTGCCGCCGCCGGAATAGCCGGAAATACCGGTGCAGCTGTAAAAATCACCCACTCCGGCAAGGCCCAGCTCCACCAGAGGCCGCATGATGCTGATAAACCCGCTGGCATAGCAGCCGGGCACCGCCACGCGGCAGGCGTTTTTGATCTTTTCCTTCTGGCCACTGAGTTCCGGGAAGCCGTAGACCCAGTTGGGATCCGTGCGGAAAGCCGTAGAAGTATCCAGCACCTTGACATCCGGGCGGAGCAGGGGCATGACCTCTCTGGAGGCGGCATCCGGCAGGCAGAGGAAGGCGAGGTCAGCCGAATTGATGACCTTTGCCCGCTCGTTCACGTCCTTGCGGCCCTCCTCGGAGATGGAGAGCAGTTCAATTTCGGGCCGTGCGGCCAGACGGTCAGCAATGCGCAGACCCGTGGTGCCTGCGGAGCCGTCGATAAAGACCTTTACGCTCATGCGTTGTTCGCCTCCCATGCGGCCAGCTGGTCCATGGCCAGCCGGATCTGGTTGTTGACGCTTGCCTCGCTGGGGCCGCCGTAGCTGGTGCGGCCCTCACAGCACTTGATGAGGTCGATGGCATCATAGATATCGTTCTCGAACAGGGCGCTGTAGCCCTTGAATTCGTCAAGGGTCAGTTCCTCCAGGGTCTTATCCTTTGCGATGCAGTCGGAGACCATGCAGCCGGTCAGCTTGTAGGCATCCCGGAAGGGCATCCCCTTCTTGGTCAGGTAGTCGGCGCAGTCGGTGGCGTTGATAAAGCCCTTGGCGGCAGCGCGGCGCATGTTGGCAGGCAGGGTCTTCATGGTGTCCAGCATGGGGGTGACGGTCTTGAGGCACAGCTCCAGCGTATCCACTGCATCGAAGATGGCTTCCTTGTCCTCCTGCATATCCTTGTTGTAGGCCAGCGGAATGCCCTTCATCATCACCAGCAGGGTGTTCAGGTCTCCGTAGACGCGGCCGGTCTTGCCGCGGATCAGCTCGGTGACATCGGGGTTCTTCTTCTGGGGCATGATGGAGGAGCCGGTGGTAAAGGCATCGTCCAGCTCGATGAACTTGAACTCCCAGCTGCACCAGAGGATGATCTCCTCGGAAAGGCGGGACAGATGCATCATGCAGATAGAAATGGCGTTGGCCAGCTCAATGCAGAAGTCACGGTCAGAAACGCCGTCCAGGCTGTTGGCACAGGGTGCGGCAAAGCCCAGCTTTTCGGCGGTGAACTGACGATCCAGCGGGTAGGTGGTACCGGCCAGAGCGCCGGAGCCCAGCGGGCACTGGGCATCCATGCGGGCAGTGGCATCCTCAAAGCGCTGCAGGTCGCGCAGGAGCATGGAGGCGTAGGCCATCAGCGCATGACCAAAGGTGATGGGCTGGGCGCGCTGCAGGTGGGTATAGCCGGGCATGACAGCGGTGGTATTCTCCGCGGCCTTCCTGCAGATGACCTTGATGAGCTCCACGATGTAAGCCTGCAGGGTGTGGCTGTAGTCCCGCAGGGTCAGGCGGATATCCAGCGCCACCTGATCGTTGCGGCTGCGGCCGGTGTGCAGGCGCTTGCCTGCATCGCCGATGCGGGCGGTCAGGGTCTGCTCCACGAAGGTATGCACATCCTCGGCGTTGGGGTCGATCTCCAGCGCACCGCTTGCCAGATCGTCGGCAATGGAGGCCAGCCCGCTGAGGATATCCTCGCAGTCCTTTTCGGAGATGATGCCCTGCTTGGCCAGCATGGCGGCGTGGACCCCGCTGCCGCGCATATCCTGCGCGATCATCCGCTGGTCAAAGCGGATGGAGGAGTTGAAATCATTGACGCGCGAATCGACCGCCTTGGAGAAGCGGCCCTTCCAGAGTTGTTCTGCCATCGTTATTGTCCCTCTATCTCGTAAAGTATCTTTATCTTACGGAAAGCTTTTCCTCCGTACAACCTCTCCGTCATCTTCGCTTTGCTCGATGCCACCTCTCCTAGTAGGAGAGGCCTTGGCATACCATCGCGTTTTCGGGGGTTGGCGCTTCGCTCCTGTTTGCCCTGCGGCAGGCATTGGCTTTGGAGCGTCAGTGATTATTGCGAAAAATAAATCTTCTGCCAAGGGCTCCCCTACTAGGGGAGCTGCCAAGCGCCAGCGAAGGCTGAGAGGTTGTACAGAGACGGGCCTGACCACAAGCATACATTTCCTTTATAAACGGCAAAGCCGCCGCAGGGGAAAACGCTCCTGCGGCGGTGCCGCCGGCAACTATGCCGGTTTTGGAACTCCGTTGTGAAAGTGTAGAAAACACACCGGAGAGAAAGTTGGCTTTGTGTGATCCCGGTGGATCAGCCGCTTAGTCCTCGATCTTCGGCCAGCTCTTGGACAGCTTTGCGCGCTCCTTGATGGACAGGCCAAACAGGTTGATGAAGCCTGCTGCATCTGCCTGGTTGTAATCCTCGTCCTCACCAAAGGAAGCAGTCTGCTCATCGTACAGGGTGAACGGGGAGGTGACACCAGCGTTGATCATGTTGCCCTTGTACAGCTTCAGCTTCACATCGCCGGTCACGGTCTTTGCCAGGCTGTTGGCAAAAGCATCCAGAGCCTCACGCAGCGGGGTGAACCACTGGCCGTTGTAGACGATGTCGGCGTACTTCTGTGCCAGCTGCTCCTTGAGGTGTGCGCTCTCCTTGTCCAGGGTGATGGTCTCCAGAACATTGATGGCCTTGTACAGGATGGCACCGCCGGGGGTCTCGTACACGCCGCGGCTCTTCATGCCCACCAGACGGTTCTCCACGATATCCAGCAGGCCGATGCCGTTCTCGCCGCCCAGCTTGTTCAGGTACTCCACCAGCTCCACAGCGCCCATCTCCTTGCCGTCCACGGCAGTGGGAACGCCCTTTTCAAAGTGGATGGTCACATAGGTCGGGGTGTCGGGAGCCTGCTCGGGGCTGACACCCAGCTCCAGGAAACCGGGGTGGTTGTACTGGGGCTCGTTGGCGGGGCTCTCCAGATCCAGACCCTCATGGCTCAGATGCCACAGGTTCTTGTCCTTGGAGTAGTTGGTCTCGCGGTTGATCTTCAGGGGGATGTGGTGAGCCTCGGCGTAGTCGATCTCTTCGTCACGGCTCTTGATGTCCCACTCACGCCAGGGAGCAATGATGGCCATATCGGGGCACAGAGCCTTGAGAGTCAGCTCAAAACGCACCTGATCGTTGCCCTTGCCGGTGCAGCCGTGGCAGATGGCATCTGCGCCTTCCTTGATGGCGATATCGGCCAGAGCCTTTGCAATGCAGGGGCGTGCAAAGCTGGTGCCCAGCAGGTAGTCCTCGTACTTTGCACCAAACTTCAGGGTGGGGAAGATGTAGTTCTCCACAAAGTCCTTCTTCAGATCCAGAACGTACAGCTTGGAAGCGCCGGTAGCCTTGGCCTTTTCCTCCAGGCCGTCCAGCTCGGTGCCCTGGCCCACGTCACCGGAAACGGCGACGACTTCGCAGTTGTTGTAGTTTTCCTTCAGCCAGGGAATGATGATGGAGGTATCCAGACCACCGGAGTAGGCCAGCACGACTTTTTTGATGTTTTCCTTTTTCATAATAAACGCGCTCCTTTTAATAAAAATACACTTTTGTACCCTGATGCGCACTTTCCCTTCGCATCCTCTGTCTTTGATTCGTGGTTGATGCTTTTATTATACACAGCGCGGCTTTTCCGTCAATGCCGAAAACTGCCAAACATGCCGCGCATTTGCGGCAGGATTTGTTACACTTTGTATGTTTATGCAATGTTATTTGTTTATATTCGAATTTTATGCAGTTAAAATGTATATATGAAATGCAAAAAAGCGCCCCGAAGGACGCTTTCTTTATGCCTGGTATCTTCCCAGGATCTCCTCCACCTGTTCCTGTGTCAGCGGGTGGGTGGGCTCCGGCTTTTCATTGCCCCTGCGCAGGGGCAGCCACCAGGTGGACAGGCCCAGCCAGCCGAACTTATAGGCAGTGTGGGGCTCGCGGCCCACGCAGGTGAAGCCCAAACGGGCATGGATACGCTCACTGGCGGGGTTGGGGTCTGCCACAAGGGCATAGACATTCCAGTAACCCATCCCGTCCAGAATATCCAGCAGGGCGCGGTAGAGGGTATCCCCCACACCAAAGCCCCGGGCATCGGGGGCACAGTAGATGGTGCTTTCCACAGCCCAGTCGTAGGCCTCCCGGGGGTGGTAGCGGTGGGCGCAGGCATAGCCCAGCAGTTTACCGTCCCCATCCCGGGCCAGCAGCAGAGGGATCAGCGCACGGGTGCTGTCCACCCAGTCCTCATACTCCGGCAGGGAAGAGGGCGTTACCTGAAAGGTTGCCGTGTGGTGCAGGACATACCAGTTGTAGATGTCCAGGATCTCCGCCGCATCGGCCCGGGTGGCCAGCGAGAGCCGGGGCAGGTTCTTCTCAGCCCATTCGGCGCACAGGGTTTCCTTCTGCGCCTTGGTCAGCTTTTTCAGGGCTGCTTCCCGGCGCAGGGCGGCAGATTTGTCTGTGCACCGTTCCAGATACGCGAACCGCTGTGCCCCCAGCGCACGGGTGCACTTGGCCCCCTTCCCGCTCTTGTGGGCGTGCAGTCGGCTGGCCGGGTCATTTGTCCAGCCCGTGTAGAGCTGGCCGCCTGCGCAGCGCACCATATAGACATAGGCCCGCTCCGCCTTCTCCGCTTCCCCGCTCATATCACAGTCTCCCGTTGTTTTTCAGCACCTGACGGCAGGCGGCCAGCGCCGTCTCCTTATCCTTTGCGGTGATGAGGAACCGGCTGGCGTGGCAGAAGCTGATGCCCTCGATGCCGCTCTTCTGCTCAATGACCTCCTGCGGCTGGCCCGCCCAGCTCTGGGGGAAGGGCAGCTTCGGCTTTTTGGTCTTGTGGTCGGTCACGCACTGGGCGCTCCACCCGCCGCGCTGACTGGGGTAGATGACGAAGAGGGCATCGGTCTTGTACAGGCCATTCTTCCAGGGCAGGTAGCAGGGCAGGATCACGATGCCGTCCCGGGAATTCTTATAGGCCTGCTGCACTTTCTCGTCGGCGCGGTTCACGGCGTTCGCGCTCTCGATCTGGTTTTCCAAGATCTGCTTTGCCACAGCCACCGCCTTGAAGAAGCAGGTGTCCTGATCCTCCTTGGAATCCCACACCGGGTTGAAGAAGCCGATGGCATCGCACAGGCTGTTCTGCTCGCCGGTGTTATCGTTCAGATCAAGGGGCTGGATAAAGTTTTCATCGATGAGCCGGGCCTGACGCTCCCCCACCAGCCCCGGGCCCAGCACCCGCCACAGCAGGCCGAAGGCCGCATAGGGGATGCCGTTGGCACGGTACTCTCGGGGCTCCTGATGGTGATCGAACATGCCAAAGCCGATATCATACACGATGCCGTCGAAATCGTCCGGTACCACAAAGCCGCGGGTGATCCTGATGTCCGGCCGGATGATCTGCAGCAGCGCCGTTGCAAACACGTCGTCCGCATGGAACTTGCCGGCGTGGGTGAAGCCATTTGCAGGAATTTTCATAACAGCAATACCTCGTTCTCTTTCTTTGGGAACAGTATATCACATTCTGAAGCAGGGGACAAATCTTGATTTATTCTATTTTCGCTGGATGAAGCCTTTGCCCGGCTCCGTAATCTAAGCCCGACAGAATTTTTATAAAGAAGTAAAATCAGCCCCGGAAGCCGCTTTTTGTGCACTTCCGGGGCTGGTTTTCATTTTAACTATTTGTTGTATCGGTATATCCATCTGGAATCTTCAGCAGGTCTGTGCGCGGTGTTCCCGATATTTCGTTGACCTTTATCGTTGCTCCTCCATGGCGCATATATACCAATTCATTTCCCTGGAAGAGATATTCATACGACTCATCGGGATGATTTGTAGTACCAGTCTGGAAAACCTCCGTATAGTATTCCTTTCCATCTACCTTACTGGTTCCCATGCTGTACCAGTAACAATTCGATGCGCTCGGAATCATAAAATATCCGCCAGCAGTACGGATATTCTGTTCCTCTTGCGGATTTTCCACAGTGGTTCCCTGCTTAAAGTAAATTTTGTTCAGGCAGTAAAAGCCATAGATATTTCCGACTGCGTCAATATAGCTGCCGCTTCCATCTGGCGGGTTCAGGGTGTTTGTTCCCAGCTCAAATGCTTCTTTTCCCCGTGCCGTAAGGATGATATGTCCGTTAGAATAGTTGATCAGCTGCATATCAACATAGAGGTTATTTTCCGTCATACCCTTAGCCTTGAAATATTAGCTTGCTTTGGATGCACCAATATTTTCAGAATACCAATCCGGGAAGCCGATCACTTTGTCTGACGGGTTCGCATAGAGGGTCGTTATCGTATTTTTTACGCCATAATGCTGCATGATGATAAAGGCCAGATTATCTCCATCAAACACATAATCATAAGTGCCCACGCCAGCTTCCGCGCTGGCAACACGGACGCTTTCCATATAGGCCCCCTGATATTCCCCGGCGGTAATCGAAACCACTTCGTTGGCCTTGGGAATCATCACATAGCCGTACACGTTTTGTTTGATCTGTTTAGTTTTATTCTGGGCAGCAGAGGTTCCCGCCTTATCCACGTTCACCTCTTTATTCGCACCATCAAACCAATATACATTGCCTTGTTCATCCACAGAGCAGGTACAATCATCTTCTATGACCGTATAACTAGCGCGATTTCCACATGCGCTAACACGGAATGCAAAGTTTCGTCCGCCCTGCTGACTTTCCAATTCGGCATAAAAATTCTCCCGTGTCACACCCAGGCGGCTAAAATATGCATTCGTTTTAGAATTTGCCCATGTGAGCGTTTTATCCGGCTCTTGTATTGTAGAATCAGAAGAACTTTCATTATCCTGCCCACCAGTTGAAGCCGCAGGCGGATTTGCATTCCCACTGTTTCCACCGCCATTACTTCCACCGCCGCTATCGCCGCAGGCCGTAAGCAGGGATAGTGTCAGTGCGGCCGTCAACAAACCGGCCGCAAAACGCTTCCAGATTTTCATACTATTTTCTCCCATTTCTTGATGTGGATATTCCCATCTTTTTTCAAGATTACCCCCTCCCCCGCAATTTGTCAACTGGTTATCGAAAAAAAAAAATTCTCCAACATGAGAACAGCCCCGGCACGTTCCCATGTGAAACGTCCCGGGGCTGTTCTCTAGCTTCTGGTCACTTTCTCTTCCGTGCTGTCTTTGTAACGGCGCGGGTGGGGGTCTTGGTCACAGCCGTGGTGGGCTTCACGGCGGGGGAGAGGTTCGGCTTTTCGGTGAGGGCGGTGGTGGTGGGCTCGCCCAGTGCCAGCACCTCGGCCAGCTCCTTCTGCACCTTGGCGTTGACAGGGTCGTTCACAGCCAGCACATCGGAGTAGAACTGCTCCATCTCTTCGCGGGTGGAGAAGGTTGCAACGTACATCTGGTTGCCCATGGCACCGGACAGAGCCTCGGGGATGCGGTCCACCATCCGCATATTCTTCTGGTACTTCTGCATGATCTGCTCATGGCTGTACACAAAGTTTTTGCCATCGCGGCGGCCTGCAAAGGGGCAGTAGTAGTGCTCACCCACTGGCATATCCGTGCCGCCGAAGGCGATCATATCCGCCCAGATCTTGTACACGTTGGTGGAGCGGGCAAAGTTGATCATATCCGGGGTAAAGCCGCCGCAGGGGCGCATATTGACCTCCAGCGCCACGAGCTGGCCCTTTTTGCCCATGCCGACCTGATCCTCGGTCATGCGGAAGAACTCAAAGTGGACGAACCGGCTCTTCACGCCAAAGCTCCTGACGGCGGCACGTCCGGCGGCGCGGGTATCCTCGGGCAGGTCCTTGATGATATAGTAGATGGAGTTATCGCTGTCGTTGACGATGTCCATGATGGACACCGGGCTGACGTTGCCCGCCTCAAAGATGGGGTTGCCGCTGCCGTCAATGATGGCATCGTAGCTGTTGACCTCGGCATGGACGAACTCCTCCATGATGTAGGAGAGGTCGGGGTGATAGGTGCTCTTGTAGAGCAGGAAGCGCTTCAGCTCCTCATCGCTGGACAGCTTATGGGTATCGGAGGCACCCACACCGTTGTCCGGCTTGACCACCACCGGATAGCCCACCTCGTCGATGAACTTCCTGCAGCCCTCCAGGTCGTCCACCATGTGGTAACGTGCGGTGGCGATGCCGGCCTTCTGGTAATACTCCTTCATCTTGCTCTTGTACTTGATGCGGGGCATATCCTCGGTTTGGAAGCCGGACTTGATGTTGAAGTCCGTGCGCAGGGCCGCATCCCGCTCCAGCCAGTACTCGTTGTTGGATTCCAGCCAGTCGATGCGGCCATACTTGAAGGCGAAGAACGCCACCGCCCGGTAGACCTCGTCATAATTCTCCAGACTGCCGACCTTATAGTATTCGTTCAGGCTGTCTTTCAGCTCCGGCTTCAGCTCATCATAGGGCTGGTCACCGATGCCCAGCACGTTCATGCCGTTATTTTTCAGCTCCCGGCAGAACTGCCAGTAGTTGGTGGGGAAATTGGGGGAGATAAAGATAAAGTTCTGCATAGCTTGATGATTCCTCTTTTATCCTAGAATATAAGGCATATAATACACGACCTGCTGATACCACCAATCCCAGTCGTGCTTGACATCATAGCCCCACAGGTCCACCCAGACAGGGATGCCTTTCTGCTCAAAGATCTGCTTGAGCTGCCGGGTGGTATCGGGCTGCTCCCAAGCGCCCTGACCGCAGCAGATAACCGCCTTCCTGCTGCGGTAGAGGTCCATATAGGGGTGGTCGGTGGGGAAATTGGCCATATAGTCCACAGGGGAGTTCTGGTAGACCACCTCGTCCATGTAATCGCCAAAGCCGTATTTTGCGGTGTAGATGCCGCTGAGGGCCAGACAACCATCGAAAAGATAGGGGAACCGCAGGTAGAGGTTGACGGCATGGGTCGCGCCCAGGCTGCAGCCAAAGGCGATCACGCCGGGGAGGCCGTCCCAGCCGTTGCGCTCCTTGGCGATATACTGGATCTTGGGCACGACTTCCTCCACGATGTAGCGGATCCACTGCTCATAGCGGCGGATCCGCCAGTAGGGGTCGCCGTTGGTGTCGGACCAGGTCTCCTGATCGATGGTGTCGATGGAGATGACCATGATCTGCCCGGATTCGATCCACGGTGCCAGCGTACCGGCCATGTGGAAGTCCTCAAAGTCGAAGAAACGGCCATCCTGACAGGGGATAAAGAGCATGGGGCGGCCTGCGTGGCCGTAGACCTTGCATTCCATCTCCCGGCCCAATGCGGGGCTGTAATCCTTGAAGTATTGTGTTTCCATGGAGATTCCTCCTTTGGTAACTCCTTCCGTCATCGCTGACGCGATGCCACCTCCCTCTATGAGGGAGGCTTTTCACGCAACGGAAAAGCTTGGGCTCCCTCCGTGAGGGAGCTGGCGCGGCGCAAGCCGTGACTGAGGGAGTTCGTTTTTACTCATCGTCTAACTCGTACATCAAAGTATGGAACACGAACGGCAGCTGCTTTTCCCAGCTGGCTTCGCTGTGGGTGCCGCCGGGCACCAGGCGGCTGGTCAGGTGGATGCCCCGGACCATGATCTTGCTGCACATCTCGGCAAATTCCCTGCGCATTCCCTCGTGGCTGCCCATCTCCTGGGAACCGTAGTCCATGTAGAGCACCGTGCCGGGCTCCAGCTTTGCGCGGCCCACCAGACCGCTGAACTTTTCAGGAGACACCCAGATCGACGGCGACAGGGCTGCCGCGCGGCTGAAGATATCGTTATACTGCAGCAGGGCGTACAGGCTCATCAGGCCGCCCATGGAGCTGCCGCCAATGAACGTGTGCTCCCGGTCCGGCAGGGTGCGGAAATTGTGGTCAATGAAGGGCTTGAACCGGTGGATGAACCAGCTCATGGTCGCCTGCCCCTTGCCGTCAAAGTGGCCATAGGTCGGGTCATCGAAGCGGTAGGGCGAATACTCCACAAGGCGCTCGTTGTTGGGGCCTGCATTGCACTCCACTGCCGCCACGATGAGCGGGGTATCGGTGTAGTCCAGATAATCCGCCACGCCCCAGCTCTTGCCGTAGGTGGCATCCGCATCAAAGAACACATTCTGGCCGTCGAACATATACAGCACCGGATACCGACGCTCCGGGTCGGCTTCGTACATGGTGGGCAGGTAGACATACACCCGGCGCTGCTCCACGCCGTTCACCGCAGGATAGCTGACGCTCCATTTTTTGACCATATTCCAGTTCCCTCTCGTTTCTGTTTTTCTGCACATAGTCTAGCACTGTGCAGGCGGAAAAGCAATCGGGAGACAAAACCTCTCCGTCAATACTTCGCATTGCCACCTTTCCTAGCAGGAGAGGCAAGAAAACGGTATCGTAAACTTGGCTCCCCTAACCAGGGGAGCTGCCGCCGTAGGCGGCTGAGAGGTTCTATGATACGGCAAACGCCGCCCGGCGGCATTCCCCACCCGGCGGCGTTTGCAAAAATTCTGAACAGAGAGAAGCGCGGGAAGGATCAATACTTCTTCTCAACCGGAACGATCCAGCCCTTGGTATCGGGGATCTTGCCCCACTGCATCCCGGTCATGGTGTCGTACAGCTTCTGGGTCACAGGGCCGATCTTGCCATCGCCAATGTAGGCGTGCTCGCCCTTCCAGACCAGCTCCTTGACAGGGGAGACGACTGCGGCGGTACCAGTGCCGAAGACCTCCTCCAGCTTGCCCTCGCGGGCGGCCTGCATGATGTCCGCAATGGCCAGCTTGCCCTCGATGACATCATAGCCCCAATCCTTCAGCAGCTCGATGCAGCTGCGGCGGGTAACGCCGGGCAGAACGGTGCCAACGGTTGCAGCGGTGTAGACCTTGCCGTCGATCTTGAACATGATGTTCATGCTGCCGACTTCTTCAACGTACTTCTTCTCCACGCCGTCCAGCCACAGCACCTGTGCGTAGCCCTGCTCCTCGGCCAGCTCACCGGCCTTGATGGAAGCAGCGTAGTTGCCGCCGCACTTGGTGAAGCCGGTCAGGCCGGGAGCGGCACGGATGTATTCATCCTCAACGTAGATGCGGACGGGGTTGATGCCCTCGGCGTAGTAAGCGCCGGAGGGAGCACAGATGATGCAGAAGATATAGTGCTTGGAAGCGTGCACGCCCAGACCCACATCGTTTGCAAAAATGAAGGGACGGATGTACAGAGAAGCACCATCGGTATGGGGCACCCAGTCGCGCTCCACATCCACCAGAGCCTCAACAGCCTGCACAAAATCCTCTTCCGGGATCTTAGGGATGCACAGGCGGTCGGCGGAATCCTGGAAACGCTTTGCGTTGCAATCGGGGCGGAACAGCTGAATGGTGTCATCCGCGGTGCGGTAAGCCTTCATGCCCTCAAAGATCTCCTGCGCATAGTGGAACACCACCGTGGCCGGGTCCAGCGGGAAGGGTGCATAGGGGACGATGCGGGCATCGTGCCAGCCCTCGCCCTCGGTATAATCCATCACAAACATGTGGTCGGTAAATTTCTTGCCGAAGCCCAGCTTGGTCTCGTCCTGGGGCTTCTCCTTGGGAGAAGTGGTACGAGTGATCTTGATATCCAACATGATATATTTCCCTCTTTTCTGATCTCACACAGCAGATTTTGCGCGGCACGCGCCCGCACCTGAAATGCCGAATGTTGTTTTCTATTATAGTAGCATGAGCCGGATTTGCAAGGAAACGCAAAATCTTTCATGTTTGGGGGCTGTAAGTTGTCGCAAATTGTGATAAAATGAAAACATAAGCCCTCTCAGTCAACGCCGATGGCGTTGCCAGCTCCCCCAAAGGGGGAGCCCATTGCGGCTTTTAGATTTTGGTTTTGCGAAAACCTTTTCCATGAGGCAGAACAGCCTCTCCCTTCGGGAGAGGTGGCATTGCGAAGCAATGACGGAGAGGGTTATAATAAAAGGAGTTCTACCATGATCAACGGCGTGATTTTTGATATGGACGGCCTGATGTTCGACACCGAGCGGATGTGGGCCACTTTCTGGAAACCGGCGCTGGCGGCGCTGGGTCTGGAGTACAAGGAAGGCCTTGCCGAGGTTGAACGCGGCACGGCGGGCGAAACTTCCCGTAACATCGTGCGGCAGTTCTACGGAGAGGACTGTGATGCCAACGCCATCATCGACAGCCTGCACCGGGTGGCCGATGAGGAGTTCCAGAAACCGGTGCCCAAAAAGCCGGGGCTGGACGAGCTGCTGGCCTGGCTGGATGCCAACCACATCCCCATGGCAGTGGCCTCCTCCAGCCGGGTCCATGTCATCGAGGGCAACCTGAACAACTGGGGGTTGACCCACTACTTCAAGGCGCTGGTATCCGGCCAGCAGGTCAAACACTCCAAGCCCGACCCGGAGATCTTCCTGCTGGCGGCAGAAAAGCTGGGCACCGACCCCGCCCACACGCTGGTGCTGGAGGACAGCTACAACGGTGTCCGCGCCGGTGCCGCCGGGGGCTTTGTCACCGTCATGGTGCCCGATCTGCTCCCCGCCGACGATGAAATGCGCAGTCTGTATACCATGGAATGCACCAGCCTGAACGAGGTGCTGGCCAAGCTGAAAACAGGAGAACTGTAACTGAGGGAAAGCTCCGCAAAATCACCCCGTGTTCCGGGGTTTTATTGTCTCCTGCGTTATGTTATAATAAAAGAAAAGAAAAAAGGAGACATCCCCCATGAAAATCGCAATTCCTTATGAAAACGGTATGGTATTCCAGCACTTCGGCCACACGGCAGAGTTCAAGTTCTACGAGGTCGAAAACGGACAGGTGACGGCCAGCGAGGTCGTTTCCACCAACGGGCAGGGCCACGGCGCACTGGTGGGCTTTCTGGCCCAGCACAATGCCAATGTGGTGTTCTGCGGCGGCATCGGCCCCGGGGCACAGAACGCCCTTGCACAGGCAGGCATCCAACTGTTCGGCGGGATCAGCGGCCCGGCAGACGCGGCAGTAGCAGATTATCTGGCCGGAAAGCTCCGCTTTGACCCCAACGCCCATTGTGACCACCACGACCACGGCGAGGGCCACCATTGCGGTGAGCATCACTGCGGCGGGCACTCCTGCGGCCAGTAACCCATAACATCACAAAACCCCGGAGCGATGCATCACAGCAAACGCTCCGGGGTCATTTTATGCCTTAGAAAAGCCGGCAGAAGCCAGGGCAGTGCTGTGAACGACGCCCTGCCTCATCTCGACAGCATTTTATTGGGACACAAAAGAGATGCTCTCGGTCTGCTTCGATTCGGCCGGGCGGGGCGGATCTGCTTTGGTCAGCATCTGCTGGAATTTCCGCGCCGCCGTATTCAGTGGGCGGTGGCGGTCGTAAACAAGGCAGATTGAACGAGTCGGGATGATCTCCTGCAGATGAAGCTGCACCAGCTCGCCCCGCTCCAGGCTATCCCTCGCCATGGGTTCCGGCACAAAGGCAAGGCCCAACTCGCTTTTGACCAGCGTGAGCATCTGGTCGGTGGTGGCGGCTTCCGTATCCGGCTTGAGGACCGCGCCGTGATCCAGGAAGAACTGCCGGTACAGGCTGCGGGTCACGCTCTCGTCGCTGAGGGAGATGAGGGGATAGCTGCGCAGCTCCTTCAGGGTCAGGCTCTGACTTGCCAGTGCGGTGAAGGTCCTGCCACCCACCAGCACCTCGTAAAACGACTTCAGCTCCACCATTTTCAGCCCTGACTCGATCTCCGCCGGGGTGCTCACAATGGCAAAATCCACCTCGCCGTTCTTCACGGCCTGCACCGCCTGCGGGGTGGAGTGGTTCGAGATGCGCAGCCGGATGCCGGGATATTCGGTATGGAAATCCCGCAGCTTTTTGGAAAGATAAATGTTGAGCGCCGTCTCGGTGGCGCTGATGCTGATGGTTCCGTGCTCCAGCGTGGCACTGGCGCTCAGCTCCTCCTCGGCATCCTGGATCTGCACCGCCGCCGAAGCAATGCGGGAGTAGAGCATCTCGCCTTCCGGTGTCAGGGTCACACCCCGATTGGAGCGGATGAACAGCACGCAGTTCAGCTGGCTTTCCAGTCGGTTCATCGAGTGGGTGATGTTGGGCTGGTTGTTGCCCAGCACCCGCGCGGCCTTGGTAAAGTTCTGATACTTCGCCACATAATAGAAGATCTTGTAATACTCCCAATCTACATACATGATACGTCTGCCCCCTCCATGTAAAAATCGCATTGCTGCCTTGTGCAGAATACTTTTTGCACATTTTATCCCTGCCCGTATCATAACAACTGCAATCGAAAATTGCAAGAGGAAATTGAAAAATAGTAAAATCGCAAAAAGGAAGGCAATTGGCCCTTGCCGATCTTGCGCCCGGGGCACAGCTAATCTTCTAGCCCATGACTCCCAGTCACATTCTTCAAATATTCCTCCGGGTCACCATTCAGAATCAAGTCCGCATAGCTCAGCGGGTCGTTGTAAATAAGGTACGGAAGTATTGGGAGGGATTGCATGAGCGACTGGAAAAAGAGGAACGAAGATTGGCGTGATGAGGACGAACTGCTCTACGCTCACACGCAGAACAAGCCCCGGTTGGAGTTGACCGAGAAGATCGAAGCCGACTTCTACACGCAGGATGTGGCCGGTGCAAAGCCGCAGGACCTCCCGGAAAACAAAACGCCGGTGTCAACAAAAATCACGGGTAAAATGATTCTTGAAGCCATCCGGCAGATGAACGCAGAGGAGCGCTGCGAGCTGACGCGGGTGCTCTTCGCGTAAAAATTTGCGTTTGCGAAGCAATGAAAGCCCCAGTGGGGCTTTTAAGCAACAAAGCGGTCTTGCGTAAGCAAGATGGAGGGGCCTCGCCCCGACAAGCTTAATTTTTGTGCAGCGAAATACACGCTGTGCAAACGATGCAAAGAGTTCACGGCATTTTCTGGTGCGATGGAAGGGACTCGAACCCCCGGCCTACTGATTCGTAGAAACCAAACGGCATCTTTCATCCATATCCACAATTCACGAAGAATCGTCATTTTCATCGATGCACCGTGATTTTAGAGTTGTGAATCTATTGTATTCCTTTGCATTGTTTGCACTCCTTTGCACCTGTTATCCATCCTTGCAATGTGCAGAAAATGTGCAAAAGTGTGCAGAGCCAAAATCAGCCCTGCAAGACGACCTCAAACTCAACGGCTTTCCTGCTGGATTTTTGGGGCATCGGCAGAGCAAAAATTCCCAATTTCATCCAGACAACAATCTTACATCATACACCGGTTTTATGGCAGGGTTTAGGACATCCGAACAGACACCGTTTGATATAGAAAGTGAGGTTCACCATGAATAAACTGCTTTCCTGCCGCTTCAATATGGACACCAACCGGGTGGAAGCCCGGTTCGAAGATGGCACCATCGTTGCCATCGACTGCATCGCCGTGGAGGACGAGTACGGCAACGCCCCAGCGCAGCGGGCTGAACTGGACTGGCTGCTGTACAACAAGCCCTTGGAGTATGTGCAGATGGTGCTGGAAGGGGAGATGGAGCGCTATCTCTCCCTCAGCTGCAACCACGGTAGGCTGGAAGATTAAGCCCCTATAAAGAACACGATGCCCACCGACCTATGGTTTTCGCCATAAGCTGGTGGGCGTCGTTCGTTATTCGGGATTCTTTGGCAGGCGGTCGTACAGCACCACCGTGTCAGCGATTTCAATCTGTACCCTCTCTTTCTTGAGCAGGGTAACCGTCCAACGGATATGCCGATGGTTGTTTCATTTTTCTGTAACGGCATCTTGTGTGCCAATAAAGGGTGAAACCCTCCCTTTGCAGGGCTTCGCTTAAATAGTTGAGCCTTATCTGAAATCTTTTGTCGAATTCAGTATTTTATCAGTTATAACTTTTGGTTTTGCAATTTCTCCATTGAGTTTCAATCGTAAGTGTGATATACTGTGGTCGGCCACGGAAGGAGAGTGAAGTTTTATGATCAAACGCGAACTGTATATGAGCCGCATCCGTCCGTTTATCGGGACGGAGCTAGTCAAGGTCATGACCGGTATCCGCCGCTGCGGAAAGTCGGTCATGTTGGAGCTGATCCAGCAGGAACTCACGGAGTCCGGCGTCAGCCCAACACAGTTTATCGCCATCAACTTTGAGGATATGAGCTACTCCCATCTGCAAACCGCGCAGGCGCTGCATGATGAGATCACCAAACGCGCCAAGGAGATCGACGGCAAGGTCTATCTGTTTTTTGATGAGATTCAGGAGGTCAAGGACTGGGAAAAGTGCATCAATTCTTTCCGCGTTTCGCTGGATTGCGACATCTATATCACCGGCTCCAATGCAAAGCTGCTGTCTGGTGAGCTTGCAACCTATTTGGGCGGACGGTATGTGGAGTTTGTGATCTATCCGTTCTCATTCGGAGAGTTCATGGAGCTGTACCGCTCGATCAGTCCTGATGCGTCCATTCAGCAGTGTTTCCAAAAGTACCTGCTTGCCGGAGGGATGCCCTATCTCGCAAACCTCCGCTATGCGGATGCGCCGTCCAAGCAATATCTTCACGATCTGTTCAACTCTGTCCAGCTCAAGGACATCGTGAAGCGAAATAAAATCCGTGACGTTGACCTGCTGGAACGGATCATTGCCTATGTGATCGCCAATGTGGGAACGACCTTCTCGGCGACCTCTCTTGCAAAGTTCCTGAAAAACGAGCAGCGCACCGTTGCCCCGGAAACAATTCTGAACTATATCAAATACTGCTGCGAGGCGTACCTGTTCTATCAGGTGAAGCGGGAGGACTTGCAGGGCAAACAGATCCTTGCCTCCAACGAGAAGTATTATATTGCCGATCACGGAATCCGCGAGGCGGTCTTCGGCGGCAATATGCGGGACATCAACCTCATTTTGGAAAACATCGTCTATCTGGAGCTGCTGCGCCGGGGCTATGAGGTGACTGTCGGCAGGACGGGCGATAAGGAAATTGATTTTGTATGTGACAAGCGCGGCGAAAAGCTGTATGTTCAGGTCACTTATCTTCTGGCATCGGAAGAAACAGTCAACCGCGAGTTCGGCGCGTATGATAGCATCCGCGACAACTTCCCGAAGTACGTTGTTTCCCTCGATGAGTTCGACATGAGCCGAAACGGGATCAAACACCGGAATATCCGCGATTTCCTCTTGGCGGAGGAATGGAACTGAACAGGAAGCCCGGCATCACGTCAAATGGCGCGATGCCGGGCTTCTTAAAACTCAAAATGGAAAATCTAAATGATAGGCATCTTTGACTTTTTGTAATTCCTCCATAATCTTATGGGGACAATTAAAAAGGAGCTCCTGTAGAGAAGGGAATAAAGTATACTCTCGCGGATTTCCATAGCTTGTCCAACTGCTTGCATATACAAGCTCATTTTGAACAAAAAATTCAAGGCAGCTTCCATAGTTATTTGAAAGTGTGGAATCAAGTGTGTTTTTGCTCTCCCACTGCCTTATATTTTCGATTTCTCCTTCTGCCATCCAACGGTCACCAAACGTGCGCATTCTCTCTTCCACGATATAAGCAACAAACAGCCGTATATTAATATCAAGCGTGTCATCTGACCAGATTTTTTTGAATATGTTGACGGCTAATTCAATATGCTGATCCACGCATTTTTTAAGTGGTGGAAGCACCCGTGCTACGTTTGCAGAGTATTTGCGGAAAGTGTCGATGCCAAACTCCAGAGTATCGTTATTCAAAGCCCCGTTATCAAAAGATGACAGCAGATCAAACGCGTTATCGACATTTACGCCACGGATTTCGCATTTGTTTAACCAACTTGAAATAGTAGATTTAGAGACTTTTCGAACATTTTCATGAAGTATGTAGTATAGCACGATTCGTTCATCGTCCGTGGTTATTTCTGCAATAGTATCTGCGATAGAAATATCAGAACCACCCGGGGGCAATTCTCTCACTTTCAAATATTCTGCATACCTTGTTCTAAGTTTATTATTCTCGTATGTGATAAGACTGGCTTTTGTGTGCGGAGCCGATACCGCTTCGCTCACAGTATCATAAATGTACGAAATATCTGTATCGGAATCCAACCGCCTTAACTTATATTCGTTATTTAGGAATCCGTACATGTTGCCCGAATTAATTTCCGGCAAGGCAACTGGAATTACAGGAACGTCCTCATACCAAAGCACTCCCGCTTCATTCAGGCAATAGGCACTCTGATAATAATCATGCGAAAGAATCGCAATGTTAACTGCGCTGCTTTTCAGCGCAGATCTGACTTCATCAGAAATGCGTTCATTTATGTCGTTGCCCGGCAGAGAAGAGCAGAAAACTGCTTCCTTAGAAATTCCGGTTCCTGCAAAAAAGTCAACAAGCATATCCGCAATACCTTTATCAGTTGATCGGTGGCTTATGAAAATTGTATTTTTCTCCTTTTTCCCTTGTGTTGCATTGGTGGGGTTATGCGTGTTATACTCAGCCAATCGTTCACTATATGTTCTTGCAGAATTATTTAGAATGACAAAGTATGGCTCATTATCAGCCCATTTAACATCAATATAGCCGAGTTCTTTTAGTTCTCTTATGATACCGTCAAGTTCTTGCTCTTGTTGCGTAGAAAGCCCGTTGTATTGTTTCCGCAATACCTGCGTAGGGTTTTCTGAACAGACCAGCTTTAACAGTAACCCTTCAGAATTAGATGGAAGTTTTCTAAAATCCATAGATTCTCCTTATAATTGCGGCTTGTCTAACACATACATCAGCTGGCTTGCCAGCATTATTTGCTCCATAGCCTCACGTTTTTCATATTGAAGATTAGCATGAGCCGCAGGATTGCGATAGGCTGCCATGATTCCTTCAAACAGAGATTGGATTCCACGTCGGTAGTCCCTGCCACTGGTAGTAGTTGTGTCACAGAATTTGAAAGCGCCGTTCTCGCTCATAAGTGCGCCAATCACATCGCCGATCTTTGAGGGAACTGCTGCGCCAGGTTTTAACTCTGAAAACTTTTCGCGCAGACGTGATTCCACTTCTTTAATTGCCTTTTCTGCCGCAGCTGAACAATGACCATCTACAAATAACTCACGGGAAACATTCACAATCCGCGGGTGTATCTCTGACCAGAACTGGACAACAACGGGTTCTGCTTTGATATGGCGAACAATTACCACCAACTCGCCAAATGCCGCAGGATTCAGGAAAATAGCACCCACTTCGTTTTGCTGAAAAAGTATATTTGCAACACAGGGGAGCGTAGTCGCATAAAAAGGATAGTCTGCTTGGATTCCTCTCGTAATTGCATTGATCCATTGGTAAACGCGCTGAATTTCCTGAGGCGTGTGGAGAAACTGCATATGCAAGTTTGCATTTGTAAAGTCTATCCACTTTCGCAGCTCATACAGTTCGTTCTCATACGGCAGTTTCAAAGCACGCACCTCCCTTACAGCGCCTTTACCGTGTCGATAAACTGGCTCATGCTCATTGCACCCGGCAAGAGGTTTTCCTCATTCTCAAATACCATGTAATAGCGGAAATCCTTGCCTGCTGCTGTACGCCACGCCTGACCGAGTGCGATTTTCTCCCGGCTGTCACCGTTTTTCAGGTGGTCGCCCTTGGTTTCCGCGCAGATGAGCTTGCCGCTTTGGGTCATAATCAGAATATCCGGGTAATGCTTGATAAAGCCGTTGATTGAAAAGCCCTGTCTGGCAATATTCCGATGCCACCAACGGACATTTGGCAGGGCGGTCAGCTCTACGACCAGCTTTTGTTCCAGTTTGTTCATGTCGCCGTCCTCCGCCGTGTACAGCGAACGGGCGTATATGTCAGTATGGGTGGTGGGATGGATTGCGAGGGGCAGGCGGAACGAGGGCTTGCAGACAATGCGCTCCGTTTCCAGCCACTTTTCAAAAATTTCCCGATAGTGGGCTTCCAGCAGCGTTTCAATCTTGTCACGGATCTTCGCCGCATAGCCCAACGGCGCTTTCTCCATGGCGGCGAGCTGCGCCTTGTCCATATCGTCCACAATGCGGTCTATGTAGGCTTTCAGCTCGGCAGCGTCCACCATGTTCAGTTTGTTAAGCTGCTTGAACATCATGTCCTTGCATTGGCGCACCCGGCTTTCCTGCGGCAGATTGTTGAACCACTCCTTGAAATACCGCTGCTCGGCGCTCTCCATCTTGAACACCTTCGGCAAACCGCCGTCCTGCTCCCGCACGTCGATTTCGCGGATTTCATCGTCTGCGGCGGCAAAATCAATGTCGTATGCTTTGCCCTTGAGGGTAAAGCCCTCTGCCAGCATTTCCTTGTCCAGCAGTTCAAAAGAGCCGTCCGTAAACAGAGATTGCTCGATTTTCAGGAAAAACTGCGGGATTTGCAGCGTTTCAATATCCTCCCGGAACTGCGGGTTTACCCCAAATGATTTCACTTTATCCCGCACCTCCCACGGAAGATTGTCCATCACCGGGTCATTGCCGGTCTGCTGAATTGCATCTGTATATGCCTTTTCGACCTCTGCGGCAGCGTCCAGCATGGTGTCGGCCTTCGGGGCAGTTTCAGGCGTTTGCGCCTGTTCTCTGCGCCGCTCCAACTCTGCCCCGATCAATTTCCCATCCAGCCCCGAAAAATCGTCCTCTGCGGTTTCCAGTTCGGAAACTCCTTGCGGGTCAGGCAGCGTAATTTGTTCTGCTGGCTGTTCGGGAATCTGCGGTTTTGCGGACTCCCCGATCCGATAGTCCTTATCGCTGAAACCTGCGCTGTTCAAGCCCTTGACGATATGCGCCACGGTGTTGTTGAAGTCGTTGGAGGAAGTCAGCACATAGGACATATTGAGTGCGCTTTGCGTATGCTGGCTCGTATGGGGCAGACGGAGAATCCGTCCCAAAATCTGCTCCACGTCAACTTGACTTGTCTTATTGGCAAGGGACGCAAGAATATAGGCAAAGGGGCAGTCCCAGCCCTCTTTCAGCGCATTGACCGTGATAATATATCGGATCGGGCAGTTTGGGGACATCAACTCCACATTTTTCAGCTCGTTCACATCGGCGGTACGAATGGCAATTTGATCGGCAGGAATCCCGGCGTCCACCAGCTTGTCCCGCAGTTTTTCAAAGGTGGTCGCGTCCTCCTTGCCCTTCGGCTGTGCCTGAAACAGCGCGATAGGACGGATATATTTACCCGTCTTGGCGTACTCCGCGTTTGCGATTTCTTCCAGCTTGTTCCGCAGGTCGATTGCATCAGTCAGTACCTCGGCTTGGCTGTCCCGGTTATAGACGATCACCGGCAGCTTGACCATGTGTTCGTTTTTCAGCTGCACCGCGTCCACATAGGAGATGATATTGCTCTCCTTTTTCGGTGTGGCGGTCAAATCCAGCACAAAGCAGGGATTGAAGTTTTCCAGCATTTCAAGGCTCAATTCCGACCGGGCATGGTGGCTCTCGTCCACGATGACAAGCGGGTTAAGCTGGTTGATGATCTGGAACAGAGCGGTTTCGTCCGCTTTTTCAATGGGGCTGTCGGGCTTGCCCAGCACCTTTGCAAACGCGGCAAGATTGCTGTTTTCCTGATAGGCTTTCAAGCCCTCCTTACCGCGACCGCGGAAGGAATCATAGGACAGCACCATAACCGACAACTGCTCCGTTACGGCCGTGGGGTTGAAGTTCTGACCGTTCAAAAGCTCCTGCTTGGTGTAGACCTCCACACGCCCGCCGAAATCCACGTCGATTTTTTGGCGGTAGGGATGGGAGGTGTCTTTCAGGGCTTTCGCCGTCTGTGTCAGAATCGCGTCCGATGGAACAAGCCACACGACCGCCTTTGTCTTGGTAGCGGGGAGCGCGTCAAAGATAGGGCGAACGGCGTTGCAGGCAATGAAGGTTTTGCCGCCGCCTGTCGGTACCTTGAAGCAGAGATTTGGAACACCGGGTATCACGTTTTGGTATCGCCCTAAAGCCGGTGCGCTCTTTTCCCGCCAGAACTGCTCAAACGCTGTCATATAGTTCTGCGTTTCGTTCAACAGTTCCAGATAGCGGGTCAGGTCCGCTATCACTTTTTTCTGATAAGATTTCAGTTCCATACAGCGAACACCCCTTACAGTCTGCTAATATCTCTCGGTATTTTCTTGAATGTAACGCCCATTTTTGCCAGCTTGTCCTCACTGATGGAGCAGCGGTCGGCGTAGATCACCGTTCCGTCGGCTTTTTCCGTAATGGTGGAGAGGAACGCATAGTCCAGCACCGTCACGCGCTGCGGCTCGTAGTAGAAGTAATAGCCTGTGCTGTTGTGCTTGCCGAGGTAATAGGGATTTCCGCCGCTGGGCGGGGCGTAGGGCTGCTTTGTTTCCATGAACCAGATGTATTCGCGGATTTTCTCCGGGGCAACCGCTTCGTTCAGGCAATCGCCCATAAGCAGCGGTTCGCCAAGATCATAGAAGCTGAAATTGCCGCCTGTGCCCTCCACGGCGTTTTTACCCTCACCGTAGCCCTTGATAACGCGCTTCACGCGCTCGGCGGTGATGCTGTCGGCGTAGTCCATCATCTCGACAAGAATAAACTTGCGGTGTCCGCCGTCCGCTTTGTTCATGTTCAGCACCGCATGGGCGGTGGTGCCGGAACCGGCGAAGGAATCAAGGATAATATCGGCATCTTTTGTGATTGCTTGAACCACGCTTTCAATCAGTGCAACCGATTTCGGATAGTCGAACGTTTTGGGCGATTCAGGAAAAATGTTTTTAAGCGTTTGCGTTCCGTTAACAGTGAAAAATGCTTTTTCAGCCCATATCGTAGGAACCTGTCCGCCTACGGTCTGATTTTCTCCAAATAACAACGTCGGAACACCATCTTCATGCCCTAAAACTTCCAACTCGCCGTCTTTGATTTTCTTGATAACTCCGCTTGGCAAATACTGGACACTGTATTGGTTCTGATTGCTCCCGCTTTTGTTTTTTGAGATTTTTATATAGCCTTTTTCCCAATCCACTTGTAATCGTCCTGAAATCTGCCGCCAGACACACTGCTTGCCTTTTGCTGTTACGGGCCAAACGGCAACTTTCCCTTGTGGAGCGATAGAGTAGTCATATGGAAAATCAGCTTTCTCTCCGGTGTATGAGCCGTCATCAATTTGCTCTTGTAATGATTTTCCTACACCAGCAAATACACCATTTTCGTCTATAAAAATTGGATATGTCTGATTTGGACGTTGTGTCTTGTCGAACGTACTCAGTGTAAGCCCCTCGAATGGCGTTCTGTTATTCCCGCCACAAAAATCAAGTGCGTTTGCGTGAAAGTCCGCAGGCACAACAAAAACCAGATACTCTTGCACATAGTTAAAACCGCCTGATGGTTTCCCACCAGAAGTTTGTACTGTGACAGTCACAATCTGCTTTGTCCCAAAAATCTCTCGCAAGAGATTTACAAGATTATGTAGTTCATGGTAGCTGATGCTTATAATTAAGCATCCATCATCCGCCAGCAGCTTTTGCAGCAGCTTCAAGCGCGGATACATCATGCACAGCCACTTGTCGTGGCGGGTCAAGTCCTCGCCCTCTTTGCCGACGACCTCGCCCAGCCATTTCTTGATCTTGGGGTCGTTGACGTTATCGTTATAGACCCAGCCCTCGTTGCCGGTGTTGTAGGGCGGGTCGATGTAAATGCACTTGACGCGCCCCTCATACCGGGGCAGCAGCGCTTTCAGGGCTTCCAGATTATCGCCCCGGATGATCATGTTTTCGCTGCCGTTATCTTCGCTGTGCTGTCCGTTTTCATCAAAGCTGTACTTGCGCTCCAACACCCGAAACGGCACTTTCTGATGGTGATTGATCACCTTGCTTTTTCCAATCCATTCAAGTGTTGGCATGGCTGATTTCCTCCTGAAAATAAAGCATATTTCGTAATTCACAATGCAGAATTTTCGACAGATTACAATTATGCATTACGCATTATGAATTATGAATTTTCTTCTTGATATACTTGCCGTTCTTGATTCTTGCGTCCGCCGGTTTCTCTGCGTCCTCTGGAATCCCCCAGACCGAGCCAATGCGGATCGCACCGGGGACACGCCCCTCGCCGCACAAAATCTGAATACGGCGGGTGGAGATACCCCAGCGTTCAGCGGTTTGCGCGATTGATAAATACTTCATGGGCAGCACTCCTGTTGCAGTTCCGTTCTGCGTCTGCTTATAAAATCACAGTATAATTATAATCGTCAAAGCGAATAAAAGCAAGGACTTTCCGGAAAAGCTCAGGAAGTATCTTCAACCTAAAAAACAAGGGTTTGGGGCTTTCCCAAAAATCAAAATGGGCGTATCGGCTGCAAGGCTGAAACGCTCATTTTCCCGGTGTGTACGGACACCGGATGTGCTTGCTATTCTCTCAAATCTCATATCCGCAGATACAACGCGCTCCCGCTTTCGCAAAAGCAGGGGCGCATATTTTTTGAAAATTTCTCATTTTGATCCCTGCGTTTTGACTTAAAAATGTCCGTTGTAAAGTGAAAGGAGTTCTTTGATATGCCAGACCGCACGCGACCCATCCGCAAGGAAATCTGCCTGAACGAGCAGGGGTTGAATCTCATCCAGCACAAGATGCGGCAGTTGGGAACGCACAACTTCGGTGCGTATGCCCATAAGATGCTGATCGACGGCTACGGTACTTTACACTTCACTTTTCATAAGTCCTACTATCACCGCTTTATCACAATAAATTTTACAAAACCATCTTGACGCACCTTGCAAACCGTGATACCCTTTATCGCAAATCCCGCCGAGCTTGTCGGGGCAATGCCCCTCCATCTTGCTGCGCAAGACCGCTCTGCCGCTTAAAAGCCCCACTGGGGCTTTCATTGCTACGCAAACGCGGTCTCGTCGAAAAGTACAGAGTGGCGAGGATTTGTTCCCTATGAAGATTTTTACCGCCCCGCAACACACCCGATCTATTTTGCCGCCGTTTCACCCGACAAAATCATCGCTGCGCTGCGTGGGCGGTATTTTTCTTTTTTACAAATAAAATCTTATGTAGTTGTTCAATCTTCCAAAATTTGTTTTTAGTTGTTGACTACACAACCACAAAGTGTTATTCTGTGCTTGAAAGAAGCAGGTTGTAGTGTCTGCACTGCGTCCGGCTTTCTTCATACTGTACCTTGAATCCTACATAAGCCGTCTGAACGAGATACTGCGCCATGACCTCACACTTTCTGTGGGCGAGCCGGACAACGCCGCTGCAAAACAGGGGTAGGAACTGCGTTCGGTGTGAACGGTGACCATGAGCAGGGGCTTTGCCTTTTCACACGTTTTGCTCTGCAAAATTTTCAACGTGCATTGCGGTTCGAATTCTGAAATTTTCAGTGTTGCACGGAAAGGGCGAAAGCAAGTATCGACCTGTGGCCACAAATTTTCAATGCTTGAAAATGTTCTGTCACATGGTCTGCCACTTGTTGAGGAGTGCCTTCCCCAAACCCTGCTCTAGCTTCGCACCGTTGGTGCGAAAGCGGCGTGTCGCATTACATAGCCTTCTCCATCCCGGAGTGGGCATTTATCATTTTCACAGGAGGTCGAATATGGCTGAAATGAAAAGTCCGAACGCACACGCACGAGAGAACCGCAATGACACGCCGCGAAAACGAAAGACACACATCATCAAGGTCAGAGTGACCGCAGAAGAAAAACTGCGGATCGCATACGCCTGCAAAGAACTCCACCTCACCCAATCCGAACTCGTCCGCCGTGTCCTGTACGGCGTAAACGTCAAGCACACCGTTGTGGTGGCGCAGGGCGGCGAGGATGCACTGGCGGCGCTTGCCGCCTTGTCTGCCCAGTGCAGCAAGGTGGGCAGCAACCTCAACCAGCTTGCACGGCACTTCAACTCCGGCGGCAAAGACACCGAGCAGCTCCGGGCGCAAATTCTGGAGGAACTGTCCGCACTCACGAACTTTCGGCTGAAAGCCGAAGAAACGGTTGGTGAACTGTATGGCAACCATCAAGCATTTGACCTCGAAAAACTCTAACTATGCCGCCGCCGAAAGCTATCTCACCTTTCAGCACAACGAGTACACTGGTCTGCCCATTCTGGACGAGAAGGGCAGACCTAAGCTGCGGGATTCGTACCTGCTCGACACCCTTGAGTGCGGCGAATCTTCGTTCGCTATGGCCTGCCTGATTGCCAACCGCAAGTACGGCAAGAACGGCGGGCGGGAGGACGTGAAGACCCACCATTATATCATCAGCTTCGACCCGAAGGACGCAGTAGAGAACGGCCTGACCATGGAGCGGGCGCAAGCCCTTGGCTTGCAGTTCTGCAAGGAAAATTTCCCCGGTCATCCCGCCATCGTCTGCACCCACCCGGACGGGCACAACAGTGCGGGAAACATCCACGTTCACATCGTCATTGGCAGCTTGCGTGTCCGCACCGTGGAACGGCAGCCCTTCATGGACAAGCCGTGCGACTGGGAAGCGGGCAAGAAGCACCGCTGCACTTCTGCCATGCTCCGGCACCTCCGTGTCGCAGTCATGGAGATGTGCGAGCAAGCCGACCTGAACCAGATCAATCTGCTGGAAGCCCAAGGCGACCATGTTTCGGAGCGCGAGTATTGGGCGCAGCGGCGCGGACAACGCCGCCTCGACCATGCCAACGCCAAACTCGCCGCCGAAGGGCAGCAGCCCACCCAGACCGTCTACCAGACCGAACTGGACAAGCTGCGAAAGCAGATCTACGCTGTGCTGAACAAGACTACCACCTTCGAGGAATTTTCTGCATTGCTCATGCAGAAACACGGCATCGCCGTGAAGGAGAGCCGAGGCCGGTTGAGCTTACTGCCCGCCCGGCCGGACAAAGTTCATCACCGCCAAGAAACTGAGCAAGAAGCTGGAAAAAGAGCAGGTGCTGACCGTCCTCTCCCAGAACATCCAGCTTGCCGTCACCATCCAGCCCAGCAGCGAGAAGAAGCCGGATAAGATCAGGAAACTGGTTGACATTCAGGCGAACGTTGCTGTGGGCAAGGGCATCGGCTATGAGCGTTGGGCGAAAAAGTTCAACCTCAAACGCTGGTCGCAAACCTTGTGTCTCCTGCAGGAGAAGAAGCTGCTCAGCGAAGATGCCCTGCACCAGCGCATTGCCGAACTGCAAACCCAGCACGACGATGCACTGGCGGTGGTCAAAGACTTGGATGCCCGCATGGTCTCCCTCAAGGAGCTGCGCGGGCATCTTGTGGTCTATCGGCAGTACAAGCCTCTTGCACAGAAGCTCCAGACGGTGCGGAATCCCGCCAAGTTTAAGGAGCAGCACCGTGCAGAGCTTGCCGTGTACGAAGCCGCTTGCGCCTATTTCAAGGCCAATGGACTCCGGACTCTGCCGGACCTCAAAAAGCTGGATGCCGAATACCAGGCCCTTTCCTCGGAGAAAAACGGGTTCTACACCCGCTACAAGAAAGCGCAGATCGAACTGCGTGAACTCCGCACCGCACAACAAAACGTGGAAGCCTTCTTCCGCAAGGAAGAGCGCAGCCACGCCGTACCGCAGCAGGAGGTCAAATGAACAACACTCTGACGGATCGATGTGTGAATAAACCCAACCTCACCCACGCCCCTCACCGGGCTTCGTCCTTTCGCCTGTACCCCAACCATTGGGACGGAGGGTAGCACCTCTGTCTTTTCGGACGTAAAAAGCGCCATCTCGACCCGGCAGGCAGCGGAGCTGTACGGCTTCGCTGTAAACCGGAACGGTATGATGTGCTGCCCCTTCCACGGGGATAAACACCCCAGCATGAAGGTGGACAGTCGTTTCCACTGTTTCGCCTGTCAGGCGGATGGCGATGTGATCGATTTTGTCGGCAGACTTTTTCAACTTTCTCCCTACAAGGCTGTGGAAAAGTTGAAGAACGATTTCGGCATGGCACTTGCCGACGGTAAGGTGCGGCTTGCTCCCCGCAGACCGCCCAGCGTCCGGCAGCAGCTGCTGGACTATTACCGCTGTCTGCAGCGTTGGCGGATCCGATACGCACCGCAGTCACCCACAGAAGAACTTCACCCCTGCTTCCTTGAAGCGATAAAGAACCTTGACATCGTTGAATATTATCTGGACTGTTCGGTGCTCCCGGACCCGAAGACCGAAGACGAGCTACGGAAGTATTGGGAGGGATTGCATGAGCGACTGGAAAAAGAGGAACGACGATTGGCGTGATGAGGACGAACTGGAAGAAGAGGAAGAATGTGAATGCCCTTGGGTAGACAGTAAGGGCAAAGTGCGTGAAACCGCTTACTGCCAGTACCTTTTAGAGAAACACCCCATGATGTGCCTGAAACAGAAGCTGTTCGACCAGAACGGCGAGGTAGACGAGGATGCACTGCTCTACGAAGTCCACAGCGACCTCCGTGACTTTGTGCTCGACAACCTTGCCAAGAAGGAGAAGCAGGTTCTGGACGCACTCCGTATCGAAACCTATACCCCTGAATGGAAACCCCAGCTTGACCGCATCCATCTCCAGAACGGAACCTACTTTCTGGACGAGCGGGGATTTGTGCCGGAAAAGGAACTCTGCCTGAACCGGCTCCCCGTGGAATACCAGCCCGATGCCCCTGCACCGACCAAGTGGCTGGAATTTCTGGACGGTCTGCTGATCCCGGAGGACATTCTGACCTTGCAGGAATATCTCGGCTATCTTCTGATCCCGTCTACCAAGGCGCAGAAGATGCTGGTCATGACCGGCAAGGGCGGCGAGGGAAAATCCCGCATCGGCTTGCTGCTGAAGAAGCTGTTCGGGGAAGCCTCTCACTCCGAATCCATCCTCCGCATCGAAACGAACCGCTTTGCCAGTGCAAATCTGGAGTACAAGCTGGTCATGGTCGATGACGATCTGAACATGGTGGCTTTGCCCGAAACCCGGAACATCAAGTCCATCGTCACCGCCGAGGACCGTTTGTGCATCGAGCGAAAGAACAAGCAGGCTGTCCAAGGTCTGCTGTACGTTCGTTTCATCTGCTTCGGCAATGGCAACCTTGTGGCCGCTCACGATGACAGCGACGGCTTCTGGCGCAGACAGATCCTCATCACGGTGAAAGACCGTGACCCTGCCCGGGTGGATAATCCCTTCCTCATCGAAGAGTTGTCCGAGGAGCGTCCCGGCATCCTGCTGTGGATGCTGGAAGGGTTGCACCGTCTGCTGGCGAACCGCTATCAGTTCACCATCAGCGAGCGCTCCATCCAGAACCTTGAAGCAGCTATGGCAGACAGCGATAATCTGACCCAGTTCATGCAGGCCAGTGCGTATGTCCGCTTCAAGCCCGACACCGAGGAACGCTCCACCTATCTCTACCGCGCCTACACCAAGTGGTGCGAGGATAATCTGGAATCACCCGTTCCGCAAAAGAAGTTCAGCCAGTTCCTGCTGAAAAATGCAGGGAAGTATGGCCTGACCTTCTCCAAGCACATCGAGGGAAAGTACCGCGGCTTCCGGGGCGTATGCGTCCACCCCGCCTTTGCTGCGGCATAAAACACACGAAAAGTGAAAAACTCCCGCCCTACGCGCCCTAAAGCCATGGTTTTGACTTGTTATCGCTGTTTTCTCCGGGCGCGTATCTGCCCTTTCCGGGCGGATGCAGGGCGGCAACGCGCCCTTCGGGGCGGGAAAGAAACCCGGATGCGCCCCAAAAGGGCGCGTCCATCCCAGCCATGCGCCCCATAAAATCCACGCAGAAAGGTACTTTTGTGTAGTTTGGGGCGCGTGGGGCGCGTAAATTCAAGTTCTCGCACTTTTTTGGGCTGCTGCTTCGGGTCAGGAGCGGCAGGCCCTTACATATTTTACCGGCCCACAAGGGTGCAGCTCAACCGGAGCTGCACCGGGTCTGGAGAAGTGCAAAGGAGACATGCCTATGACGAATGTCCGCAAAAATTCCGCTAAACTGACCCGTGAGGACTTGAAAATCGTGCCCGAATCCCCTACAATGAAATTGTCCGAAACCCCTGCCGTAGAACCTTCTGACCAGACCAGCAAAACCGTCCGACACGCCCCGCTCGTTTACCGGGTGGAGGAGATCGCCCAACTGTTGGCGATCTCCAACCGTGCTGCGTACAATCTGTGCAACACCACGAAAGATTTCAAGGTGATCCGCCTCGGTACCAGCATCCGGGTAAGCAAGCAGAGCTTTGACGATTGGTTTGCTGCGGTCTGAGGGAGGGAACATCTATGGCATCTATTATGAAACGTGGCAACACGTATTCCGTCCGATACAACTACAAAGATCATGCTGGCAAGCCCTGCAAGGGCTGGGAAACCTTCAAGACCAAGGCCGAAGCGCAGGAGCGCAAGATCACGGTAGAGAAGGAACTGCTGGACGGCACCTTCCTCGTGCCCGATGCAATGACGGTGGAGGAAATGCTGTACAAGTGGATTCCCATTCAGTCCAGCAAACACAAGTGGTCTCCCAAGACCTACACCCAATCTGTGGCGATGGTGCAGAACCTCATCGTGCCGTATATCGGAAATCGGAAGGTACAAGACCTCCGCACCTACGACATTGAGCAGTTCTACGCCACCCTGAGCCAGACCCCCTGCGGCCAGTACGTTCACGGCGAAAAGCAGGAGCTGACGGAAAATCAGAAGAAGCGGCTGTTATCCAGCACGTCCATTCACGAAGTCCACACGCTCCTGAAGACCGCCTTTTCGTATGCCGTTGACTGGGATCTGATCCACAAATCGCCTACTCCCCGTGAAGCCCCCAAGATCAATACCGAAGAACGCACCATCTGGGATGAGCGCACCATGCTGGCGGCGTTGCAGACCATTGAGAACCCCGCCCTCCATCTGGCGGTGCATCTGAGCATGATTCTCTCCCTGCGAGAGGGTGAGATCCTCGGCTTACAGCCGGGAGACCTCGCCTTCGATGCCGCCGATGGTCGTGGAGCTATCACGGTGAACAAGGCAATGCAGCGTGCCAACAAAGAAGCCTTGTCCAAGATCGACCCCAGCCAGATCTACCACACCTTCCCGGACAGACGGGAGGGGAGCAAGTCCTCGCTGATTCTGAAAAAGACCAAAACCAAGAAGTCCAACCGTGTCCTGTATATGACGAAACCGCTGAAAGAGGAACTTCTGGCATGGCTCGACAAGATGAAGCAGGACGAACAGAACGCCCCGGAGAAGTACAGCAACTGCGGTCAGCTGTTCCGCTTACCAGACGGCTTACCCATTGCCCCGGACGTTCTGACCAAGTGGTATCGGCAGTGGCGAGCAGAGCACCCGGAGTTTGAGAAGATCGTGTTTCATGGTCTGCGACACTCCAGTGCCACCTATCAGCTGTTGCAGTCTGGCGGTGACTTCAAATCGGTGCAGGGCAACACAGGTCATGCAACTGCTACCGTCCTGATGGACACCTACGCTCACACGCAGGACAGGCCCCGGTTGGAGCTGGCAAAGAAGATCGAAGCCGACTTCTACCGGCAGGACACAGCAGGAGCAGGGCCGCAGGCGTCCCCGGAAAGCAAAATGCCGGCGGCAACAAAAATCACAGGCAAAATGATCCTTGAAGCCATCCGGCAGATGGACGCAGAAGAACGCCGCGAGCTGACGCGGGTGCTCTTCGCATAAAAATTTCTTTTTTGTGCAGCGAAATGCACGCTGTGCGAGCAATGCAAAGATAACATGGCTTTTTTGTAAAGTGTGCAGAAAGTGTGCAAGTGTGTGCGACCTCTGCCAGAAAAACAAAAAAGCCATGAAATCTTTCGATTTCACGGCATTTTCTGGTGCGATGGAAGGGACTCGAACCCCCGGCCTACTGATTCGTAGTCAGTCACTCTATCCAGCTGAGCTACCAACGCATACGTTCCGGTCGGAACAAGATGTATTTTATCACGCAGGGCGGGGTTTGTCAACAGTTTTTTGCAGATTTTTTGATTTTATTTTCGTTTTTTATTTTTCCACGCAGAAAAGTACGTCTTTTCGTTTTTTCAATATTTTCCGTGCGGACCTCAGGCTTCCTCTGCCAAACGCTCGGCGATGCGGACACCGGTAGGCGTTGCAGCAAGGCCGCCCTGGCCGGTCTCCCGCAGATCGGGGGAGAGCAGACTGCCCACGCGGCCCATGGCATCGATGACTTCATCGCAGGGGATGGCGTAATCCACCCCCGCAAGCGCCATATTGGCGCAGGAAACGGCGTTCACGGCACCAACAACATTGCGCTTGATGCAGGGCACCTCCACCAGACCGGCCACAGGGTCGCAGACCAGGCCCAGCAGGTTGCCCAGTGCCATAGCGGCAGCGGCGGCGCACTGCTCCGGCGTGCCGCCCTTCAGGTGGCAGAGGGCGGCGGCGGCCATGGCGCTGGCGGCTCCCACCTCAGCCTGACAGCCACCCTCGGCACCGGCCAGAGTGGCCCGGGCGGCGATGACCTGCCCGAAGCCTGCGGCCACATAGAGGGCATCACAGATGGCTTCTTCATCGGCCTCGCCTGCACGGGCAAGGGGAAGCAGCACCGCCGGTAGCACACCGCAGCTGCCCGCTGTGGGGGCAGCAACGATCCGTTTCATGCAGGCGTTGCACTCAGCGGTCTTGAGGGCTTCGGCGGTCACTTCAGCAAGGTAATCCCCGCCATAGCTTCTGCCCGCCTGATGGGCCTGTTCCACCTTGGCGGCATCGCCGCCGGACAGGCCGCTGCGGCTGCGCTGGGCAGGGTCATAATCCCGGCTGGTGGCCTCCATCACATGCCACAGGTGGAGCATGGCATGGCGGCTGGCCTCTTCGGTCAGGCGGCTCTCGGCCAGATCACTGCGCAGGATGGCCTCGGCAAGGGAGAGGTTCTGGCTGCGGGCAGCGGCCAGCATTTCTTCACAGGATAAAAAGGACATGGTCATTCCTCCGCGTCTTCTTCGGGCTCGTCGATGTTCAGGCAGGTCACCTTCAGGATGCCGGGCAGGGTCGCCAGCTTCTGTTCCAGCGGGTGGGGGATGTGGGAATCGCACTCCAGCACCATAACGGCATAGCCGCCGGTCCCTGCGCGGAACACCTGCATCGATGCAACGTTGATCCTGCGCACGGCAAGGCAGGTGGTCACCTCGGCGATGCAGCCGGGGGTGTCCTCATTGTGAATGATCAGGGTGTTGCTGTCGCCGCCGAAATCGGCAGGCACACCGTCGATCTCGGTCACGCGGATGCGCCCGCCGCCCACCGAAGCGGCTTTCATGGAAAGCACCCGCCCCTCCCGGCCTGTCAGGGTGAGAACAGCGGTATTGGGGTGCGCAGAGCGCAATTCCACCGGATGAATCCGGAATGCCATGCCCTGCTCTGCGGCCAGGGCAAAGCTGTCGGGCAGGCGGGGATCATCGGGCCGCAGGCCAAGCAGGCCGGCGACCAGGGCTTTATCCGTGCCATGTCCCTTTCCGGTGGTGGCAAAACTGCCGTACAGGCCGATATCCGCCTGCACCGGGATCTCACCCAGAAGCTTCTGGGCCGTGTAGCCGATCCGGGCGGCACCCGCTGTATGGCTGGAAGAGGGGCCGATCATAACCGGCCCGAGAACGTCAAACAAGCGCATCCGATGCACATCCTTTCGTGCTCCGCCGGGCAAAAATCGCCCGCTTCGCACTTTTTTCTCTCTTTTATTATACCGCTTTTGCCCCACTTGTGCTATAATAACTTTATTAATGTTTGAAATCGCTCCTTTGGGGGCAACACGGAGGTTGGATTCCTATGAAACTGGTAAGCGTGGAAACTCCCGAAAAGAGTGTCTGCAAGATGACCTTCAGCGCAACAGCTGAGGAGCTGGAGGCCGCATCCAATGCGGTGTATGAGCGCACCCGCGCCAGCTACACCATCAAGGGCTTTGCCAAGGGCGAGGCCGACCGTGCTCAGATCGAGGCCGACCGCGGCGAGCACACATTCTGGTATGATGCCATCAACGACCTGATGGATCGCGATGTTCCTGCCCTGTACGAGGCCGCCATGGCCGAGCACGGCTTCAAGGCGGTGGATGAGCCCAGCTATGACCTGGTCAGCGTCAAAAAGGACGAGGGCTTTGTAGCCACCGCCACCACCCCGCTGCAGCCGGAGCTGAACCTGACCCAGACCACCGGCTTCCATGTGGAGTGCGTGACCCCCGCCGTCACCGACAAAGAGATCGATGCCGTGCTGGAGCGCCGCCGCAATGCTGCTGCCGAGCTGGTGCCCCACAAGGGCCCGGCCGTCAAGGGCAACATCGTTCACATCGATTACGAGGGCCTGCTGGACGGCAAGCCCTTCCAGGGCGGTTCCGCACAGAACCAGCCCCTGCAGCTGGGCAGCGGCCGGATGATCCCGGGTTTTGAGGACGGCATTCTGGGCCACAAGGGCGGCGAGGAATTCGAGATCAACGTCACCTTCCCGGTACGCTATCACGTCAAGGACCTGGCCGGAAAGCCCGTTGTCTTTAAGATCAAGCTGATCGATGTCTGCGTCCGCCAGCTGCCCGCCCTGAACAGCGATTTTGCCAAGAAGGTGGGCAAGGTGGACACCATGGAAGCGTTCCGGGAGCAGGTGCGCAAGCAGCTGCACGACGGCAAGCACGCCAGCGCCCTGAACCGCGCAAAGGATCAGGTGCTGACCCAGCTGGCCTCTGCCGCTGAGGGCGAGCTCCCCAGCGTTCTGGTGGAGAGCACCTACCAGCAGGAGATGCAGAACATCCAGCAGCAGCTCCAGATGCAGCGCATGAGCCTGGACCGCTACCTGAGCCAGATCCACCAGACCCGCGAGAACTTCACGGCCAACGTTCACGCCGCCGCCGAGAAGAACACCCGCGCCCGGATGGCTCTGCTGCAGGTCGCCCAGAACGAGGGTCTGGTGCCCACCGATGAGGAGATCACCAAGAACCTGCAGGAGCGCGCCGACCGCACCAAGAAAACGCTGGAAGAGGTCAAGGCCAACGCCAACATCCCCGCCATGCAGCGCAGCGAGGCCATCCGCCGCGCCGCCGACTGGGTGATCGAGCACTCCACCATCGAAGAAAAGTAATTTCCCAAAGTACAACAAAAAGAGCCTGTCTCCAAGGAATTTCGGAAGACAGGCCCTTTTCTTTAGCAGTTTATTTTGTCAGAAGATTGAAGCCCATGACCACGATGCCCAGCACGACCAGAACGATGCCGGTTGCACGGTTCAGGGTCTTGGCATCGGCCTTATTGGCAAAGACAGCGGCGATGCGGGCCCACAGCAGGGTAAACAGAACGCAGAGGATGAACACGGTCCAGTCCGGTGCGCCGCCGATGGTAAAGTGGGAGACCGCGCCGGTCAGGGCGGTGAAGGTCATAATGAACACGCTGGTGCCCACGGCAGTCTTGAGCTCGTAGCCCAGCACACTGGTCAGGATGAGCAGCATCATCATACCACCGCCGGCACCGATAAAGCCGCAGATCATCCCGATGACCACACCGCAGACGATGGACTGGAGGGCACGCTTCTTAGCAGAGACCCCCTGCATGGCTTCTTTGGTGGTCATAACGGGCTTGACGATGAATTTAATGCCCAGCAGGAACGTCATAAACACCGAAAAGCTGCCCATGGTGGTGGAAGGCACTAGGCTTGCCACCCAGCTGCCCACCACGGTGAACAGCAGCACACTGGCCATCATGATCAGGCCGTTCTTGATATCCAGGTTTTTGTTTTTGTGGTAGGTGTAGGCAGACACCGCACTGGCCAGCACATCCGAGGAAAGGGCAATGCCGACCGCCATATAGGGGTCCATCCCCAGAAAGGTGATGAGCATCGGGCTGATGACCGCGGCAGCGCTCATGCCCGCAAAGCCGGTGCCCAGGCCCGCGCCCATTCCGGCAAAAAAGGTAACGATGATGGTAAACAGCAGATTCATCTTATTTTTCTCCTTCTAGGATCGCATCCAGATTTTCGTTCATCGTATCGATGACTTCAAAAAATATCTCGAGTTTTTCTTCCTCCAGCCCTGCCATCAGGCGGCGGATGAAATCATCCTGCATCCTGCGGCCCTGTTCGATGATGGACTGCGCCTTTTCGGTGCAGGCAAGCTCCGTTTTGCGGCGGTCACCCGGTACCGGGCGGCGCTCCAGAAAGCCCTCCTGCACCAGCTTGTCCACATTCACCGAGACAAGGTTCGCCTTGATGTGGCGCACCTCCACGATATCGCGGGCGGTCGTGTAGTTGGGGTTGTTGGCAAGGAACATCAGGATATCAAACGCTGTCTGCGGCAGATGCAGCTTCTGGCACAGCGGCTTGCAGACGGCGCTGTACACAAGGCCCGTCTTGTTGGCAAATTCCACACTGGGGTTCAGCTCACGCATTGTGCGCCCCTCTTTCTCTCTTTTTGAATTGTTCATTTTTGAAATATTTTAGCACAAGAAATCTCTGTTGTCAAGGGCAGGCGGCGTAAAATCAACTGATCCCTATATTTTTTTCATCGCAAAAAGCCCGCACCATGAAGATTTTCACGGTACGGGCTTTTGATATGCTTCAGGACAGGGTCACAGCACTGCCACGGCAAGGAACCGCACAACGAGCGCGGCAAGCCATGCCACAACACACTGATTCACGACCATAACGGTGGCCCAGCGGCCGCCCATCTCCCGCTTGACCGCTGCCACAGCGGCGATGCAGGGGGTGTAGAGCAGGCAGAACACCAGCAGGGGAGCCGCAGCCGCCGGGCTGAGCGCCGCGCCCAGTGCGGCAGAGGAGCCATACAGGATGGTAAGGGTGGAGACAACGCTCTCCTTTGCCATAAAGCCGGTGATCAGCGCCGTGGACACCCGCCAGTCGCCAAAGCCCAGCGGTGCGAACAACGGCGCGATGCCGCTGGCGATCCAGGCCAGGATGCTCTCCTGCGGGTCTGCGGTCAGGCTGAGCTGGAAATCAAAGTTCTGCAGGAACCAGATGATGATGGTTGCCAGGAAGATGACTGTAAAGGCACGCTCGAGGAAATCCCGGGCCTTTTCCCAGAGCAGCTGGGCCACATTTTTCAGGCCGGGCAGGCGGTAGTTGGGCAGCTCCATGACAAAGGGCACGGCCTCACCCTTGAACAGCGTTCCCTTGAGCAGAAAGGCCATACCAATGCCCACAAGGATGCCCAGGAAATACAGGCCCACCATGACCAGTGCGGCGTACTCCGGGAAGAAGGTCACCGCAAACAGGCTGTAGATTGGGAGCTTGGCCGAGCAGCTCATAAAGGGCGTGAGCAGGATAGTCATTTTCCGGTCCCGCTCCGAGGGCAGCGTGCGGCTTGCCATCACGCCGGGAACCGTGCAGCCAAAGCCGATGAGCATGGGCACGATGCTGCGGCCCGAAAGACCGATGCGCCGCAGCAGCTTGTCCATCACAAAAGCCACGCGGGCCATATAGCCGGTATCCTCCAGCAGGGAAAGGAAGAAGAACAGGGTCACGATGATGGGCAGGAAGCTCAGCACACTGCCCACACCGGTAAAGATGCCGTCGATCACCAGCGAATGCACTGCATCGTTGACGTTCCACGCCGTCAGGGCATTGTCCACAAGGATCGTCAGATTCTCAATGCCCAGTTCCAGCAGGCCTTGCAGCCCCGCGCCGATCACGCCGAAGGTCAGATAAAACACCAGCGCCATGATGCCCACGAACGCCGGAATCGCCGTGTACTTTCCGGTGAGGAAGCGGTCGATCCTTGCGCTGCGCAGCTGCTCCTTGCTCTGGTGGGGCTTTACCACGGTCTGATTCACCAGCTGGTGGATAAAGTGGAACCGCATATCTGCAATGGCAGCGGCGCGGTCCAGACCGCGTTCCTGCTCCATCTGCAGGATGATATGCTCGATCATCTCTTTTTCATTCTGATCCAGCTTCAGGGCCTCCTCAATGCGGGGGTCGCCCTCCACCAGCTTTGTGGCAGCAAAGCGCACCGGGATTCCCGCCGCCCGGGCGTGGTCCTCGATGAGGTGGATGATGCCGTGGATGCAGCGGTGAACCGCACCGCCGTGGTCATCCTCGCCGCAGAAGTCCATCCGGCCCGGACGCTCCTGATACTTTGCCACATGGATGGCGTGATCCACCAGCTCATCCACGCCCTCGTTCTTGGCGGCGGAAATGGGGACCACCGGGATGCCCAGCATCGCTTCCATCTCGTTGATGTTGATGGTGCCGCCGTTGCCGCGCACCTCATCCATCATATTCAGTGCCAGCACCATGGGGGTGTCCAGCTCCATCAGCTGCATCGTTAAGTACAGGTTGCGCTCGATGTTGGTGGCATCCACGATGTTGATGATGCCCGTGGGCTTTTCGCCAATGATGAACTGCCGGGTCACGATCTCCTCGCTGGAATAGGGCGACATGGAGTAGATGCCGGGCAGGTCGGTGACTTCGGTATCGGGGTGTTCCCGGATGGCACCGCTCTTGCGGTCCACCGTCACGCCCGGAAAGTTGCCCACATGCTGGTTGGAGCCGGTGAGCTGGTTGAACAGAGTCGTTTTGCCGCAGTTCTGATTTCCGGCCAGCGCAAATGTCAGCACCGTTCCATCCGGCAGCGGGTGTTCACCCTTTTTGGTGTGGTAGCGGCCGCCCTCGCCCAGGCCCGGGTGCTCCACCATCCGGCCGGCCTTCCGTGCCGGAGCTGCTGCGGGTGCTTCCGCCGGGGTGATCTCGATCCGTGCCGCATCGTCCAGCCGCAGGGTCAGCTCATAGCCGTGGATCTGCAGCTCCATGGGGTCCCCCATGGGCGCAAATTTCACCAGCGTGACCTTCTCGCCGGGGATCAGCCCCATATCCAGAAAATGCTGGCGGAGTTCTCCCGTTCCGCCCACTGTATCGATCACGGCACTTTCGCCGATCTTCAGTTCCTTTAATGTCATGGCAGATGCCTTTCCTTCGACAAAATGTTAGTGTATGTGAACAGTCTTAATATATGCTAACTCAAAGGCATTGTCAAGGCAGGAAGCGGCAAAAATTCTCGCCTGTCCCCGCTGTTTTTTGTAGAAATCTTTCTCCTGTTCCGGCAGATTTCCGGGCAAAAGAAAACGCACCCCTGAATTTTCACGTTCAAAGGTGCGTTTTGAGAACAGTTCTGTTTACTTCACGGTGTGATAGCCATCGGGGTTGTTCTTCTGCCAGTTCCAGCTGTCGGCACACATCTCCTCGATGCCGTACTCAGCCACCCAGCCCAGCTCATTCTTGGCCTTGGTGGGATCGGCATAGCACTCGGCGATATCGCCGGGGCGGCGGGGATCGATCACATAGGGGAGCTTCTTGCCGCAGGCCTTCTCAAAGGCATGGATGACATCCAGCACGCTGTAGCCGTGGCCGGTGCCCAGGTTGCAGATGAACAGGCCGCAGTTGGTCTGCAGCTTCTTGATGGCGCAGACATGGCCCCGGGCCAGGTCAACCACATGGATGTAATCGCGCACGCCGGTGCCGTCGGGGGTGGGGTAGTCGTTGCCAAAGACATGCACCTTTTCCAGCTTGCCCACGGCCACCTTGGCGATGTAAGGCATCAGGTTGTTGGGGATACCGTTGGGGTCCTCGCCGATCAGGCCGGACTTGTGGGCACCGATGGGGTTGAAGTAACGGAGCAGGGCCACGTTCAGGGTGGGGTCAGCCTTGCAGACATCGGTCAGGATGCGCTCAGTAAAGGCCTTGGTGGTGCCGTAGGGGTTGGTGGTGGCACCCACGGGGAAGTCCTCGGTGATGGGCACGCTGGCGGGGTCACCGTAGACAGTGGCGGAAGAGCTGAACACGAAGTTGCGGCAGTTGTGGCGGCGCATCACGTCCAGAATGACCAGCGTGCAGTTGAGGTTGTTATAGTAGTACTCGATGGGCTTGGAAACGCTCTCGCCCACAGCCTTATAGGCGGCAAACTGGATGACGGCATCGATATCAGGGCACTCGGTGAAGATCTTCTCCACGTCCTCGTGCTTTGTCATATCGGCCTGATAGAACCGGAAGTCCTTGCCGGTGATCTGCTTGACCCGATCCAGCACCACGGGGGAAGCGTTGTAATAGTTATCTGCCACCACGATGTCAAAGCCAGCGTTCAGCAGTTCGATACAGGTGTGGCTGCCGATATAACCGGCACCGCCGGAAACCAAAATTGCCATAAAAGTACCTCTCTTCTCGTCACCAAAGTTGCTTGCGCGGGGCAGGCCCGCCTTCTGCCACAAGGATACAACGTTTTGGCCGCAGAATCAAGTAACGGGAATTTTATAAGGATGGATTTTTGTTTCCATTTATTTTCCCGCACATTGATTTACAAGCTTTTTTTGTGTTTTGCACATGGAGTGATGGAACACTTTGTGCAAATCAGAGAAAAAGCCCTCTCAGGCAAAGCCGTCAGGCTTTGAATGAGAGGGCTGCATTTTACAGTTTCCCGCACTGTTTGCCGGTGAAGAACCGCAGGGTGGTGTTGGCGCGGAACACTTTCCCGGCCCGCAGGGCGGTGGAGGGGAACTCCGGGTGGGAGGGGCTGCAGGGGAAGTGCTGGGTCTCCAGCGCAAAGCCGCCGTATTTCTGCATCGGCACGCCACCCTTGCCGGGGGCAGGGCAGTCCTGCAGGAAATTGCCGGTGTAGAGCTGCACGCCGGGCTGGGTGGTATAGACCTTCATGCTGATGCCGGTCTTATCGCTGGAAGCCCAGGCGCACAGGCTCTGGCTGGCCCCGCGGCCCCTGTCGATGACAAAGCAGTGGTCATAGCCGCCGCCCACCATGGTGGTCTGGGAAAAGCCGGTGTCGATGTCCCGGCCAATGGGCTTGCCCGCCCGGAAATCCATCGGCGTGCCCGCCACGGGCAGGATATTGCCGGTGGGGCAGGTCTCGTTGTTGCCCTCCAGATAGCGGGACGCATAGATGCGCAGCTTCTGGCCCAGCACATCGCCGCCGCCATCCAGATTGAAGTAGGTGTGGTTGGTCAGGTTGATGATGGTGTCGGCATCAGAGGAGACACGGTAATCCATCCGCAGGGCGTTGTCCTCGGTGAGGATATACCGCACCGAGATCTTCAGATTTCCCGGGAAACCATCCTCTCCATCGGGGCTTTCCGCCTCCAGAAGCAGGGTATCGCCAAAGGTCTTTACCTCATACAGCTTGCGCGGGAAGGTGCCGTGCAGGTGGTTTTTGCCGTTGTTGGCTTCCAGCTGATAGGTCTTGCCGCCCACATTGAACACGGCGTTCTCGATGCGGTTGGCATACCGGCCCACGAACGCGCCGCAGCAGGTACTGCCGGACGATTCAAAGTCCTTGACGTAATCGGCGTAGGTGTCGTGGCCCAGCACCACATCCACCGGCCCGCTCTTGGTGGGCACCCAGATATTCTTGATGATACAGCCGTAGTTCAGCACACTGACCGCCAGCCCGCCGGGGTTCGAGATGATGTATTCATTGATCTTTTCGCCGTTTGGAGTCATGCCAAAGGGCTTGGAGAGAAACTGTGCCATAGGGCTCGCCTCCTTTTGTATTTTTTGGGGACAGCACACTCTCTGTTTTATCCTTTATTGTTTTGATTATATCACAATTTTCTCCTTCTGTGTTGGCATTTTTTAAGGGAATCTATCCAATATTTCGAGAGATTTTTTGTAAATTCTGCCCCATAGGCAGAAAAAAGCCCCGGAGGGCCAGGGGTAGGCGCTCCGGGGAAAATTTCCGAGTATTTACTTCATTTACCTTTTAGCCAACGCCCAGCATGCTCAGAATTTCCTCAACACTTGTGGTCACATCCATAGCAACTGCAACGTAGGTTTTTCCATTCACAGTCTTTGCTACAATACCCAGTTTATTGACTTTCAGCCCGTCATTCTCAATACTGTTGAGCTTGCCCATTCTGGCAACAATTTTTGCCACATCGCCAATATTCTCCGGGGTGACTTCCAGTACTTTATAGGGTTTATCCGTGGTCACAACACTCTCAGGGAACGGCATCGCTGCTTTAACATTAATCTCAGCATGCACGTCCTTCAGTTCCTGAATTTCCTTCATGAGCGCCTGCATATCCAGAGCATTTTTGAAATTAAAGGTGCCATCTTCCATATTGATCTGATCGATTTTGCTTTCTGCCAGTTTCTTCAGATCCGCGTCATTTACCTGAATACCGGTAGACTGCTTCATTGCTTCAAATGCAGTTTCTTCAACCTGCTGTGCAAAAGACTTGCTGGGAGCCTCATCGCCGCAAGCGGTGAGCAGTGCCAGAGCCATTACGCCGACCAGCAGAAGGGCGGCCATTTTCTTGAGCATTTTCATTTGTAGAACCTCCAATGTAAAATGATATTTTACCACACAGAAAGCATACCCCTACACCTTCTGCATTGTGACCTCATTTTACATCTCCCCCTCCCCCCTGTCAATATTTTTTATTGAATCCCCCCAATTTTTAGAGACTGTGCCAAAGCTGCGGCAAATTTTTTAGCAGATTGACAAAAAGCACCCCTCACATGGCTGTGAAGGGTGCTTTGGGGAAGTTTTCTTATGCAGAACACGGTTCGGTAATTGCCTCCCGCACCTGTTCTAACGAAAGTTCGGTGGTCTGGGCGATCTTATCCAGATCATGCTCTCCGTTCTTCCAGAGATTGAGCGCAATGCGCTTTCCCTTTGCCACCTCGGCATCTTCTCGTTCCCGATCAACGATCACCTGCATTGTCTTGCACATAGCTGCCACTCCTTCCGTTTCTTCTTTAAAGTATTTTACTCTTGCCCTTATTTTGGGGTTCCGGATATCCCGATAGTCATCACAGCGGAAATCCTGCATCAGCGCGCCGACCTCATCCGTTCCCCGATATGCGCCGTTCACATATACGATATGTGCACGGTCGTGGAACAGCTTCCCGGTTTCCTGAATCGTCCGTTCAATATTGTAAACCGGCAGACCATCTCCCAAAACATCATTTGCCGTAATAAATATGATATATGTCTCAGGCAGGTCAGAATATTTTTCGCCAGAAGTCGTCAGGCGGGAATCAAACAGCGCACTGTTCAGCCGCGCCCGTTCCGGAGCGGCTCCCTTATCTTCCTGCTGTACTTCGATATCGTACTGCTTGCCTGCATCATCCGTTGCATAAATGTCCAGCCGTACAGAACGGCCAAACAGATTGCCGATCGTAAGCTGTGTTGCAGACCTTGCGACGGTCAGGTCCTTTCGTTTCAGGATGATGCGAAGCAGCTCCTGTGTGCTCTCTTTATCTCCTGAAAACACCTGTGTCATAAAGGTGTCATCCATCAGGGTGAATTTACGGATAGCATTCATGCGTTCTTCATTCTTCTCATCCAACTGTACGAACCGCATTTCCGCCATCCTTTCGTTTCAGAAAAAGAGTACTTTTCTACGTTTATATTTTATCATCATTTTATCTATCCTGCAAGTATCAAAAAAGCACCCCTCACTTGGCTGTGAAGGGTGCTTTGGGGAAATTTTCTTACTCCGGCTGAGCGGTGTTCTGGGCGATATACTCGGCGGCATCATCGGGGATGTCGTCAAGGTTCTCATCGCCGATATCCACGTTCAGCGGCGGCTTCTTGAAGAGGATGTCATACATCAGGGGCACAACGTACAGGGTCATCAGGGTGGCGTAGGTCAGGCCAAAGATGATGACGATGGCCATACCGCTCATCAGCTGGCTGGCCATATCGCCGCTGAACACCAGCTGGAGCATGGCCAGAACGGTGGTCAGGGTGGTCATCAAGATGGGGCGCATTCGTGTTTTGCCGGTGGCGATCAGGGCCGCGCGGCGCTCCATGCCGCCGATGCGCAGCTGGTTGGCGTAATCCACGAACACGATGCCGTTGTTGACGACCGTGCCCATCAGGACGATGAAGCCCATCAGGGAGATCATGGTCAGCTGCTGGCCGGTGAGCAGCAGGCCCAGCAGACCGCCGGTAAAGGCCAGCGGAATGGTGAACAGAACAATGAAGGGGGAGAGCAGGCTCTGGAACTGGGCCACCATAACAAGGTAGACGAAGGGCAGAGCCAGGAACATCCACTGGCCCATCTGATCCACCACCATGCCGTTGATCTCAGAGCCGCCGCCCATATAGAAGCTGCAGCCCTCGGGCATTTCATCGGATGCGGCAAACTCGTTCAGCTTCTTTTCCAGCGCGCGGGTCTCGGTGGTGGTATTGGTGCCCTCCACCGCATCCGCCGTCACGCTGATATAGCGGGTCTGGTTCTTGCTGGTGATGGAGTCCGGGGTGGAGCCGGTGACCCAAGTGGCCATATCGCCCAGCGTGCAGGTGCCGGTCTCGGTGGTGCCGTCGGCGGCCATGACGGAGGTCGTAAAGGTCATATCCATCATGTTTTCCTTGGTCATGGGGTCCAGATTGTTGCTGATCTGGACATTCATGGTGGAGCCATCGATGGCAACGGGGGTCTGGGCCGTGGTGGTGGTGGTCAGCTTGGCGGCGATCTGCTGGTAGACCTGCGCCACGGTCAGGCCGTAGGAACGGACCTTATCCCGGTCAATCTGCAGGTTGATGGTGGCATCGCCGCTGCCCAGACCGTTGGTGGCATTGGTAAAGCCGTCCATCTCGTTGACCATATCCACCACCTTCTCGGAGAGGGCAGTCATGGTATCAATGTCGCTGCCGGAGACCTGAACGGTCAGGCCCATATCCAGCTGGCTGGTCAGCTCCTGCATTCCGCTGATCTCAACGGTGGCGGTGCAGTTCTCCACGCCGTTCACAGCTTCCTCCAGCGCCTCGCGGGCCTGTTCGATCTGCCGGGAGGAGAGGCTTTCGTCCAGCATCACGTTGATCTGGTAAGTGCCGTAGCTGTTGGCGGCTTTCAGCAGGTCGGTGATGGTCTGGGGCAGGCCCAGCTGGCCGACATCCATTCCGGCCACGCGGCTGTCGGTGGTAACGCCCACCTCTTCCACGTTGTCCACAGCCAGCAGGGCATCAATGACATTCTCGGCCACAGCATAGGATTCTTCTTTGGTCATATCCTTCTCGGTGGAGAGGGTGACGATGGCCTCGTTGCTGGTGATGGTGGGCAGCATCTCAACGCCCATGGACATCACGCGCCAGCCGCAGAACACCAGCAGCACCACTGCCGCGCCCAACGGTGCCCAGCGGTGCTGGAAGCACCATTCCAGGCTCTTGACGTACTTTTCCTGCACCTTGTCGAACCACTTGAGCTCTTTGGGCTTGGAGTTTTTCAGCAGGGTAGAGGAGGCCGCCGGGGCAACCGTCAGGGCCACGATGAGGGAAGCAGCCAAACAGTAGCCAATGCACATGGACATGGGCTGCAGCAGGCTCTTGATGACACCCGATGTGAAGATGACGGGCAGGAACACGCAGACAGAGGTGAGGGTGGAAGCCATGATGGCCATGCCCACCTGCTTGGTGCCCTGGACCGCCGCACGGGCAGCGGGCACGCCGCGGCTGCGCAGACGGTAGATGTTCTCGATGACGACGATGGAGTTATCCACCAGCATACCAATGCCGAGGGACAGGCCCGCCAGCGTCATAATATTCATATCCAGACCGGTGAAGTACATGAGCACCACGGCAAACAGCACCGACAGCGGGATACTGATGCCGACCACCAGCGTGGGCTTGATATCCTTGAGGAAGATGGCCAGCACGATGATGGCAAGGGCCGCACCAATGAGCATACTGCTCAGGATGCTGCTGACGATGATGCTGATGTAGTTGCCCTGGTTGGACAGCACGACCACATGCAGGCCATCGTATTTCTGTTCCAGCTCTTTGAAGGCAGCCTTGCAGTTGCCGGAAACTTCACCGGCGCTGGAAGAATTGCTCTTGAAGATCTTCAGCACCACAGAGCGCTCGCCGTTCAGGCGGGTAAAGCTGTCCTCCGCGTTGTCAATGATCTGCACATCGGCCACGTCAGACAGGCGGACATCGCCAAAGCCGTCCACATGGAGCAGCAGGGCACCGGAGATATCCTCGATGCTGTCGTACTCCTCGCCGACCTTCAGCAGCCAGGACTTGTTGCTGGAATCCTTGACATAACCGGCGGGCATGGAGAAGTTCTGGGCATAGATCAGCTGTGCCAGCGTGTCGATATCCAGCATCTTGGCCACGTCGGAGTTCTCCATGGCCATCTGCTTGGCATCCTCATACTGCTGCTTGGCATCTTCCAGCTGCTTCTCGTAATCGTTCAGCATCTCGCGGGCCTCGGTGAACTTGATATAGGCCTGCAGCTGCTGCTGGGAATAGCTGCCCACGATCTGGGTGAACTGGTCCATCAGGCCGGGCACGTCGTCCATGGCCTTGATGGTGCTCTCCAGTGTGCTGTAGATGTTGTTCAGGCTCTGCTGCACCTGCAGATCATCGGCCAGCTCCCCGGCCGTTGTACCGGCGGTGTCGCCCTGCGCGTTCAGGCGCTGCTGCAGCTCCTGCAAAGCGGTGGTCAGCTTATCGGTGATATCGCGCAGCTCCGCCACGATTTCGATCAGAGAATCGATATCCTGCATTCCGGTCTCGTTGAACTTGTCCACGACCCGCTGCAGGCCGTCCCGCACATCGATCAGGGCCTGCTGGATCTCCGGCTCGTTGACCACGGCAATGAGCTGGTTGACGCTGTCTAAAAGGGCCTGTGCCTGCTTTTTGACCAGCATGAAGGAATCCTGCAGTTCGCCGGAATACTGGCTGTTGATGGTATCGCTGACCAGCTTGTCGTAACTGGCCAGCTGGGTCTCGTACTGCTTTCTGCCCGCCTCGATCTGAGCTTCGGCAGTGTCCAGCTGGGCCTTTGCATCGGCCAGCTGCACGTCAATGACTTCCAGCAGCTTTTCGTTGATGGCATCGATCTTTTCCTGATCGAGCTGCACCTGCACCATCCGGGTGACCAGACCATTGGCGGAAATATTGGAAACGCCGCCCTGACGCTCGATATAGGGGACCATGGTGTCGTTGACGAAATCGGCCAGCTCATAGGAATCGCTGCCCTCGCGGCTGACAGCCACGGTCATAAAGGCGTTCATGTTCAGGGTATATTCAATGATGGAGGGGGTCATACAGGTGCTTGGCAGGCTGGAGGCGGTCTGATCCACCTTGTTGGACACCTTGACCACGGCACTGTTCATGTCCGTATCATCCTCAAACTCCATCAGCAGCAGACTGTAGTTTTCTGCCGAGGTGGCGGTGACGTTTTTCACGCCCGAGATGGTGCCCAGCGCACTCTCCATCACGTCGGAGACCTCGTTCTCCACACGCTCCGGGCTAGCACCGGGATAGACCGTGACCACCATCAGGTACGGTGTGTTCACGTTTGGCAGCAGGTTGGTCTGCATATTCTGCACGGACACAAGGCCCAGCATGATGACCATGATGACTGCAACCAGAACGGTGAACGGTTTTTTGACGCTGAATTTTTCCATTTCTTCCTACCGTTTCTGTGTTTTCCCACGCATTGCGCGGCTGCTCTTTTTTCTCAGAGCGGATCAAAGGCGATACCCCTATTATACACCCGGTTCCGGGGCTTGCAAGGCTTGCCCGGAGATTCTTTAGCAAATCTTGAGAATCTTTTGTGAAATCCGGATGATACCTCAGTTTTTTGACGTTTTGGAGATCAAATTTCAGACGGAGTTCAAGTGGGATACGAATGAACGGGGCGGAATGTTGCAGAGGATGAAATTTTTTACGCTTCAAACCTCTCAGGCGCTGCGCGCCAGGCCCGGGTTGCGGCTCCCAGCATCCATTTCGTGTTGTAAACAACACTTATGTCTTGCTGGCCGCAGCCCCAACAGCAACGCCCTTTATCCGCCACCGGCGGCGGTTGTTGCTGTTGCTCCTAGTAGGGGAGCCCTTGGCAGGCCGTCACGTTTTCGTGGGCAGACGCTTCGCTACTTTTTCTGCATCTATGGCATATTTTCTCCAGTTATGTTATACTAAAGAATAGAATGGATCTTCAGGCCCTTCTGCGGGCCTTTTTACGAGATAGGGGAGTTTCCCCTGTGAGGAACAGTATGAAAAAAGTCATCTCTGTCCGTTTCAAGGAAAACGGCAAAAGCTATTATTTCGACCCTGCCGGGGCCGACATCAAAACCGGCGAATACGTGATCGTGGAGACCGCCCGAGGCATTGAGTGCGGCGAGGTGGTGCAGGGCGTGAAAGAGATCGCCGACAGCGCCGTTTCCAAGGCGCTCAAGCCCATCACCCGGATGGCCGACAGCGTGGATGTGCGCCGGATGCGCCAGAACCGCGAGGATGAGAAGCGCGCCTACCACACCTGCCAGGAGTGCATTGCCCGCCACGGCCTGGAAATGAAGCTGGTGGAGGCCGAGTACACCCTTGACCGCTCCAAGATCATGTTCTACTTTACCGCCGACGGCCGGGTAGACTTCCGCGAACTGGTCAAGGATCTGGCCGGCATCTTCCACACCCGCATCGAGCTGCGCCAGATCGGCGTGCGCGACGAGAGCAAGATGATCGGCGGTCTGGGCATCTGCGGCCAGCCTTTCTGCTGCAGCCGCTTCCTCAAGGATTTCCAGCCCGTTTCCATCAAGATGGCCAAGGAGCAGGGCCTTTCCCTGAATCCCACCAAGATCAGCGGTGCCTGCGGCCGGTTGATGTGCTGCCTTTCCTACGAGGAAAACGCCTACGAATACCTGAACAGCATCATGCCCATGGTGGGCAGCACCGTGCGCACCCCGGATGGTCTGGGCACCGTGCTGGAGGTGAACCCCATCTCCGGCTACCTGCGGGTGCGCTGCGGCACCGAAGCCCTGACCCCGCGCTACTATAAGGTGGGCGTGTGTGAGTATATCAGCGGCGGCAAACGGGCACCCCGCCGCCCCGACCCGGACGACGATTATTCCGGTGTGCGCAACCCCGCCCCGGTGGTGGCAGCCGCCGATGAAAAGGGCAATGTGGGCTGCGGCAAATGCCCCAAAAAAGAGAAATAATTCCCAGAAAAATAGTGGGATATCACGGTGGTTAGTATCATAAAACTAACCTTTCTTCGTGATTTTCGCCAAAAAACTCTCTTAATTTTCCCGCAAAGTTAGGCCTTGCTTTTGTGCAACCCCACAAAAATAAAACTTTGGGCTTTTATGGCACACGGTTAGTCTTGCCTTTTCTTTTCCACTTTGTTAGAATGCAGACAAGGATGAATTCCGGGGAAGCCTGCTGGCACCGTGCGAGGGCAGACTTCTTCTTAAAGCTAGTGCACGGGTGATAAAAGGAGAGTTTTATTATGGCACACAAGGTTTCTGACGCATGTGTTGGCTGCGGCGCTTGCGAGGGCGCTTGCCCCGTTGGTGCTGTCACCATTGAGAATGGTGTTGCAGTTGTGAATGCAGACGCTTGCATCGATTGCGGCGCTTGCGAGGGTGCTTGCCCCACCGGTGCTATCGCTGCTGAATAATTTCACGGCGAACACTGAAAAAACGCATCAAAAGCAGCAGACCTGTCAAAAGCGGGTCTGCTGCTTTTCTTTCATGCACAATTTTCCCCGATTTTTCCGCCCGATATTTTGGCAGTGGATTTTAGGTGCTGTATATGGAACATTCCACCGAGATTTTGTATAATAGAACAAGAGTCTATTGTTCAGCCGTGCACCGCTTTGGCTCAGACGCGCTGCTGCTGGCCCGGTTTTCGGAGCCAAAGCGGGCCTGGCGTGCCGCCGACCTGTGCTCCGGCTGCGGCATCGTGAGCCTGGAATGGCACGACCGGGGCCACCGCGGCCCCTGCCTGGGGCTGGAGCTGCAGCCCGAAGCCAGCGCGCTGCTGGCCGCCGCCTGCACCGAACAGGGCATTGAGCACATCACGCCCGTCTGCGCCGACCTGCGCTCCTTCCGGGAGGGCGAGGGCAGCTACGACCTGTGCGCCTGCAACCCGCCCTATTTCACGGCAGGGGAACAGGCCGCCGACAGGGCCCGGGCCACTGCCCGCCACGAGACGGACTGCACGCTGGACGATGTCTGCAAATGCGCGTTCCGGCTGCTGAAGGATGGCGGGCGGCTTTCGCTCTGCCACCGGCCCGAGCGGCTGGCCGAGGTGCTAGCGGTCCTGCGGGCCAACCGGCTGGAGCCCAAGCGGCTGGCCTTTGTGAAGAACCGGCCGGATGCCGCCCCCTGGCTGTTTCTGGTGGAAGCCCAGAAGAACCGAAAAACCGGGCTGCGGGTCGAGCCAGATGTGCTCATCTCGGCAGGCGCGGCAATGTATGGACGCTGAACCTCTCAGGCGCTGCGCGCCAAGTACGGGTTGCGGCTCCTAGTAGGGGAGCCAAATGTGCTTGCCTCTCCTATTAGGAGAGGTGGCATCCCGTAGGGATGACGGAGAGGTTTTGTACAAATCAAATGGGAGGATACTATGGCAGGTACTCTTTATATCGTTGCCACACCCATCGGCAACCTGGATGACATGCCGCCCCGTGTGGCAGCCACCTTTGGCGCGGCAGATTTCATTGCCGCAGAGGATACCCGCGTGACCATGAAGCTGCTCAACTTTCTGGGGCTGAAAAAGCCGATGGTGAGCTACTATGAGCACGCCCTGCAGAAGGGCGAGGGGATCCTGCGCCGCATTGAGGAAGGCGAGAACTGCGCCCTGTGCAGCGATGCCGGTATGCCCTGCGTGTCTGACCCGGGCGAGGTGATCGTGCGGGACGCGCTGGCCCGGGGCATCAAGGTGGTGCCCGTTCCGGCAGCCTCCGCCTGTGTGACGGCGCTGGCCGTCTCCGGTCAGGACACCTCCCGCTGGGTGTTTGAGGGTTTTCTGCCTGTGAACAAAAAGCAGAAGCGGGAGCGGCTGGCCGAGCTGCGGGGGGAAAAGCGGACGGTCATCTTCTACGAAGCGCCCCACAAGCTGCGCACCACGCTGGACGACCTGACCGCCGCCTTCGGCCCTGAGCGGAGCATCACCCTCTGCCGGGAGCTGACCAAGCTCCACGAGGAGATCTGGAAAACGACGCTGGGCGAGGCCCAGACCCATTATGCCGAGAATGACCCCCGCGGCGAGTATGTTCTGGTGATGGCCGGTGCGCCCGCCGCCGAAGCCGAAGAAGAGCTGACCCTGGAGCAGGCCGCCCAGCGGGCGCTGGAACTGACCCGGAACGGCTATGCAGCCTCTGCCGCCGCCAAGGCCGCCGCGCAGGGCACGCCGTATTCCAAGAGTGAAGTGTACAAGCAGCTGCTTGCTTTGCAGGCAGATTGACCTCTCTGTCCATGCTTCGCATTGCCCCCTCTCCTGACAGGAGAGACAAGAACGTAAGCTTGGCTCCCCTACCAGGAGCAACAGCAACAACCGCCGCCAGTGGCGGATCAAGGGCGTTGCTGTTGGGGCCGCGGCCAGCAAGACATAAGTGTTGTTTACAACACGAAATGAATGCTGGGAGCCGCAACCCGTACCTGTCGCCGAAGGCGACTGAGAGGTTTCATACGTATAAATAAGGAGGACGTAGTCCCGTGACGAAACTTTTGATCCTGAGCGACAGCCACAACAGCGCCAGTGCAGTGGAGCGCATCCTGCACGCAGAAAGCGATGCAAATGCCGTTGTCTTTTTGGGAGATGGCCTGCGCGACCTGGAAGAGGCGCTGACCCTGCACCCCAAAATGAAGGTCTACGCCGTGGCCGGCAACTGCGATTTTGGCGCGTTGGAGCCGCTGGACGGGCTGGCCGCCTTCGATCAGGTGGTCGTTTTCTATACTCACGGTCACATGTACGGCGTAAAATACGATCTGGACACGCTGGCAGATGCTGCCGCCGCCCGCGGCGCTGAGGTGGCATTGTTCGGCCACACCCACAAACCCATCGCCCTCCAGAAAAACGGCGTGTTCCTGTTCAACCCGGGCTCCTGCGGCCGCTGCTACACCGGCCCCAACACCTACGGCGTGATGCTGTTGGACAAGGGCAAGATCACCAGCTTTGCACACAAAGAGGTACCGCAGCAATGAGCATCAATGAGGTGCGTTATCTGCCCGAATGCGGCAGCACCAACGCGTATATGAAAGAGCATTTTGAAGAGTTTGGCCCGGTGGGCGCGGTATACACCACCAACCAGACCGCCGGGCGGGGCCGCCTGGGCCGCACCTGGGTCAACGCCGAGGGCAAGGCGCTGTACTACACAGTCGCCATCCGGGAGCCGCTGGCGCAGCCCGCCACCCTGCCCCTGCTGGCCAGCCTTGCCGTGCGCAGACAGCTGGCCCTGCGCTACGGCGTGGACTGCCAGATCAAGTGGCCCAACGACCTGCTGCTGAACGGCAAAAAGATCGTGGGCATCCTGTGCGAAAGCGTCTGCTACGGCTACCAGCAGCAGGGCCGGGGCATCCTGTGCGGCATTGGCATCAACCTGGCCCAGCCGCAGAGTTATTTTGATGCCGCCGACCTGCCCCATGGCACCTCGCTGGCCCTGCAGGGTGCCGCGATCGATCTGGAGCAGGATCCCGGCTGGCTGGCCGAGGCCCTGACGGATTTCGGCTTTGATCGGCCCCTGTACACCTTTGCGCGGGATGGCTTTGCACCTTTCCGGGAGGAGTACAAGGCCGCCTGTGTCAACATCGGACGGCGGGTGACCTTTGACCTGCCGGACGGCGGGCAGGGAGCAGGCGAGGCCGTGGATGTGGATGAGGAGGGCCGTCTTGTTGTCCGCACCGACAGCGGCGAGGAGCATGTGTTCACCGGCGAGGTCTCCGTGCGCGGCATCTACGGTTCCCTTTGAAACTTGATATAACACAGCACCCCCGGCAGAGGATCGCTCTGCCGGGGGCACTGTTTCAGACAAACAAAAGTCCCCTCCGGCGCTTGCGGTACACCGGAGGGGACTTCTGTTTTGGGGTATTGCTTTGGTGTGAGGAGGAATCATGTGCAAGGGAGACGGTTGCGGCCCCGCTCCCTTGTGCTCATAGTATACCCGATTTCGGCGCAAAAGTCATTACTTTCTTGTGAAATCTTGTGAAAATTCTGTTAAGCTTCGCACGAAATTATTTCGCTCATTCAGTTTCACCTTTTTCCTCTTTCCGCAGGGCTGCGGCGTGACGGCGGCCTTCCCCCACATAGTGGGCGGCATTGGCAAGGCTGGCGGCTGCCTGCTCGGGGCTGACCTGCTTGATGATCTTCCCCGGAACCCCCACCACAAGGGAATCGTCCGGGATGATCTTGCCTTCCGGCACCAGCGCACCGGCCCCGATGATGCAGTTTTTGCCCACAACACAGTGGTTGAGCAGGGTGGCGTGCATCCCGATCAGGGAACCGTCTCCCACGGTGCACCCGTGGACAAGGGCACAGTGGCCCACGGTCACGTTTTTGCCCAGCGTGACCGCCCCGCCCGGGTCACAGTGGAGCACCGCATTATCCTGCACATTGGTGTTCTCGCCCAGGGTCAGGGTGCCGTCGTCCCCGCGCAGAACCGCACCATACCAGACCGAGGAACCCGGCCCCAGCACCACATCACCCAGCACCGTGGCGTTGGGTGCCACGAACACCGCACCCTCGTCCCGGGGAACTTTTCCACCAAAAGGCAACAACATTGTGAAAAACCACCTTTCTCTTTTCCGTCATTTATGGTATTCTTTTATATAGTGTTTTAGTTTTTGATTCAGGGAAGCCGGGAGCTTCCGTTGGAGGATACGCTTATGCAGAACTCTACTCTCTTCCGCCGGGCGGCGGCCCTGCTGCTGACCGCAGCGCTGGCCCTGACCCTTATCCTGCCCGGTCTGGCCGCATACGAAATGCCCATCCAGACCGTGAACGAGGGCGAGTCGGTCTATCTGTTCAACGCGGACATCGACAAGCCCATTCTGGAACAGAACGCGGACCAGCAGCGCTACATTGCCAGCCTGACCAAGATGATGACAGCCCTGCTGTTTCTGGAAAGCGGCAAGGACATGAACGCGGAGATCACCATCCCCGCCAGCCTGACCCAGGAGTTCAAGGACATCCAGAACGCCAACGGCAGCACCATCAACCTGCGCATCGGTGAAACGGTGCGCCGCATCGACCTGCTGTACGGCCTGCTGGTGGCCAGCGCCAACGACGCAGCCAGTGCGATCGCCAGTGATGTTTCGGACGGCGACCTGACCGCCTTTGTGGCCCGGATGAACCAGCGTGCCAAAGAGCTGGGCTGCACCAGCACCAGCTTTACCTGCGTGCACGGCCTGTATGATTACGGCAACGTCTCCTCGGCCCACGATCTGGCCCTGATTGCCAAAGCCTGCGCCGAGAACGAGACCTATATGCAGGTGGCAAACACCCTGAGTTATACCCTGCCTGCCACCAACCTGCACCAGAACGAGCGCACCATCACCTCCACCAACCTGATGCTCAACCCGGAGTACCCCTACTACCGGGATTACATCCGGGGCATGAAGACCGGTTTTACCACCCTGGCGGGTCGGTGCTATGTGACCTTTGCTCAGAAGGACGGCCACACCTACGGGCTGGTGGTGCTGGGCTCCGACCTTGACAACATTTACAGGGAGGCCTCCGAGATCCTGGACTGGGCCTTTGCAAGTTTTTCTGACCGGGAACTGGTGGACACCGAGACCCCGCTGACCACCGCCCCCCTGAAGAAGTGCCGCTCTTATGAGGAAGTGGAGCTTTACGCTGCCGCGCCAGTCAGCGGCTACGGCCATGCGGACGACAAGGTAACCTTCACCTACAACCTTCAGAAGAACATCTCCGCCACCGTCAAGGACGGAGCTGTCCTCGGCACGGCCACGGTTTATCTGGACGGCTATGAGGTGGGCACGGTAGACCTTGTGACCCATCAGGAGTATGTCTCCGACTTTCGCACCGACCTTCAGTCCACGCTTCTCCTGATGGCGGCCCTCATCGTTCTTCTGGCTGTTCTCAGCTTCTTCACCCTTGTTGCCGGGGGCGGCTCACTGAATCTGGGCCGGCGCAGAAAAGCACGGAGAAGATGATCTCACCCTCTCAGTCTCGCTAACGCTCGACAGCTCCCCCGAAGGGGGAGCCAAGGGCTATTCCATATATAGCAGCATTTACCCTCTTTGATGTTTTGCCTCTCCCTTCGGGAGAGGTGGCATTGCGCAAGCAATGACGGAGAGGGTAAAGGCTGCTCTTTTTTATCAGAATGTCCGGAACTTCATTGCCAGCACGCTCAAGGTGATCTTGGGGTTCACCTGTGCGCCCAGCCGCTGGATCGCCGCATCGGCGGCTGCAAGGGCCTTGCGGGCGGCATCGCCCTGCACCGGGGCACGGGGGCTGCCGCGCAGCCCTGCGGCCGCTACGGCCCGGAAATCGGCCAGCAGAGCGGCTACCCCCACCTTATCCTTTTCGTAAGCTGACAGCAGAACAGCGGCAGCATAGCTGTCCTGCGCGGCCGCTGCTTTGGCGAGGGCAAGCGCCTTGTCCACCTGCGCCCGGCGGGCCTCATCCCGGGCCGCATCCAGCACTGTGCCGATGTGGCCATCGAACAGCTCACTGTACAGGACGGCATCCTTGCTGTCCACCCCCTGTGCGGTGCAGTAGCGGGCGCAATCGGCGGGGGAAACGGGAGCCACTGCAAAGCTGATGCAGCGGCTCCGGATGGTGGGCAGAACGCCCGCCAGCGAATCCGCCGTCAGCAGAAAAAGCACGCCCTCGGGCGGCTCCTCCATGACCTTCAGCAGGGCGTTGGCCGATTCCTCGTTCATCCGCTCCACATGGTAGAGCAGCACAGCGCGCCCCTCTGCCGAAAGGCTGGTGTTGAAGATCTCGCTGCGCATGGCCGTGACCTGACCAACCAGATACCGCCCGCCGCTGCCCATACCGGTCACGGAGATGGCTTCCCGGACGATGCCTGTCTCGATCTGGCCGCTGTCGCGCTTACCGGCCTTTGCCACGGCACGGCAGCACTCGCCCCGGAGCAGGGCTTCGGCGGGCGCGCCGCCGTTGGGGTAAAGGTAATCCGCCGCCACACAGCGGGCCGCAAACCCGGTTCCCAGCCCCTCTTCGCCCACCAGCAGAACACTGTGGGTCATGCGGCGGCCCCCCAGCATCAGCCGGACGCTGGTCTTTAATTCCGAATTGCCTTCCAGACGATCAATCATCATCTCCGATTTTTCCTCTTCCACTGCTCCCGGCGTATCCAAGCGCGGATGTTATGCCAGGCCTGCGGCCCGAAGAACAGAAGGAAGCCCAGCATACAGAGCAGATAGTTCAGCTTGCCCAGCATCCCCATGCTCAGGAAGCTGAACACCCACAGGGCGGCGGCAAAGATGCCGAAATACTTCACCTTGAGGGGGATGACGAAGAAGAGCAGCACCTGCAGTTCCGGGTAAAGCATGGCAAAGGCCAGCAGAAGGGAGAGGGACAGGCAGTAGGTATCGGCAGATCCTGTCAGCAGGCAGGCCAGCCACGCGCCTGCCATCCCCAGCAGGACGTAGAGGTTGAAGCGGAAATCGCCCCACTCCCGTTCCAGCGCACTGCCGACGAACCAGGTAAAATAGATGCCCAGCACCACGCTGAGCGGCCCGCCGCCCGAAAAAGGCACCAGCACAAAGGTGAACAGCCGCCAGATCTGCCCGGCGAACAGGGCACTGCGGCTCAGGGAGAGATAAAAGGAAATATACTGGTTGACAAACAGTTCAATGGCGTAGACCAGGATCTGGCCGCCGATGAGGATGTTGATGAGGTTGGGAATGCAGAACCGGCCGTATTTCCGTTCCAGCTTGGTGATCCAGTTCATAGGCAGAAGCCTCCGTTATTCGTAAAATTTGCGCCCCGTTGGCCGGGAACGCTCTCTTTTTTCATTGTACCATGATTGGCAGGGCCATTCAAGGCGAAGGGTGTGAACAAAGGGATCTGGCTGTCTGTTCATCCGAGTGCTAAAACAGCAGGTTGTATCCACTTTTGGTGTATTCAGATGGACTTATCCACTCTTTCCACTGGGTTTTCCACCGGAATTGTGAAAAAAGCCCCGGTTTTCCCACGATGTTTTCCACTTTTTCCACTGAGTTTTCCACATTTTCCTGCGAGGTGGTTTATACATGGTGTATTGTACCGCGCAGATCTTTGCGAAAATCAGGGGAATTATGGGCCTTTGCACCTTTTTTCCGAAAGAAAGTCAAACCCCAAAATTTACTTTTTACAGCAGGCAGAAAATCCACTCGTTGAATTTCTCCCCGTTGGAATGAAGGAGACGGTAGTTTTCCACACCCATTTTCTACAAAAATCGACCTGTGGAAAACAGCGGGAAAACCTGAGTTTTCAACAAAAAGAAACAGCCCTCTCAGGCAAAGCCGTCAGGCTTTGACTGAAAGGGTTGCTCCTATAAAATCAAACGTTACATCATATTCCGGAACACGATCTGCGCGATCTGGAAGTACAAGATCAAGCTGCAGGCATCCACGATGGTGGTGATGAAGGGGGTCGCCATGATGGCCGGGTCCGCACCCAGCTTCTTGGCGGCAAGGGGCAGCATACCGCCCACCAGCTTTGCCAGGATGACGCTGAAGAACAGCGACACACTGACGACGATTGCGTAGCCCATCACATTGTCATACTGACCGGCAAAGATGAAGGTGTACATCAAGTAGATACGCAAACCGTTCACCAGGCCCAGCACCGCACCCACGATCGCAGAAACACGGAGTTCCTTGGCCAGCACCTTGAGGAAATCGGCGGGTTCCACCTCGCCCAGCGCCAGACCGCGCACCATCAGGGTGCTGATCTGGTTGCCGCAGTTGCCAGCGGTATCCATCAGCATGGGCATGAAGGAGACCAGCAGGGGCAGGCTCACAAAGGCTTCCTCGTAATGGGTGGTGACCATACCAGTAAAGGTGGCCGACAGCATCAGGATCAGCAGCCAGGGGATGCGCTGCTTGGCGTGGGTCCAGACACTGGTGCCAAAATAAGTCGTGGCCTCATCCGCAGGCAGAATGGCGGCCATCTTCTGCATATCCTCGGTGCTCTCATCGGTCAGAACATCGATTGCATCGTCGATGGTGATAATGCCCACAAACATGCCCTCGTTGTCCACAACGGGCATTGCGGTAAAGTCGTAGCGCTGCATCTCACGGGCCACGAACTCCTGGTCATCCGTGACCTTCACGGTGACCACGTTGTCGTCCATAATATCGACCAGCGGGGTATCAGGGTCTGCCAGCAGCAGGTCACGGGCAGAGACAACACCCTTCAGGCGGTTGCGTTCCACAACATAGTTGATATAGACGGTCTCGGCGTTCTCGCCCTGCCGCCGGATGGCATCCAGCGCCTGCCGGACATTCATCTCTTTTTTCAGCCGGACATATTCAGGGGTCATCAGGCTGCCGGCCGAGCTCTCGGGGTAGTTCAGCAGTTTGTTCAGGCTCTCGCGGGTCTGCTTGGAGGATTTCTCCAGCACCCGCTTGACCACGCCTGCGGGCATATCCTCCAGCAGGTCGGCGGCATCGTCCAGGCTCATCTCCTCAATGGCGCTGACCAGCTCCACGTCGGAGAAGGCGTTGACCAGGTCATCCCGGGCTTCATCGGACATATAGGCGAAGGCCTCAGTGGCCACTTCCTTTTTCAGCAGGCGGAACACCACCAGACGGTTGTTCTCGTCCAGCTCCTCCAGCAGCTCTGCCAGGTCGGCAGGCTGCTCCTCCTCGGTGACCTCGCGCAGCTTGACGTACTGCTTTTTTACCAGCATCTTGAGCAGGCGGCTCTTGGTCAGCATCTCGGGGTCAGCCTTGACCTCCTCGTCCCGGGCCTCCTCTTTCTCGGCCTCCCGGATGTCCTGCTTCAGATCCTCTGTGGCTTCCTCGTTCAGATCTCTGACCAGCTTCTGGCGCACCTCGTCCGGGATATCAGCGGGCAGCTCCTGCACAGGCAGGGCAGCCTCGGTCAGTTCGTTTTTCTTTTCTTCCATTTCCATTTTGCGTACCTCCTACCGTATTCCGGCGGTTGGTACAGGGCAAAACAAAAAGCGCCGCCAACGGCCCGCATCCACCCCTTGCCAGGGCTTCCACGCGCACAAAGCCGCGCCCTTTCTCCCCGCTGAGAAGTGCCCGAACAGCACCTCTTACCGGGCAAAAAAGGCGAACGCAGCCTGCTCCATGTCCCGTCCTATCGCACCAAAACCGCATCTTCGACTATGATCCGGGTCCATTGTCCTGCGTTCACCTCCTAAAGATCTTTTCCACTTTTTATTATAGCGCCGCCCAAAAGGCCGGTCAACCCTAAATGCACCGAATCAGGCGGGAATTTCCGCCAAAACACGCAGAAAGCCCCTTCCAGTGCTTGCGGACCACTGAAAGGGGCTTTCTGTTTGGATATTGCCTTGGTGTGAGGAGGAATCATGTACAAGGAATCGGTTGCGGCCCCGGTTCCTTATGTCAGTAGTATAGCACCAAAAGCACGGGTTTGCATGAAAATCCTATGAAGAAATTGTAAAATAGCGAGAAGATATTTTTATCGCGCCCTTGACAAAATGGGATATATCATATATTATAGAAATGGGATATATCCCATAGAGGAGGGCTGCCGCTTGGAATGTTACGATGTAGACTTCTACCATAAGGAGAATGGCGACTGTCCGGTAGATGATTTTCTGGAATCCCTTGACACCAAAATGCGTGCAAAGGTATTGGGTGCTGTCGCACTGCTGGAAGCCAACGGACCACAGCTGCGGGAGCCCTACTCCAAATTTATTGGGGACGGAATTTTTGAGATCCGTGCTAAGCAGAGCAGCAATATCACACGTGTTCTGTATTTCTTTTACATTGGAAAGCGCATTGTTCTGACCAACGGCTTTATCAAGAAAACGCAAAAAACACCACCAGAGGAAATTGCCCTGGCCAAAAAATATCGTGCAGACTATCTTGAACGAAAGGAGAAGATATCGTGAGTGATTTTCGGAATTTTCTCAACAAACAACTGGAAGACCCTGAATTCAAAGCGGAGTGGGAGGCACTTCAGCCAGAGCTTTCGCTGGTACAGGCAATGATCGATGCCCGGAAGGTAAGCGGCCTGACCCAGAAGGAGCTCTCGGAGCGTACCGGCATTGCTCAGGCAGACATCAGCAAGCTGGAAAACGGCAACGCAAATCCTTCTCTGCGGACGCTGCAGCGCCTTGCCGCCGGTATGGGAATGCAGGTCAAAATTGAATTCATTCCTGCTTCCGCAAAATAGTATATGGATGAGAGAACCGCTGTATGGAACATTCCGTACAGCGGTTTCTGTTTCCTCACACAAAAATACGCCCCGTTCACTATAAAGTGAGCGGGGCGCTAAAAACGGATTCGTTTTTGACTGCGGCAAGATCCCTGCAGGGCAGGTCTTATGCAGCAGGCGGAGCAAGGTATCTGTTGCCAGACCTTATGCTCCTGACACACGCGGGGTGTGCTTTCAAGGACCCTCGCGGGCGCTTTGGTATTTCAAACACCCTGCCCGGCGCGGTTCGCGGGCCGCGGCGGGCGAGGGAATGAAATCAGAAGTTTGCGCAAATGCTCGTTTGCACGTTCATCATGCTCTGTTCAAGGCGGCGGGGCCGCAGTTTCGCACTGCTGCGTTGCGCAGTAATCGCCAGTGCGGAGCAGCCGCCTTGCGGACTAGGGTGCCGCTGCGGCCATTGCCAGCCATTGTTCAGAAAACAGGATTACTTGTACAGCTCGACCAGACGGGTCAGGTGCTCGTAACGATCGTTTGCAACCTGCTCGTTGCGTGCGAACAGAGCCTTTGCACGCTCGGGGAATGCACGGGTCAGGCGGCTGTAACGGGTCTCGTTTGCCAGCAGTGCCTGATACTTCTCGGCATCCACAGCCTTGGAGGTCAGGGTGAAGGGGTTCTTGCCCTGAGCCTTGTTGGCGGGGTTGAAGGTGAACAGGTTCCAGTAACCAGCCTCAACTGCCTTCTTCATCTCGTTCTGGCAGTTGGTCATGCCGCCCTTCACACCGTGCAGCTCGCAGGGAGCGTAGCCGATGATCAGAGAGGGGCCGGGATAAGCCTCAGCCTCAGCGATTGCCTTGACAGCCTGGTTCATGTTAGCGCCCAGAGCGATCTGAGCAACATAGATGTAACCGTAGGTCATTGCGATCTCGGACAGGCTCTTCTTGCTGATTTCCTTACCAGCAGCAGCGAACTGGCAGACCTCACCAATGTTGGAAGCCTTGGATGCCTGTCCACCGGTGTTGGAGTACATCTCAGTATCGAAGACCATGACGTTGACATCCTCGCCGGAAGCCAGGACGTGATCCAGGCCGCCGAAGCCGATGTCGTATGCCCAGCCGTCACCACCGAAGATCCAGACGGACTTCTTGGCGATGAACTCCTTGCTCTTCAGGATCTCAGCGGACTCGGTGCAGCCAGCGGCAGCAGCCTTCTCCAGCTCAGCGATCAGAGCCTTGGCGGGTTCGTCGTTTGCCTTGGTGTTGTTCTTGGTCTCCATGAACTTGTCGAAGGCAGCCTTCAGCTCAGCGGAAGCCTTGTCAGAACCAGCAACCTCAGCAATGCGCTTGATCAGGTTCTCACGAACGGTCTTCTGGCCGAGGTACAGGCCCAGACCATGCTCAGCGTTATCCTCGAACAGGGAGTTGCACCATGCAGGACCATGGCCGCTGTCCTTGTTGACGGTGTACGGAGAGATGGAAGCGGTACCGCCCCAGATAGAGGAGCAGCCGGTAGCGTTGGAGATGTACATCTTCTCGCCGAACAGCTGAGTGATCAGGCGAGCGTAAGAGGTCTCAGCACAGCCTGCACAGGAGCCAGAGAACTCCAGCAGGGGCTGGTTGAACTGAGAACCAATAACGGTGTCATCAGCAAACTTGCTGGGCTTCTTGGAGATGTTGGCGACGCAGTAGTCGAAGACTGCCTGCTGATCGGCCTGGCTCTCCTGAGGAACCATAGCAATTGCCTTGGTGGGGCAGACGGTGACGCACTCGCCGCAGCCCATGCAGTCCAGAGGAGAAACAGCCATCACAAACTTGTACTCGTTTGCGGGGCGGTTGTCACGGCTCTTGGTCTGAGCAGGAGCAGCTGCCAGCTCGTCAGCGGTCAGCTGGAAGGGACGGATGGTAGCATGAGAGCAGACGAATGCACACTGGTTGCAGCCGACGCACTTGGAAGCATCCCACTCGGGAACGTTCACAGCGGTGCCGCGCTTCTCGTATGCGGATGCGCCCTGCTCCCACTCGCCGTTTGCATTTGCAACGAAAGCGGAAACGGGCAGGCTGTCGCCGTCCATACGAGCGATGGGCTCCATGACATCACGGATCTGCTTGACCAGCTCCGGACGGCCGGTGAGAGCCTTGGGAGCGGGATCAGCCTCGGGGTTGGACCAGGAAGCGGGAACGTCGACCTTGTGGATCGCGTCAACACCAGCATCGATGGCCTTCCAGTTCATCTCAACAACGTCCTGGCCCTTCTTGCCGTAGCTCTTCTGAGCTGCCTGCTTCATGAAGTTGACAGCGTCCTCGATGGGCATAACGTCAGCCAGCTTGAAGAAAGCGGACTGCAGGATGGTATTGGTGCGCTTGCCCATACCGATTTCGATTGCCTTATCGATGGCGTTGATGGTGTACAGCTGAATGTTGTTGTCAGCAATGTACTTCTTGGCCTCAGCGTTCAGGTGCTGGCCCAGCTCCTCATCGGTCCACTGGCAGTTGATCATGAACACGCCGCCGGGCTTGACATCCTGGACCATCTTCATGCCCATGTGGATGTAAGCGGGGTTGTGGCAGGCCACGAAGTCAGCCTGGTTGATGTAGTAGGGGCTGCGGATGGGCTTGTCGCCGAAACGCAGGTGGCTGATGGTCACGCCGCCGGTCTTCTTGGAGTCATACTGGAAGTATGCCTGAACATACTTATCAGTGTGGTCGCCGATGATCTTGACGGAGTTCTTGTTTGCGCCGACAGTACCGTCGCCGCCCAGACCCCAGAACTTGCACTCCTTGGTGCCAGCAGCTGCGGTGATGGGAGCGGGCTTGACCTCGGGCAGGGACAGACCGGTGACATCATCGGTGATGCCCAGAGTGAAGCGCTCCTTGGGCTGATCCTTCTCCAGCTCCTTGAACAGAGCGAAGATGGAGGACGGGGGAGTGTCCTTGCTGCCCAGGCCGTAACGGCCGCCGGTCAGGACGACATCGTTCAGGCCAGCCTCACGCAGGGTAGCAGCAACATCCAGGTACAGGGGCTCGCCCAGGGAGCCGGGCTCCTTGGTACGATCCAGAACTGCAACCTTCTTGGCAGTCTTGGGCAGGACCTTCAGCAGAGCGGAGGACACCCAGGGACGGTACAGGCGGACCTTGACGATACCGACCTTCTCGCCCTTGGCGTTCAGGTAATCGATGACTTCGTCAGCAACGTCGCAGACAGAGCCCATAGCGATCATAACACGGTCAGCATCGGGTGCGCCGTAGTAGTTGAACAGATCGTAGTTGGTGCCCAGCTTCTCGTTGATCTTGGCCATGTACTTCTCGACCACTGCGGGCAGTGCGTCGTAAGCGGAGTTGCAGGCCTCACGGTGCTGGAAGAACACGTCGCCGTTCTCGTGGGAACCGCGCATCTTGGGGTGCTCGGGGTTCAGAGCCTTGGCACGGAACTCCTCAACAGCCTTCATGTTGCACATTTCCTTCAGATCAGCGTAGTCCCACTTCTCGATCTTCTGGTACTCGTGAGAAGTACGGAAGCCATCGAAGAAGTTCAGGAAGGGAACCCGGCCCTCGATTGCTGCCAGATGGGCAACAGGGGACAGATCCATAACTTCCTGCACGCTGCTCTCGACCAGCATTGCGAAGCCGGTCTGGCGGCATGCCATAACGTCGCTGTGATCACCGAAGATGTTCAGGGACTGGGTAGCAACGGTACGTGCAGAAACATCGAACACGCAGGGCAGCTGCTCAGCAGCGATCTTGTACATGTTGGGGATCATCAGCAGCAGGCCCTGAGAAGCGGTGAAGGTGGTGGTAACAGCACCTGCACCCAGAGAGCCGTGCACAGCGCCGGCAGCGCCGGCCTCAGACTCCATCTCGACGACCTTGACCTGGTTGCCGAAGATGTTCTTCTGACCGGCTGCGGACCACTGGTCCACAGAGTCAGCCATCGGAGAAGACGGGGTAATGGGGTAGATAGCAGCCACGTCCGTGTAGGCGTATGCTACATGAGCGGCAGCGGTATTGCCATCCATGGTTTGCTTTGCTCTAGGCATTTTTCTTCCTCCATTGTTCAGAATTTGGTACCTTTTGCGCGGGGCAATCGCGCCCCGCTGGGGCCGGAGAACCCCAAAAGGCACTATTGCTCATATATTATATTAGCAAATTCCGCCCTCAAAGTAAATGCAAACCCACTGGCAAAACGCAACAAAATTTCAAGAAATTTTTTGGTGCTTTTTTACGCTTGTGTTTTTTGTTGCATCTAACCTGACAGATTATTAAGAATCCGGCTTTTTTGCTGTATTTTTCTTAATTTATCCTCAATTTTGAATTGACAACCGGCGCTTTGTTGCCGTAAACTTGAACCAGCATCATTATCATCTGGAAAGGACGCAAATACGATGGACGCTGCACATTTTGAAAAGACGCTCACAAGTGAGGTGCTGTTCGAGGGCCGGGTGGTCACCCTGACCAAGGATACCGCCCTTTTGGAAAATGGAAAGACCGCCACCCGCGAGGTGGTCCACCACCACGGCGGAGCCTGCATCGTGCCCTACTTTGAGGACGGCACCATCTGCATGGTGCGCCAGTTCCGCTACGCCATGCAGCAGGAGCTGTGGGAGCTGCCCGCCGGCAAGCTGGAAAAAGGGGAGAATCCCTTTGAAGCCGCCAAGCGGGAGCTGGAGGAGGAGTGCGGCCTGACCGCCGACAAGTACACCTCCCTGGGCGAGTTCTACCCCACCGTGGGCTATGATACCGAGATCATCTACACCTGGGTGGCCACCGGTCTGCATGAGACCCGGATGCATCTGGATACGGACGAGTTTCTGACCCCTGACCGGGTACCGCTGACCCAGGCCTATGAGATGGTGATGCGCGGCGAGATCAAGGACGGCAAGACCATTGCAGGCGTGCTCAAGCTCAAGGCCCTGTTGGACGAGGGCAAGCTGTGAACATTCTCTACGAAGATACTGCCCTTGTGGTGCTGGACAAGCCCGCCGGGCTGACCAGCGAGGAGGGCGTGCCCGCTGCCCTGCGCCAGCGGTGGGGCAGGCCGGATGCATACGTTGGGGTCATCCATCGGCTGGACACCGGCGTTTCGGGGCTGATGGTCTATGCCAGAACCCCCGGAGCCGCTGCTGCCCTGACAAAACAGGTGACGGAGAGCCAGCAGGCTTATGCCATTCTGGACGGCAGAGTAGAGGCTGGCCCCGGTGCACCGGCACAGCCCTGCTTCCTTAAAACATACCGGGCCGTGATCGCAGGCGGGCCGGACGAACAGCTGCCGCCCGAGGGCATCCTGCGGGACTATCTGTTCAAGGACAGCCGGAAGGGCCGGGTCTTTCCGGTAAAGCGCCCCCGCAAGGGGGTACGGGAAGCCGTGCTGGAATACCGCATCGTGGAGACGGCACCGGACGGTTCCCTGAGCCTTGCGGAGATCACGCTCCACACCGGGCGGACACATCAGATCCGGGTGCAGTTTGCCTCCCGGAAGCACCCGCTTTACGGAGACGGCAAATATGGCAGCCGATTCAAAGGGGACATTGCCCTGCAGAGCGCAGGGCTGCAGTTCGTCCACCCGGAGACGGGGGAGAAGATGGCGTTTCAATTGGAGAAACCGATCAAAGCGCCGTGGGACTTAAACCCCTCAGTCACCTGCGGTGACAGCTCCCCTAGGAGTGGAGCCCTTGGCATAACGGGTAACTTGTAAAACTTTACAAAACGCCAGAGCCGCCCCTACCAGGGGCGGTGGCAATGCGAAGCATTGACGGTGGGGTTTAGGAAGGGTGGTATTATGGAAGAGTACAAGACCGACGCTGAAATTTACGCTGTACTGGAGCGGGAGATCATCGACCTGACCCTGCGGCCGGGCAGTTCGTTGAGTGAAAACCCGCTCTGTGCCCGCTTTGGGGCACCGCGCTCCATGATCCGGGTGGTGCTGCAGCGGCTGCAGGAGAACGGGCTGGTGAAGATCGTGCCCTACAAGGGTACCACTGTGACCCGGCTGAACCGGGAGATCGTGGATGAGCTCATCTACGAGCGCACCGCCGTGGAAGCCCGCGTCCTGCGGGACTTCTCGCCCAAGTGCACGCCGGAACAGCGGGCGCTCATCCGGCGGCGGACCGATGCCTACGCCGCGCTGGCCCGCGCCGAGGAGATCGACTACAACAAGCTCTATGAGGCAGACCGCCTGCTCCACGAGACATGGTTTGCCGCCATGGGAAAAATGTATCTGTGGCGCACCTTACAGAACGCCCACGCCGATTACAGCCGCTTCCGGATGCTGGACACCATGACCAGCGGCGGGCTGGACGAGGTGATCGCCGACCACCAGAACATCATTGCCGCCATTGAGCGGTGTGATCTTGCCGCCTTTGAGCCGCTGGTGGAGCGCCACCTCTACGGCGGCATCCGTCGGCTGGGCTCTAAGCTCACCGGGGAATATGCCGACTACTTTGAGCCGGAAAAATAATGCACCCTTAAAAAATGTTCCACGGGGAACAAAACCGGCACAGCGCCTGCCTGACGCTGTGCCGGTTTTCTTTGCCCCTTTTTCAGAAGAACACGCCGGAGATGAAGATCTCCAGCCCAATGCCGATGAGGATGACACCGCCCAGCACAGAGGCCTTGCCGGAGAGCTTTGTGCCGAACTTTTTGCCGATGCGCAGGCCCGCCATGCAGAGGAAGAAGGTGACGACGGCAATGATGCCGGAAGCTGCCAGCGCCATCAGCCAGCCATACTCCGCAATGGTAAAGCCGACCGAGAGGGCATCAATGCTGGTGGCCACGCCCTGCATAAAGAGGGCACCGGCACTCAGCGCGGCGGCTTCCTCGGTTTCCTCGCCCCGGATGCCATCGATCAGCATCTTGCCGCCGATATAGCCCAGCAGGGCAAGGGCGATCCAGGGAATGAATGTTTCAAAGGAAGAGAACATCTCCACGATGGTATGGACACAGACCCAGCCTGTCATGGGCATCACGGCCTGAAACACGCCAAAGGTGCCCGCAATGATGCACATCCTTTTTCGGGACATGCCGGGGTCATGCAGACCGTTTGCCATCGAGACCGAAAACGCGTCCATGGCAAGGCCCACGCCCAGCAGTGCACTGTTGAGAAAAAACAAAAAACTCCATTCCATAACTGAATGCCTCCTGAATCTGACCAAAATTACGGTGCGGCAAAACAAAACCCGAGATCGGCGCGCGTGCACATCCGGTCTCGGGTCATTTTTTACAAATGAACTCCATGTGTTGGGCGTGGTACTCCGCACCATAACACATGAGTCTCGCAAATGAAAGCAAGCCAGACAGCAGTGCTGTCATTGTGTTGACTTGCTGCGCCGTCTGCAAACAGCGCCTGCTACTCCCCCATGGGATTTTGTGATCGTTTCGTTAGTCTATCATATTTTCTGATAGAAGTCCAGGCTAACTCTTTTATTTTATCTGGCAGGAGAGGCTCAATCCTCAGCCGGTGCCTCGGAGGCGGAGGCCTCATCGGCTGCTTCCATGGCGGCCAGCTGCTCTGCGGTGGGCTCATCGCCTTCCTCAGCCTCTACTGTCTCGGTCTGGGCTTCATCGTCGTGGTCGGTACGGGCCAGGACCATGACCTTATCATTCTCGCCCAGACGCATGACACGGACACCGGAGCCGTAACGGCTCTGCACCGGGATCTCATTGGCGTGCAGGCGGATGATGATGCCCTCCTGGCTGCTCAGCAGCACGTCATCCACATCGTCCACGATCTTGACCGCGGCGACCTTGTCCTTGGAGGCATCGTAGTTGCGGATGCCCTTGCCGCCGCGGGCGGTGATGCGGTAGGTGTCGATGTCGGACCGGCGGCCCTTGCCGTTCTCGGTCACGGTCAGGATGGTGGCGTTCTCACGGCAGATGCAGACACCCACGACCTCGTCGCCCTCGGCCAGCTTGATGGCGCGCACGCCGTGGCCGCTGCGGCCCATGGGACGGGCATCCTCCTCATTGAAGCGGATGGCCTGACCGTTGCGGGTGGCAACGATGAGCATATCGTGGCCGGAGGTCAGTCTTGTCCAGGCCAGCGCATCCCCCTCGTTCAGGGCAATGCCGATCAGGCCGCTCTTGCGGATGTTTGCATACTGCTCCAGCGGGGTGCGCTTGATGAGGCCCTGCTTTGTGACCATGGTCACGAAACCGCCCTCATTGGCCGTATCCTTGCTCTGGCAGAGCATGTTGGTGACCTTTTCGCCCTCGGCCAGCTGCAGCAGGTTGACGATGTTGGTGCCCTTGCTGGTGCGGCTGCCCTCGGCAATGGTGTAGCCCTTGATGCGGAACAGGCGGCCCTTATCGGTAACGAACAGGACGTAATCATGGGTGGAGCCCACGAACATCTCCTGCACGATGTCCTCTTCCTTGCGGGTCATGCCGGAGATGCCGCGGCCGCCGCGCTTCTGGGCCTGATAAGTGGCCTTGAGCTGGCGCTTGATATAACCGGCCTCGGTCAGGGTATAAACGCACTGCTCCTCAGCGATCAGGTCCTCGATATCTACCTCGCCGGTCACGGTCTCGATCTCGGTGCGGCGGTCATCGCCAAAGCGGCGCTTCATTTCCAGCAGCTCGCTCTTGACGATCTCCAGCACGCGGGCATCATCGGCCAGAATCTCTTCCCAATCCCGGATCTTGGCGTTCAGGGAGCCCAGCTCTTCCTCGATCTTCAGGATCTCCAGACCAGCCAGACGGCCCAGCTGCAGCTTGACGATGGCATCTGCCTGCGGGTCATCAAAGCCGAACTGCTCCATGATGGCAGCCTTGGCCTCGCTCATGCCGCCCTTGCAGGCACGGATGGTGGCGATCAGCTCATCCACAATGTCGGTGGCCTTCTTCAGGCCTTCCAGAATATGGGCGCGTTCCCGGGCCTTTTTCAGGTCATACTGGGTGCGGCGGCGCACCACCTCGTCCTGGAACTCGACATACTTCTGGATCATCTGCTTCAGGGTCATCACCTTGGGCACCTTGTGGTCGATGGCCAGCATGATGACACCCACGGTATCCTGCAGCTGGGTGTACTGGTACAGCTGATTCAGAACGACCTGGGGGTTGGCATCCTTGCGCACGTCAATGACGATGCGCATTCCCTTGCGGTTGGTCTCATCGTTCAGGTCACTGATGCCCTCGATCCGCTTTTCCTTGACCAGGTCGGCAATGTTCTCAATGAGGCGTGCCTTGTTGACCATGTAGGGAATCTCGGTCACGATGATCTGGGCGCGGCCATTCTTCTTTTCTTCAATGGTGGCGCGGCCGCGCAGGGTGATCTTGCCGCGGCCGGTGGCGTAGGCAGCACGGATGCCACTGCGGCCCATGATGATGCCGGCGGTGGGGAAATCGGGGCCCTTGATGTGCTCCATCAGGCCGGGCAGGTCGATGTCCGGGTCCTCGATATAGGCCACACAGCCGTCAATGACCTCACTCAGGTTGTGGGGCGGGATGTTGGTAGCCATACCAACGGCAATGCCCTGACTGCCGTTGACCAGCAGGTTCGGGAAACGGCAGGGCAGAACGCTGGGCTCCTTCTTGGTCTCATCAAAGTTGGGGTCCCAGTCGATGGTATCCTTGTCGATATCGGTCAGCATCTCCACGGCCATACGGCTCATGCGGGCCTCGGTGTAACGGTAAGCAGCCGGGGGGTCGCCATCCACAGAACCAAAGTTACCCTGACCATCCACCAGCGGGTAGCGCAGGGAGAAATCCTGTGCCAGACGGACCATGGCATCGTAAACGGATGCGTCGCCGTGGGGGTGGTAGGAGCCCAGCACGGCACCAACGGTGTCGGCGGATTTGCGGTATGCATGGCTGGGGTCGTTGCCGCGCTCATGCATGGTGTACAGGATGCGGCGGTGGACAGGCTTCAGGCCGTCCCGCACATCGGGCAGGGCGCGGGACACGATGACTGACATGGAGTAGTCCAGGAACGCGGTCTCGATCTCCTTCTTGACATCGCGGATGATCTTTTTGGTACCGCTGCCCGGTATCATCACATAATCTTCTTCCATTGTTTCCTCCAATTACACATCCAGCTTCGCGTACTGGGCGTTGGTCTCGATAAAGCGGCGGCGGGGCTCCACCTGGTCGCCCATCAGGATGGTAAAGGCTTCATCGGCCTTCTCGGCATCCTCAATGGTGATCTGAACGATGACCCGGTTATCGGGGTTCATGGTGGTCTCCCACAGCTGTTCGGGGTTCATCTCACCAAGGCCCTTATAGCGGTTGACCTTTGCGCCGGGCATCTCCTGCGAGAGGATGGCCATTTCAGCATCGTTGTAGGCGTACTTGATGGTGTTGCCCTTCTGCACCTTGAACAGGGGCGGCTGGGCGACATAGACATGGCCCTGCTCGATGAGGGGGCGCATATAGCGGAAGAAGAAGGTCAGCATCAGGGTGCAGATGTGAGAACCATCGACATCGGCATCGGCCATGATGAACACTTTATCATACCGCAGCTTGGAGATATCGAATTCCTCGCCGATGCCGCAGCCCAGAGCCAGCACCACGGGCATCAGCTTATCGTTTCCGTAGATGCGGTCCGCGCGGGCCTTTTCCACGTTCAGCATCTTGCCCCACAGGGGGAGGATGGCCTGAATGGCGGAGTCACGGCCCATCTTGGCAGAGCCGCCTGCAGAGTCACCCTCGACGATGAAGATCTCGGTGCGGGTGGGGTCTTTTTCACGGCAGTCGGCCAGCTTGCCGGGCATCCGGCTGGTCTCCAGCGCGCTCTTACGGCGCACCAGCTCCCGGGCCTTTTTGGCAGCAGCACGGGCGCGGGCTGCCTGGGTGGCCTTTTCAAAAATGGCCTTTGCCACGCCGGGGTTCTCCTCAAAGAACTCCATCAGCTTGGTGTACACCATGTTGGAAACAAGGGTGCGGATCTCGGTATTGCCCAGCTTTGCCTTGGTCTGGCCCTCAAACTCTGCCTCCTGCAGCTTGACGGAAATGACGCAGATGAGGCCCTCGCGGACATCGGAGCCGGAAAGGTTCTCGTCCTTATCCTTCAGCAGGCCGTGGCTGCGGCCGTAATCATTGAACACACGGGTCAGGCTGGTGCGGAAACCCTCTTCATGGGTGCCGCCGTCCGGGGTGTTGACGTTGTTGGCAAAGCTCAGCAGCAGTTCGTTATAGCTGGAATTATACTGCAGCGCGATCTCGGCCATGCCCCGCTCGGTCTGGCCCTTGAGGTAGATGACATTGGGGTGGAGCACCTCCAGATTGCGCTTTTCGCCCAGATAGGTGACAAAGCTCTTGATGCCGCCCTCATAGCACATGACCTCGGTACGGTAGCAGGGGTCACCTTCCTGGCCATCCTCCAGAACGGGGGTGTAGAGCTCCCGCTCATCGGTCAGGGTGATCTTGACACCGGCGTTCAGGAAGCTCTCCTCGCGCAGGCGCTTTTCCAGCGTCTCGAAGTTATAGACGGTGGTGTCCTTGAACATCTCGGGGTCGGGCTTGAAGGTAACGCGGGTGCCGGTGACCCCCTCAGCCACTGTGCCCAGGCACTTCAGGGGGCCGTCCGGGTCGCCGCGGCGGAAGGTCTGCTCGTATTCATGGCCGTCGCGGCGGACATTGACCGTCAGCCACTCAGAGCAGGCGTTGACCACGGACGCGCCGACACCGTGCAGACCACCGGCCACCTTGTAGCCGGAGTTCTCGCCGCCGAACTTACCGCCTGCGTGCAGGATGGTATAGACGACGGTGACGGCGGGCAGACCGGTATCGGCCTGGATATCCACGGGGATGCCGCGGCCGTTGTCGGTGACCTGAATGATGTTATTCTTTAAGATCTTGACCTCAATGTGGTTGCAGTAGCCTGCCAGCGCTTCATCAATGGCGTTGTCCACGATCTCGTAAACCAGATGATGCAGGCCCCGCTCACCGGTGGAGCCGATATACATGCCGGGACGCTTGCGCACGGCCTCCAGACCCTTCAGGACCTGGATCTCGCTGGCATTATACTCATGGTCGGTCGCGGTTTCCACATTGGTGCTGGTGATGATTTCCTCTGCCATATCCTTTCTCCCTTTACTTGATATTTTTTCAATCGATTGGATCGTTGTTAATTTTTTCAGAACGACATTTCGGTGCGCCGCTTCATGGCCGCGCTGGACAGCTCCGAAAGATAAACGGTGTCCACAGGGGCATCGGCCAGAACATAACACTGGGGCAGGTCATCCGAAAGGCTGACCACGGCCCCATTCTTCTGGGCATAGTTGAGAAATTCCCGCCCCCGGGGGGAGACGGTGGTGGTCTCCAGATTGAAGATGCCGATGATATCACGGTCATTCAGGACATAGTCCCGGCCCAGATGGATATACATTGCGTATATTCTCCCGCAGATGCAGACTGCATATTCTGTCGCATTTTTCGCATTCTATGCAATGCAGCGATGCAACATTTCTCCATTTCAGATTTTACTCAGGACACCGCCGTTCATGCGGTAGACCTCGCCATCCGTTTTCAGGAAGGCCGTATCGTCACAGCTGGTGACAAAGGTCTGTTTTTCCCGCATCCGGGTCAGCAGATACTGCTTGCGGCCATCATCCAGCTCACTGAGCACATCGTCCAGCAAGAGGACGGGGTGCTCCCCGGTGATGGCAGCAGCGGCGGCGGCTTCGGCCATTTTCAGGCTGAGCACCACACTGCGCTGCTGCCCCTGGCTGGCAAACACTCTGGCGGGCTGGCCGTCCAGCAGCAGCTCCATATCTTCCCGGTGGGGGCCGCACAGGCTCTGCCCGGCCCGGACTTCCTCATTCTGGCGGGCTTTGAGCAGGGCTGCCAGACCACCCGGCTCAAACTGGGCGGCATACCGCAGCTCCATCCGCTCCGCCCCATGGGAAAGCTCCTCGTAATTGGCACAGGCCAGCGGGGCCAGCCGTTCCAGGTAGGCCCGCCGCCGCTGCTGGATGGCTTCCCCCTGCGCGGCAAGCTCGGTGTTCAGCACCTCGAGCAGGGCCATTTTTTCGGCGTAGGGACGTTCCTGCCCGGCAGGGGAGCGGCGCAGCAGAGCGTTTTTCTGCTGCAGGGCCCGCAGATAGCGGCGGTACACGGTCAGGTAGCCGGGGTAGAGCTGACAGAGGGCGGCATCCAGAAATTTGCGCCGCCCCTCGGGTGCTCCCTTGACCAGGCTCAGGTGGCCGGGGTCAAACACAACAGCCGGAAAACTGCCGGCAAGCCCTGCCGCCCGCCTGGGGGCTGCCCCGTTCACCGAGGCGTACCGTCCGGGCCGCTGGGAATCCGGGGTGCCCACCGTCAGCCGGACACGGTTCGGCTCGTCAGGCTCCTGTTCCTCCTGCTGTGCCCGGAGTGTGGAGGCTTCCAGCACGGCAAAGGGTTCGCCCCGCCGCACCAGCTCTGCATCCTTGCCGCCCCGGAAGCTCTTGCCGCCGGTCAGCAGCCAGATGGCCTCCAGCAGGTTGGTCTTGCCCTGGCCGTTGTTGCCGCAGATCACGGTCAGCTCCCGGCCCGGGGTCAGGCTTGCCGATGCGATATTGCGGTAATTCGTTACTTCTAAGGAAAGCAGGCGCATGGTTTACTGGCCCTGTCCCACTTCCACGGTCTGGCCGTCCAACTCGACGACATCCCCGGCGCGGCACTTTTTGCCCCGCATGGTGCAGACCTCACCGTTCACCTTGACAGCACCGCCCTGCACCAGCTCCTTGGCTTCGCCGCCGGTCTCACACAGACCCGCATATTTCAGCAGGGCATCCAGCTTGATAAATTCCGTATGGATGAGAATTTTTTGCATTTTTATGCCTCTCAATCATTCTTGAAGCGGACAGGCAGGACCAGATACAAAAAGTCGCTGCCCTCGGTAGGCAGGACCTTGACCGGGCTCAGCGGGCCGCTGATCTCCAGCTTGACCTGCTCGGTGCGGGCGTTGCGCAGGGCATCCAGCAGATAGCGGTTGTTGAAACCGATCTCCACCTCATCGCCCTCGCACTGCGCGTTGAATTCATCCACCACGCGGCCCAGATTGGTCTGGCAGCGGACCACCACTTTACCCTCTGTAAAACTGATGCGGAGGGGATTTTTTAAACGCTCTGTAATGATCAGGGAGGCACGCTCGATGGTCTCGATGAACTCCTTGGTGTCCAGAACCACGCTGGTGCGGCTGCCATTGGGGATCACGTTGTGGTAGTTGAGGAATTCGCCCTCGATCAGGCGGCTCATAATGGTGTAACCGGCAGTGGTGAACACCACATAGCGGCGGTTTGCGGAGATGTGCACAGTCTCCTCGTCGTCGTTGGCCAGCAGGTGGGAGACCTCGTTCATGGTCTTGCTGGGTACGATGATACGGATTTCCTTTATGGCTTCCACCGGCCGCTCCACAATGGCCAGACGGTAGCCGTCCAGCGCAACAACGGTCAGCTTATCCGGCGAGATCTCGAATAATTCACCGGTATGCGCAGGTTTTTTCTCATCCTGACTGACGGCGTACAGGGTGCGCTCGATCATATCACGGAGTACGCCGGTCTTGATGTTCAGGGTCTCCTCGGCACCGGTGTTGGGCAGCTCGGGGAAATCGGTGGGGTTCATGGACTGGATCTCGAACTGTGCCACACCGCTCTGGATGGTGGTTTTTCCGTTTTCGGCCGATTGGATGTTGATCTGGCCGGAAGGCATCCGGCTGACCATGCTGCTGAGCAGCTTGGCGTTCAGAACCACCTCGCCGGGCTCTTTGACATTGGCATCAATGGTGGTCACGATGCCCATTTCCAGGTCGTAGCCGGTCAGGGTGAGCTGGAAGCCTTCGGCTTTCAGCAGGATACCCTCCAGTACTGGGATGGTGGAGCGCAGGGTAACAGCTTTGGAAACGCCGTCAATGGCTGCACTCAGCAGGGTCTTATCGCAGATGATGTTCAATTGCGCGTCTCTCCTTATTTTGGATTCAAGTTTTGAGGTTCTTTCTCCCATAAAACAGGGACAAAACCTCCAAATCTATATTGAACTTGTTGTAGTATTCGTAGTAGGGGCTGGGGAAGATGTGGAAAAGTCGGAAAATGTGTGGAATGGTGCGGCTCCGTGGTTTTCCACCGGCTTGTGAATGCAGTGTGAAAGGCTTGTGGAAAGGGCTGCAGCTGCTTTTCTTTCCACGGCGGGTGTGCAAAACAGAAGTTGAATGTTGAAAACTCGGTGGAAAGAGTGGAGAACTTTGTCGTCTGAACACAATATCTTGTTCTGTTTTCCCGGATTCCCCTGCATTTCTCCCCATATTTGGGGTTTTATCCCCTGTGAGAGTATGACTTTTGCCCCTGTTTTCCCGTCAGGCCTTGACGTTCTTGATGATGTCGCTGACGGTTTCGCGCAGGTGCTGGTCGTTCTTCATGTCCCGCTCCATGGTCTTGAGGGAGTAGACGATGGTGGAGTGGTCACGGCCCGAGAATTCCCGGCCGATCTCCTCCATACTCATGCCGGTGACTTCGCGCAGGATATAGATTGCCACGCGGCGGGCGGATGCAACGTTGGCGTTCCGCTTGGTGCCCCGGATGTCGGCAGGGGAGACGTTGAAGGTGCGGGAGACCTCGCCCACGATCTTCTCGATGGTCACGGGCACGGGCTGGGTCTCGTTGAGGATGTCCTTGATGGCGTTCTGTGCCACGCTGATGACAGGCTGGATGCCCTCCAGCATGTAGTAGGCGTTCAGCTTTTTCACTGCGCCCTCCAGCTGGCGGATGTTGTTCTTCAGGTGGTTGGCGATGAATTCAGCCACGTCCTCGGGCAGATCCAAGTGGAGCAGCTCGGCCTTGCGCTTGACGATGGCCACGCGGGTCTCGAAATCAGGCGGCTGGACATCGGCGGTCAGGCCCCATTCAAAGCGGGTGCGCAGGCGCTCTTCCAGGCTCTTGATCTCCTTGGCCGGGCGATCAGAGGCGATCACGATCTGCTTGTGGGCATCGTGCAGGGAGTTGAAGGTGTGGAAAAACTCCTCCTGGGTGGACTCCTTGCCGGCGATGAACTGGATATCGTCCACCAGCAGCAGGTCGGCCACGCGGTACTTCATCCGGAAGTCCTCGGTGCTGCCGGCGCGGATGGCGGCGATCAGCTCGTTGGTGAACTGCTCGCAGGTAACGTACATGATAACGAAATCGGGGTGGGTGCGCTTGATCTCGGTCTGGATGGCCGTGAGCAGATGGGTCTTGCCCAGACCGGAGCCGCCGTAGATGAACAGCGGGTTATAGGCCCCGGAGGGGTTGGCCGCAACCGCCTGCGCCGCAGCAAACGCAAACTGGTTGGAGGGACCCTTGATGAAGTTCTCGAAGGTGAACTCGTAATTACCCTGGGGCGAGGCGGGGTTTGCCTCGTACTGCTGGGCCAGCACCACCTCATGGGGCGGGGTGCTGGGCACCACCAGCGTGATGTCCACGTCAAAGCCCAGCACGGTTTTAAAGGCCTCTTTCAGCAGGCCGAGGTAGCGGTCGGTGACGATCTTGCAGATGAAATCGTTGCGCACCGACAGGGTGATATGGCTCGAGTCCTCAAAGCTGATGGGCTCAAGTCCGTCGATGTAGAGATTATAGGTCGGCTCGGCCATCTGCGTTTTGCAGTATGCCTGGGCGGCCTCTAAAACGTCCTTGAAAGAATCCAT